>JAKQHR010000074.1 GCA_029557905.1 Verrucomicrobiota bacterium
TCAGGAAATCCCCTTTTTCCTGGAAACCGCCGCCACGATGATTCTGGGGCCGGATGAAACCATTCCGGACGCCATCGGCGATCTTTCACGCCGTTTTCTGGACGAAACGGTCGGCAGCTGGCGCAACTGGGTCAGAGACCTGTCCATTCCCTTCGAGTGGCAGGAGGAGGTGATCCGCGCCGCCATTACCCTGAAGCTGAACACGTTTCAGGATACGGGCGCCATCATCGCGGCCATGACGACATCGATTCCGGAGGCGCCGGATTCGGGCCGCAACTGGGACTATCGCTACTGCTGGCTGAGAGATTCCTACTTTGTCGTCAACGCCCTGAACCGCCTCAGCACGACCAATACGATGGAACGGTATTTGAATTACCTGATCAATGTGGCGGCGGGAACGCCCAACGGCCGGATTCAGCCCGTGTACGGCATTGACGGCAGGGCCAAGCTGGAGGAGCGGGACGTCGATAGCCTTCCCGGTTATCGGGGAATGGGGCCCGTCCGGATCGGCAACCAGGCCTGCGAACAGATCCAGCATGATGTTTACGGATCGGCCATCCTCGCCGTGGCGCACACCTTCTTTGACCGCAGACTTGCCCACCGGGGAGGAGCGGCTCTCTTCTCGCGGCTGGAACCCCTGGGGGAAGCGGCCATGGCGGTTCATGACCAGCCGGATTCGGGTCCCTGGGAAACACGCAACACCCTGCGGGTTCACACGTTTTCCAGCCTGATGTGCTGGGCGGCCTGCGACCGTCTGGCCCGCATCGCCGTTTATATCGGCCTTTCCGAACGCGCTGCCTGCTGGCAAAGCCGGGCGGAACGGATTCATGCCACCATCTGCCGCCGTGCGTGGAATGAAAAAAAGCAGTCTTTCGTCGGCGCATTCGACGGGGACTCCCTGGATGCCAGCCTTCTGCTGCTCCACGACATCGGATTTCTATCCGCCGATGATCCTCGCTTTGCCCGGACGGTGGGTGCGATTGAAAAGGAGCTCCGGCACGGCGATTATATTTACCGCTATGTGGAGACGGATGATTTCGGCGTTCCCCAAAACGCTTTTGTGGTCTGCACCTTCTGGTATATTTACGCGCTGGCTGCCCTGAACCGCGGCGAAGAAGCCCGCGCGCTGTTTGAAAACCTCCTGTCCCGCCGAAGCCGCCACGGGCTTCTGGCCGAGCACATCGATCCGCGCACTGGCGATCCCTGGGGGAATTTTGTTCAGACCTACAGCATGGTGGGCCTGATCAACTCCGCCATCCGCCTCAGCAGGCGCTGGGACAGTGCGTTTTAGAAGAGGGATACGGATGAACTTGCAAAGCATTAAATCTTCCCGATCGCTTCGCCTTACGCTGCGCTTTGTCGTTCCCTTGGTGGTCGCCATGGCGCTCCTGGCTTTCGCGGTGCTGCCTCTGGTGGACAAGCTGACGCTGCACTGGTCGGTAAGGGATATGGATATCCGGTCAAAGCTGGTAACCAGCACCCTCCAGGATCCCCTGGGCGAACTTCTGGAACAGGGCAACAAAAGAAAAATTCAGTCCCTGCTGGCCCGTGCCACGCAGGATGAGCGCATTTTCGCGCTGGGTTACTGCGACATTCAGGGAAAGCTGCTCTTCAAGACACGGGATTTCCCCGACATCCTCGGCTGTTCTGTTCCGGATCCGTC
>JAKQHR010000081.1 GCA_029557905.1 Verrucomicrobiota bacterium
TCACAATCGAGGGGGAAACCGACCTGGCGTACAGCGATGATGTCCGCCGGCGTTTCGAGGGATATCACTGGAATGTGCTGAGCATTGACGGCCATAATCATGAGGAAATTGATCAGGCGCTGACTGCCGCAAAGAAAGAGAAGGATCGGCCGACCATTATCATCGCGCGGACTCACATCGCCAAAGGCAGTCCCAACAAGCAGGACACATCCGGCAGCCACGGGTCTCCGCTGGGCGACGCCGAAATCGCCGCGACGAAGAAACTCCTCGGGCTTCCAGAGGACAAGTTCTTCCATGTCCCGGACGAGGTTCGGTCCGTTTTTTCCGAGCGGAAACAACAGTTGTCCAATGACTATTTGCAGTGGCACAAGCGCTGCGCGGAATTCCGCAATGCCGATCCTGCGCTGGCGGCGCAATGGGATGCGGCTCAAGAAGGGAGCATTCCTGCGAATCTGGACAAAATCCTGCCGAAATTTTCTCCGGACAAGGCGATGGCATCGCGGCAGGCGTCCGGCGCCGTTTTGCAGGAACTGGCGAAAGCGATTCCCAGCCTCGTGGGCGGGTCGGCCGATCTCGCTCCGAGCACCAATACGGAACTCAAGGGGTTTGATTCGGTTCAGGCCGGCTGCATGACCGGGCGGAACCTGCATTTCGGCATCCGCGAACATGGCATGGCCGCGATCATGAACGGGATGGCGCTGCATGGAGGGTTCATTGTTTATGGCGCCACCTTCCTGGTGTTTTCCGATTACTGCCGGCCGGCCGTGCGGTTAAGCGCCCTTATGCATCTCCCGGTGATTTATGTGTTCACACATGACAGCGTTTTCCTTGGAGAAGACGGCCCCACACATCAGGCGGTGGAGCACCTGGCTGCACTGCGGGCCATTCCCAACCTTACGGTGATCCGGCCGGGCGATGCCGCCGAAACTGCGCAGGCATGGGCCGCGGCCCTGCGCAACCGGCACGGACCGACGGCGCTCATTCTCTCGCGTCAAAGCCTCCCAACGCTGGATCGATCCGTCTGCGCCCCGGCGGCGGGTCTTCAGCAGGGCGCCTACACGCTCTGGCAAAACCGGGACGGCGCACCGGACCTCATCATTCTGGCCACTGGCTCGGAAGTGGCTCCCGCACTCAAGGCCGCACAGTCCATGGAGAAGGAATCAGCCGCCATCCGCGTGGTCAGTTTCCCCTCATGGGAGCTCTTCGATTCGCAGCCGAACGATCTGAAGGAGAAAATCCTGCCCGCCGCCTGCGCAAAACGCCTCGTGGTTGAAGCCGGGGTTTCACATGGATGGCAGAAGTATGCGGGAAGCGCCGGCGCCATGGTCTGTCTTAATCGCTTCGGGGCTTCTGCTCCGGCCGAGGTGCTCGCGGAAAAATTCGGTTTCACGGCGGAGCATATCGCCCAGACAGCCCGCCAACTGCTGGCCTGATCAGCCATGACGCGAGGATTTCAGGCAGCGGCGGCCGTCCTGCTTCTGCTTGGATGCCGACCGGCATCCGTGCACGTCCCGTCGGCGGAGACGCCCGAAGTCATGGCTGCGGTCGTCCATACATTCCCGCACGATCCGCGCGCTTTCACACAGGGGCTCGTCTATTACAATGGCTTCCTGTATGAAAGCACGGGAATATATGGACGGTCCTCGCTCCGCCAAATCGTGCCGGAAACAGGAGAAATCGTCCGGAAAATCATGCTCCCTCACAGCGTGTTTGCCGAGGGACTCGCGCTGTGCAAAGGGCGCCTGATCCAGATCACATGGCATGCTGAAACGGGATATGTTTATGATGCAGAAACGCTGACGATGCTCAGGACCTTCCGTTACAAGGGGGAAGGCTGGGGCCTTTGCTGTGACGGATCACGGCTGATCATGAGTGACGGGTCTTCCACGCTGACGTTTCTGGATGCAGAGACGTTCGAGCCGTCCGGACGGATCGAGGTCACAGACAGGGGACAACCACTCTCCCTGCTGAATGAAATGGAATATGTCAACGGGCTGATCTATGCGAATGTCTGGAAGTCCGATCGCGTCGCCTGCATTGATCCGCAGAGCGGTTCGGTTGTCCGGTGGATTAACTGCGAGGCCCTGCGTCCCAGATCGCCCATGCGTACGGAAGACGTGCTGAATGGCATCGCATGGGATGCGGACGGGAAACGGCTTTTTGTAACGGGCAAGCTGTGGGGTGTTCTCTATGAAATCACATCAGGGAACTGTTCAGCGACAGAATGGGAGTCAGAACAGCCAGCGCCAGAAGCAGCACCAGGCCGCCCACCAGAATAATCAGAGCGGGTTCCAGCACTTCCAGTGAACGGCCGATCATCCTCTGCCACTGCAGCTGATAGCGCCTGCCGGCCCGGGAAAGCAGTTCCGCCAGAGCCCCGCTGGCCTCGCCGGCCTGAATCCAGCCTGGGAGCACATCGTTGAGCGGCGCAATCCTGCGCACGGCATCCGCCAGGCTGCTCCCGTGCCTCGACAGCGACTCGCCTTCCCGATCCACCAGATCGGTCACCCAGGGGCTGCCCGTCGCCCGTCCGGCAAGCGGGAAAGCCTCAACCAGGGATACCCCGCCATCAAGAAGGAGAGACAGCGTCTGTGCAAAGCGGAAATTCACAACCGCCGCGTATTGCCGGCCCCATAGCGGGAGATTAAACCAGAAGCGGTCCAGTAGGATGCGGAACTGAGGATCAGACGACTTCAGGGCAATAAATCCAGCGGAGGCGGCCCCACACGCAATCAGCGCAAACAGAAGGTATTTCAGGAATTGTCCGGCTGAAAGAATATACCGCGTCACAGGCGGCAGCGGGATTTGAGATTCTTCAAACAAGGATGCAAACCGCGGGATCATCACTCCGAACATCAGGAGCGCGATAAGAACCGCCATCCCCAGGACAATGGAGGGATAGATCAGCGCAGTCTGCACACGCTCGCGGATCTCTCTCTGCTCCTCAAGGAAGGCGGCCAGTCGCTCGAGGACCACATCAAGATTCCCCGCACGTTCGCCGGCACGAACAGCCGCCAGCTCCATTTCATGAGTTCCCCCGCTCACCTCGGCAAGCGCCTGCGCCAAAGAGGCCCCCTCCTGCACCCGATCACGCATGCCGGCAAGCAGTACACGTGTGGCCGGGGCCTCTTCCATGGCCTCAATCAGCAGATTCAGCGACTGGGTCAGCGTCAGACCGGCCCTCATCATCGAAGAGAGTTCCCGATATACAGATGAGCGGGTTTCGGAATCAAGGCCCCGGCTGCGCCGAAATGGAAGAGTTCTGCGGCGGACAGAAGCAGAGGATATTCTTTCCACCAGAATACCGCCCTCTGCAAGCCGTTCGCGGGCATCCTTCAAACCCGAGGCTTCGATCAGGCCCCTGATGGCATGCCCGGAAGTCTGATACCCCCTGTATTCATAGGTTTTCATAGGACGGTTACGGGAATCTGCCGAGCACCCGCAGCACCTCGGCAGGTGAAGTGATGCCCTGCTGAATCTTTTCCACTGCATCTTCCGTCAGAGGAGAGAACCCCCTGCCCGCCACGGCACGGTTGAGAGCCATCAGATCGGCCTCATGCCGGATGGCATCCCGAATGGCGTCATCCATCATCAGCAGCTCATAAATCCCCGTGCGGCCGGAATAGCCCGACATGCAGGCGCTGCAGTTCCCGGCATCATACACAGGCTGTCCCTTCAAACGCTGCGCACAGGGTCCCAGACCCGCGGCATCTTCCGCGGACAGCTCCATCGGCTTTCTGCATTCAGGACAGAGAGTCCGAATCAGGCGCTGTCCCAGAACCCCGCTGGTCGCCGCTGACACGAGATAGCGGGGAATCCCCATGTCCACAAGGCGAACAATGGCCCCAATGGCATCATTGGTGTGCAGCGTGCTGAAAACGAGATGACCGGTCAGCGACGCCCGCACGGCAATCTCCGCGGTTTCCAGGTCCCGGGTCTCCCCGACAAGGATAATATCCGGATCCTGGCGCAGAATATGACGCAGCCCCTGCGCAAAGGTCAGCCCGATTTTTGGTTTCACGGATATCTGACTGATATGCGCGAGCTGATATTCCACGGGGTCTTCGATGGTCAGAATATTCAAATGCTCGCTGTCGAGCTCCTGCAGCGCCGCATACAGTGTGGTGGTTTTCCCGCTTCCCGTCGGGCCGGTGACCCAGATGGCCCCATGATTCAGCTTGAGGAGCATGCCAAATGGCCGGAGGACATGATCAGGCATGCCGAGTCTGCCGAGCGGCAGCAGGGTGGACTCGCGGTTGAGCAGGCGCAGAACGATTCTTTCCCCCTCGGCCACCGGAATGGTTGAAATCCGGATGTCAATGTCGCGCTCACCCACGCTGACCCGGGCCATGCCGTCCTGCGGAAGGCGTTTCTCGGCGATATCAAGGTGCCCCATGACCTTCAGGCGCGAGACCAGCGCCGCCTCAAAATGCCGCGGAGGAGCCGACTGTTCATAAAGCATGCCGTCGATCCGGTATCTCACGCGAAGTGAATCTTCCAGCGGCTCAATATGTATGTCCGAAGCACGGCGGCGGACCGCCTCCAGCAGGATCAGATTGACCAGGCGGGTGACCGGCGCATCCGTTGCGACCGCCAGCAGATCCGTGGCTCCTGCTGCCGCCGACGGCTGGACCGCCTCCGGCGCGGGAAGACCGGCCATGACTTCAGAGGCTGTCTCGCGGCGCATGAAGTAACAGTTTTCGATGGCTTCGCGGATCAACCCGGGAAGGGCCAGCACAGGAATCAGCGGACATCCCGTGAGCAGAGACAAATCATCCTGCTCGTTGATCCGCGTGGGATCGGCCGTCAGCACAGCCGGCTGTCCCCGATGACGGACCGGAAGCATCTCGTGCGAGCGCGCCCATTCCACAGGCAGGCTGCTCACAAGTTCAGAGTCAAGCATCTCGGGCGGGATTATATCCAGCACTTCACACTGGTATTGAACGCCAAGCGCCTTGAGCACATCAGCCGGAGAAACCCATCCCGCCTCGATCAGTATTTCGCCGATACGGCGCCCGGGCAGGGCCTGCTGCCGCGCAAGAGCTTCCTCAAGCTGCGAGGAACTGATGATTCCGCGCTCAATGAGTATCTGCCCCAGCGGCCGCATTTTACTCCCTCAGTTCAATGGTGGACATGTAGTTTGTGGCCAGGCTTCCGGCTTCGGACCGGTCCTCCCATGACCTGCGGGCGGCCAGCGCGGACTCCGCTTCGGTCACAATGTGGGGCGTAACAAAAATCAGAAGGTTGGTGCGCTCTGCGCGCCGGGACGTGCTGCGGAAAAGCATCCCCAGCAGAGGAATGTCTCCCAGCAGGGGGACCTTGTAAACAGTGGTGATCTGATCGTCGCGGATCAGACCCGATATGGCAATAGTCGTTTTATCCTTCACGGTGACGGTGGTGGCCACCTCGCGCTTGGTGATCGTCGGGGTGAAGGGAAGTTCGGCTGATGCGGCGGTGTCGATGATGGCCTCGATGCTGGGATTCAGCTCAATGGTGACCTCGCGGTCCGGGTTCACATGCGGCGTCAGTTTCAGCTTGATGCCGACATCAATGCGATCGATGTTCTGAATGGTATCCCTCGCCGTCCCCGCGCCGCCCTCAATGGTGGATTTAAGAATGGGAATGTTTTCCACAACGCTGACACTGGCCTCGGTGTTGTTCTGAGCCCAGAGAGGAATATTGGAGAGAATCTTGATGTCCCGATTCTGCGCCAGGGCGCGCAACAGCACCGGGATGCTGGGCTGCACGGCGCCGGAGGCATCCGTATAGGTCCCGCGCGCCACGCCCACCGCGAGCCCCTGCGGGAGCACGCCCTGCGTGATATAATCCATCAGTGTGTCGGTTTCCCCGGGCCGGCTGCGGCCCAGCACCGTCGTGCGGCCCTCAGCCGCCACATCTATGGTGGACCACTCGACGCCCAGATCCAGATTTTTCCCCACAGACACTTCGGCAATCAGGATTTCGACAAGCACCTGCTGCGGAACCTGATCCAGCTGGTCAACCAGTTCCCGCACCCAGTCGCAGTCGCGCGGGCTGCCATGCAGCAGCAAAGCATTGTTGGCGATGTCCGGCTCGATCGCGATGCTCCGCTTCTGGTCCTTCTCGGCCGATTTCTCCAGCAGGGCATTCAGGCTTTTGGCGGCGGCCTCGGCGGACAGGTATTTGAGAAAGATCACGCTGAGAGGACCGCGCGCAGCAAGGCTCTCCGTGTCGATTTGCTCCAGCATCCGCTTGATTTCCTCAATATTGGCCGGAGTGCCCACCAAAAGCAGACTGTTGGCATGGGTAACCGGCACCACCGTCATTTCCGTGGGCATGGCGCCGCGACCGTCAGCCACCTGCTGCATATGGCGGCTGACCTTGCGCCCCGCGCTTTCTCCGCCTTCAATCGCCATGTTGATCTGTGCCGCCACTTCGGCTGCGGAGGCATTTTTCAGGGGAACGACCTCGGCGATCCGGTTGGATCCCTTTTTGTCCAGTTCGGCTATGATTTCCTCGATTCGCGCGATATTCTCAGCGGTGTCGGTAATCAGCAGGTGATTGGTCGGACCAAATGCGCTGAGACTTCCGGTTTTCCCTCCGCTGACCATGGGCAGCAGAACGGCGCGCATTTCAACGGCGTCGATATACTGCAGCCTGATGACTTTGGTGATAATGCCCACGGCATCCGAGGTGTCGCCGGTGCGCACTGGAGCAGAAGGCACCTCCCGTGAAGCCAGCGGCACAATATGCGAAACCGTTCCTTTGCGGATAATTGAATAACCCGATGACTCAAGAATCGAAACGAACAGCGGATAAACTTCATCTGCAGGAATCTGGGCGGGCGTAACCACGGTCACTTCCGCCTTCACACTGTCATCCACGACAAACTGCATGCCGGTGATTTCGCCCACCAGCTTGACCAGCAGACGGATATCCACCCGGTCAAAATTAAAATTAACCTGCGACCGGCCACCGTTCTGCTCCGCCGGGAGCAGGCTGGGCAGAAGCACACAGGGAACCAGCAGAAAAAGAAGCATTAAAGGAAGCCGCCGACGCCAGATCATTTGACAATCCCCCGGTCCGACGATTTAACAAACGCGATGAGATGCTCGAGTTCAGGTGTCTTTTCCGGCCAGGACTGTATCTGCTCCACCGCCTGTGTGGTCAGGAGATCCTGGCGATAAATCAGCTTAAAGGCGTCTTTCAGCTGCTTGCGCGCAGCGGCTGAGACCCCGCGGCGTTTCAGCCCCACGCTGTTCAGGCCATGGATGCTGACCGGGTGGCCGTCCGCCATCATAAAGGGAGGCACATCCTGTGTAACTTTGGAACAGCCGCCAATAATGGAAAGACGTCCGATCCGCACAAACTGATGAATGCCGCTCAGTCCGCCGACAATAACCTGGTCCTCCACGATTACATGGCCGGCCAGTGTCCCGCAGTTGGCAATGATCACCGAATCGCCGACCTGACAGTCATGGGCCACATGGGAATAGGCCATCAGGAGACAGCCGGACCCGATGCGGGTGGTGTCGCCCTCGCTGGTGGCCAGATTCACAGTAACGTATTCGCGAATCGTGGTGCGGCTGCCGATCTCCACATAGGATATCCTGCCGTCAAACTTTAAATCCTGGGTTTGCTGACCAATGCTAGCAAAAGGGAAGATGCGGCACTGACAGCCTATCGTCGTGTGTCCTCCAACCACCACATGCGACATCAACTCGGCATCATCGCCAATCCGGACATCAGCGCCCACCACGCAGTAGGGCCCGATAGAAACCCGCTCCCCCAACTCTGCCCCGGGGTCCACAATGGCGGTCTGATGAATACTGGTCATAAATCAGTCAGCTCCGGAAAAATGTCATGTCTGCCTCAACCGCCAGTTTCCCGTCCACAAAGGCCTTCCCGTGCATAACACAAACCGTTTTCCTCATTTTAACGATTTCCAGCTCCATGCGCATCTGATCTCCGGGCCGGATCATCTGCCGAAACTTTGCGTTGTCAATGGCCATGAAATAGGCCACGGCTTTCTCCGCGGCGGCGATCTTGTTGATCAGAATGCCCCCGACCTGGGCCATGGCCTCAATCTGAAGCACCCCCGGCATCACCGGATGGCCCGGGAAATGCCCCTGAAAGAATATCTCGTTAAAAGTGAGGTTCTTGATGCCCACAATGCGTTTTTCAAAATCGCATTCGATCACTCTGTCCACCAGCAGCATCGGGTACCGGTGCGGCAGAATTTCAAGGATGTCTTCCAATTCCATGACCGCCATAATATCTGCTCCTTCTTCAATAAACCGCCGTGCATGATGCCCTAAAAAAAGGCGTATGACAAACCATAAAACAGGCTTCAGGCCGGCCGATGAGGGCATGTTCCCCAGCGCCGCGGGAAATCGCGGCATTGCTGCGGGCGGGCGGGATAAATGCGGCAGTTGTTCCCACAAAGGAATACGCAATCACGCCCGGCACCGGGGATCAGGCAGAGCTGATGCCGGTTGGGACCCAGTACGGCATATTTCTGGATAAACGCAGATTCCTCCATATTCAGGAAGCGGGCCGCAAGGCGGATATCGTCCTCATTCAGGTAAACGAAACCGCTCCACCGGCAGCAATCGCCGCACTGGATGCATTCAGAGTAAGTTTCCGGCATGGGAGAGTTACTGAGCCAGTGAGACTTCCCCGCCCAAACCCAGTTTGATGGGGTCGTTCATATCCAGCAGTTCATAGGAGACTTCAACATTCAGAAGCCATGCGATACCGCGCGCTTTCTTGAAAACCCGGAAGCTGTCGTCTCGCACGAGGAATGTGACAATATCCTCTTCCGGATTCAGCTGCTTAACCAGCGTGTCCAGCCAGCCCGGGAGAGCGGTTATTGACATCGTGGAAGCGGTGATGTTATCCAGAGTCAGACCGGCGGCTTCGGGTTTCGGGATCAGCAGATTCTGTCCGGCCAGCGCATAGGACAAGTCCACCTTGTAGTAATCCGTTTCAATCATGGCCTGACTCATCATCTGGATCATTTTTTCTTTGTTGCCCAGTGACTCTTTCTCGATCCGGCTCAATTCTTCGTCCATCTTCCGCCGGATTTCGGGCAGATCAATCGGATAAAGCATGTCGCCGCGGCACTCAATAAACACCGGACGCTTGGTGGTTTCATGAGCCATGGGCGTGGGAATCAAAAGCTTGGTCTGCGACGCGTCAATACTGGTCAGAATAATGATCAGAACGAGCACGCCCACAAGACATGTCATGATGTCCAGAAACGAGTCAAGGTTGATTGACGCTGCCTTTTTTTTTCGTTTCCTTGCCATACTAAAGTCCTGTTACTGCGCAGCGGCTTCTGCGCCGGCTTCCATTTCCGCACCTGCGTCTTCAGCCGGAGCATTGGTTATCCCTGAAAATTCCGCGTTGATTTCCGCGGTCGATTTAATTTCCGGGATTTTGCGGCCCGCCTCAAAAAGCTCCTGCCCCACATCAATGCCGCGATGACGGATGGCACGCCGCACCAGCCGGCTCATGCGCGCGGATTTTGGCCGAAGCACCATGATCACATAGGTTTTATCCTTCATCGGCTCAATTTTGTTGAGGAGATCCTCAAACGCATTGTTTCCGGCTTCCAGTTGCCGAAGGGTCACCACATTTTTTTCCGGATAAACAATGATCTGATCACTGTGAACATCGACGTAGAAAGGATCCTTGAACAGGTTTCCGTATTTGGGCTGGCCGATGGTGGCTCCAGGGCCTTCTTCAGAATCATAGTCTTCATAGGCCCCGCGGAAGAGGGATGTGATCTGCACATTCTCCGGGTTGCTGACAATGATGATCACGTTTACAACGAGAATAACCACCAGGCAGCCGATCGCCATGATCAGGATGCACATGAAAGAGGATAGATCCATTTTGACGGCCATTTAGTTCAACCCCTCCTTCATCACGGCGCGGCCTCCTCTGCCGATGAGGGAACCGCGGCGGCATCCGCCTCATTCGAAACTGCCGGCTGCGTCTCCGGACTGTCCCCGGCTTCGACTGGAGCAACCGGCTGGGGGGAGGCTCCTTCAACCACATCTTCGGGCCGCGTTGAAATAATCTCACGATCCTTCTTCTTCATCATTGCGGTGATTTTACTGTCCATGCCTGCAAACTCATGCAGTTCGCTCATGCTTGTTGCGACCGCCACATTCACGGGACTGCGGCCGATATTCAGCCACCCCATGCCCGAATCCTGCTGCATCGGGTCGAAACCCGCCACGACCAGGTTCTTGATTTCAGATCCGACCTCGGCGCCCATGCCCACTTTGGCCATTTCGGTGAAAACCGCGCGATACACTTCGCGAGTTCCGTCCAGCCCCTCCACCACGATCTCTCCGGTGTTTTCCTGTCCCGAGGTTAGGCGCAAATAGTAGTCGCTGTATATGCCCAAACCCAGAAATGCCAGATTAAGATCCATCCCTGTCGCGCTTTTCTCAAGTCCAACAGAAGAAACCGGAACCATAATGCGGGCGTTGTCCCCGCCGGCCATCCATTCTCCCCCCGATTTGCGCTGGCGGATGTTCAGGCCCGAAAACAATTCACGTGTACGCTCCACCTTGCCGCTTTTTCGCTGGGCGGCAAAATAAGCAAGGCTCGGTGTGGCCAAATCGCCGCTGGCTATGGTTTTGCCGGGGAAGAAAATCACAAATTCAATAAGGGTCAGGGGATCCTCACTGACTGAAGCGGATGCCTCCTCCAGCGATCGGGTCTCGATCTTTCCGGCAATCAGCGGGATTTTGGCGGCAAATTCCCTCAAAGAAAACGACATGGTCAAACGGTCCGTGACCGCATCCAGCCCCTCTTCCTCCCCGGTTGCCCCTGTCTGGGCTGAACCAACCTGAGAGAAGAAGTTTTTCAGGAAACCGGGAGCCTGACGAGGAGTAAAGCCTTCTCCCATCTGGTACCCGTCCAGGGAGCGCTGCAGCAGATATTCCATGCCTTCCGAGGAAGGCGATACGGAGGCTTCCACGATCACGCCTTTGGCTTCATCAGAAACATAGAGGCTGTTCTTCGCACTGGACAGAAGCAGTCCTCCGATTCGGTCGAGTCCGCTTATCAGATCCTTCTGTTCACCAGTCAGCGGGTCCACCCGGACGGCACGCGCCCCGCCGGCCGCAAGGTTCTGCCCCACCACAAAGGCCCCATCCACCATCAATGAGACGGCATCCGCGGATATGTTCTTGCCGCTTTCCTCAAGAGTTCCAATCGGGAGATGCCGGACAGCATCCCACCACACCACCCCGCCGAGGTCGCGTTCGCAGACGATGACGATATCTTCATTGCGCGAAAGATAAACGCTGCTGAAGTTGATGAATGGGCCATAATCCACCACCCACCAGTCTCCCTGCTCATCCCTCATCAGCACAGTTCCAAAGTGCAAAACATCAGCTTCGGCCACTCCGCCAACCAGAAAAAGCCGGCCATCCCGGGCAACTTTGACATCAGTCCAGGAGAAGGGCCGGTCAATCCATGGAATCGGTATGATTTTCCCTTTTGTATAGTTCCCCTGTTCATCCGGAGCGAATTCAAGCAGGCGGCCGCTGGGGGTGCTTTCACACACATAAAGGGTCCCGTTGGTTGCAATGGCCACGCTGCCGGGATTATTCAAAGCGGGTTTGACGAGGGCTTCCTTTGACAATTCCCGGCTGACTGCCCAGAAGGGGATGTTGGGATCAAGCGACCATCCCGTACTGATCACCGGAGAGGCCGCCCCGCTCCGGATTACAGATATGCGACCGGCCGTTTTCTCCGCCACGTAAATATCACCGGTCTCGGGATGAACCGTCATCCCCGCCGGACCCTGCAGCCCGCTGACCGCCACTTTTGCGGGGAGGGATCCTTCATAGGCATAAGCCGGAAACAGGCCCGCACAGCACAGAAGCACCAGCAAGAGGACGCGCGCCAACGCGTCCGCGCTGCAGCCGCTGCTGTTGTTTCTTATACCCATAAATGCCCTATTGCGGACCGGCCACGGACCGGTTTCAGCCGGCAATTTCTTCCTTGAAAGTAATCACCCGAGGCTTGTTCAACTGCTTGCAGAACTGATCTGTGGCTGCCAGGTGTTCACGGATTTCCTTGAGTGTCTGCTGGAACTCGTCAGAGGCGGAAATTCCCTTCAAGCTCTTTTCGATGGAAGCTTCCAGCTGCAGCATCTCCTGCACACTGGAGGCCAGTTTGCCAACCTCGGCAATCCTGGTTGAGAGCTGCTCCGCCGCCTCAGTCGATTTTTGCGAAGACTTGTCAATGTTCGCAACCACGCCCGCAATGGCGCCCTGCAGGGCATCGCCCGCGCCGGCCACACTGCTCTGCAGGCGGTCTGCCAGCGCATTCAGCGTGCCCTCATAATTTTTGGCCAGGCCGGAGAACCGTCCCTCGACCATGTTTGCCGCCTTGTCAATCGAGCGGGTGAAGACTTCGTCGTAGCGGTCAGGATCGGGGATGTACCGCCGGAAGGCCGCTTCAATGGAATCTTCCAGATTCTCGATCACAATGGGCTGCTGCTCCTGTGACGGGAAGCGCGAAAGCATGGTGTCATCGATATAGTTGTCGATTTCACCGAACAGCGTCTGCTCTTTGCGCTGCACGGAGGCCAGCGGGAACATCAGGAAGGTCACAAGAATAAGGGCCAGCAGTGTGGTATCGAACGCCACACCCAGACCGATCGTAACGTTTCCGATGGCGTCCTTAATGGCGCTCAGCTCGGCGGCGCCTGCAAGAAACGCGGAGAAACCCGACACGGCCGCGCCCAGACCCTGCACCGTTCCGATAAAACCCATGATCGGAATAGCCCAGACAAGCACGTTCACAAGGGAGTAGGTGCTTTCAGCCGTGTTCTGATCATTCGACGACTCGGTGGAGGTCCAGGTGGAAACACGGCTGATATCCTTGGATCCCAGCCACAGTCCGATGATCCGTTCAATGCGGTTCAGAAGAATGCTCCAGCTGAAGGCCTCATGGTTGACAATCTCATTGCGCAAATCCTGAATCTGATCGTCATCCGTCAGATCAATGGTGGGATTGACGGGACCCTGACTGAGCACTCGGAACTGGGCGCGGACAATCCTGGATTTCAGGAAAAGGAATGCGGCTGTCATGAAGAACATGAACAGTTCGAAATACTGAACCGGACCGCGCTCCATCACAATGCCGTGCATGTAACTTGCCAGCGGCCCCTTCCCTTTCAGGGGAAGCACAGCGGCAACCACAATGCCGGTGCCGATGGCGCCAACAAGCAACTGTACAACAAAATTACAATCTGTATTGGGACGTGCGCCCCGTGTAACAGCAGCCTCCTCTTTCACCTGCAGATCAGCGACTTCGTTTTCTGCCATAGCTTCCTCTCTCGTGTTGATTCAGATCGTCATGATACTGACGCACTTCATAATCCTGTTGCTTGTAAAACCTACAAAATCGTCAATGGGAATAAAAGGTCTTTCTGCTGAAAAGTTTTGATTATTTACGTGGAGCATGTAAACGTCTGGACGGTGAATCGAAGCATATTATGAAAAATTCTCTGTCTGTTTTTTTCTATGAGGCATTCGCGGAGGAGGAACATTCGCTCCGGGCCTGCCTGCCGCCGGAAATCAGCGCGGATTTCACATGGAAGAGCATCCAAGAGGCGGGCCATGCCGTGCCGCCCGCTGCATTGATCAGCATTCGAACCCAGTCTGTTGTCCCGGCGGCATGGACCCGGTCGCTTCATGGAATCCTTTCCCGGAGTGCCGGATACGACCATGTTGCCGACTGGCTTAAGAAGAATCCCTGCGGGATCAAAGCCGGTTATCTGCCTGAATATTGCGTGCGGGCGGTGGCCGAACAGGCCGCCCTGCTCTGGATGAGTTTGCTGCGGAAGCTCCCGCAACAGCAGCGGCAGTTTCCAGTTTTCCTTCGCGACGGAATCACCGGACGCGAGTGCGCGGGGAAAACCCTGCTTGTGACCGGGGTCGGGCGCATCGGATACGAAATTGCCCGCATCGGCCAGGCCCTGAATATGCGGGTTTATGGCGTGGACATCGTCGAAAAGCACTCCGATATAAGCTACATGCAGATTGACGAGGGGCTACGCCAGGCAGATGTGGTCGTTTGCTCCATGAATCTGACGGCCGAAAACCATGGCTATTTCAGCTATGAGCGGCTGAGCCAGTGCCGACCCGGCGTTGTTTTTGTGAACATCGCCCGCGGGGAAATGTCCCCTCCAGTTGACCTGCTGCGCCTTCTGGACGAGGGGATTGCGGGGGGGGTGGCCCTGGATGTATACCCCGAGGAACCCCGCATCTCCCTGCTCCTGCGTTCAGGCCAGCCGAGCGATGACCCCCTCGTTCGAGTGCTGCGCGAGATTGGAAACCGTCCAAATGCCGTACTGACGCCTCATAATGCCTTCAATACAGAAGAATCTGTTGAACAAAAATCCAGACAGAGCGTCCAACAGACTGTGCATTTTCTGAATACGGGAAGCTTTTTGTGGCCGGTCCCCGGATGAGAAGTGTTGACCGCGCCGGGGAAAAGGCCCATTATTCGCGACTTGCTGGGAAAATAATGTCTGCCGGGCAGACTGAAGAATATAAGGAAAGGTGAATATGAACCGGAAATACTATGTTGTACTGATCATGGCGCTTTCTGCCGGCCTGTTGTCGGTCGGTTGTTCCAAAAAGGAAGAGGCTCCTGCGGTTGAAAAGTCGCTTGCGGCAGATGCCAATCTTTTTGCGCCTGCGGCCATGCCATCCGCTGATCCCAACGCCGTGGCTGTAACGGTCAACGGCACGGAAATCAAGCAGGGCGAAGTGGACATGGAGGTCGGGAAACTGATGATGCGCGCACAGGGCCGCGTCCCGCCCGAACGAATGATGCAGATGCGCGGACAAATGGTTGATGATGTCACAGAGGCGCTCGTGGTCAAAATGCTGCTTGAGAAGGCCATTGATGAGGAAAAGATCACGGCCACCGAAGAGGAAATCGCCGAAGGCCGCGCCAAAGTGGCCGGCATGCTTGAGCCCGGCGTAACCCTCGAACAGCAGCTTGAGGAAGTCAAGATGTCCGAGGAGGATTTCCGGAAATCCCTCGTACTGGATATTCGGATCAACAAACTCCTGAAGGCGAAAGCCGGCGAAGTCGAAATCTCCGACGAAAAAGTGAAGGAGTTTTACGATGAAAATTCCCAGCGTTTTGAAATGCCGGAGAGTGTCACCGCCAGTCATATCCTGATCATGACGGACGCGCAGGATGACGAGGATGCCAAGGCCGCCAAAAAGGCAAAGATTGAAGAACTGCGTCAGCAGATTCTGGGCGGAGCAGATTTCGCAGAACTGGCGAAAGAGCATTCTGACTGCCCCAGCAAGGCCCGTGGAGGCAATCTGGGCACTTTCGGACGCGGACAGATGGTGCCGCCCTTTGAAGAGGCCGCCTTCTCGCAGGAACTCGGCAAGGTGGGCGATGTGGTCGAGACTCAGTTCGGCTATCATCTGATTCTTGTTGAAAAACGTGAGCCGGCACGCACCCTCCCGCTGGAGGAAGTCAGCGAGCGCATCCGCGAAGGACTGCAGATGCAGAGCCAGCAGGCGGCCGTCAAGGATTATATCGAGCAGCTGAAGACGGAAGCCGATATTGTCTATCCCGAAGGTTCCGGCCCCGTGGAACTTCCGGTTTTGGAAGCCCCGGCCGGGGAATAGATTCCTGCCGCTTTGGAGAGGGCGTCCGAAAGGACGCCCTCTCTTTATCTGCCCCGCTTGACCCCTTCCCTGCTTTGCCTTAATCTCCCGGCTATGAGTTCCAATGATTATGAGCTGCTCGACAGCGGGAACGGGTGCAAACTCGAGCGCTTCGGTAAGATCATTCTCGAACGCCCTTGCTCCCAGGCCGTATGGGCGCCGCAAAAGCCGCATCTCTGGAAAACCGCAACCGCGTCATTCAGCCGCACAGGCGGCCTCAACTGGAAAGGGCGCGAAGCCCTGCCGGCTTCCTGGACCGTCAGTGTCAGCGGCATCCGGATGAAGCTGTCGTCCACCGACTTCGGGCATCTGGGGATATTCCCTGAAACACGCGCGCTCTGGGACTGGATCGCAGAAACCGTCCGGCAGGCCGCCGGAGAGAAAAAACGCCAGATACAGTTCCTGAACCTGTTCGCCTATTCAGGCGGAGCCACCCTTGCGGCCGCGAAAGCCGGAGCGGCCTGCTGCCACCTGGACGCATCAAAGGGCATGGTGGAATGGGCGCGCGAAAACGCCTCCCTGAACAACCTGCAGGACGCCCCTGTCCGCTGGATTGTGGATGACGTCAACAAATTCCTCGCGCGGGAGGCGCGCCGCGAGCGGCGATACGACGCCATTCTGCTTGATCCGCCCTCCTTCGGGCATGGTCACAGGGGCGAGCTCTATAAAATCGAAAAGGACCTGCTCATCACACTCGAAAACGTCCGGTCCGTGCTCAGTCCCGACCCGGTGTTCGTTCTGCTGACATCGCACACTCCGGGCTTCTCGCCCATCGTGTTAAGAAATCTGCTGATGCAGGTGCTGGGACCGGGGACCGTGTCGTGCGGGGAAATGCTGCTCACGGGCGCCCGGGATGTCTTTGAAGTGCCCAGCGGGAACTGGGCGCGCTGGCTTCCCGGAAATTGCGGCTGACATGCTTGCGAAAGACCAGATTCTTTTCAGCGACAATCATCTGCTGGCGGTCAGCAAGCCCGGCGGGCTCCTCACCCAGCCCAGCGGCACGACCGAGGACAGCGTCGAGGCGCAGGCGCGGGAATGGGTCAAACGGGAATTCAACAAGCCCGGTGCCGTATTCCTTGAAGCTGTGCATCGCATTGACCGCGAAGTCAGCGGAGTGGTGCTCTTCGCTCGCACCAGCAAAGCCCTGTCGCGGCTGAACGAGCAGATCCGCGACCGGAAAACCCGGAAAATCTATCATGCCCTCATTGAACAGGCCCTGCCGAAGAAAGCCGGCACTCTCACCCACTGGCTGATCCACGGAGATCACCGGGCTCTTGTCGGATGCGAAACCGACCCGGATGCAAAACAGGCTGTTCTTCATTATCGCGTGCTGGGGACAGCATGGAAAATGTGGCTGATAGAAATACAGCTTGAGACCGGACGCTATCATCAGATTCGCGCCCAGCTTGCCGCCGAAGGATGTCCGATCGCGGGCGACGCCAAATACGGCGCGAAACGCCGCTTTGCGGAAAACACCATAGCGCTGCACCACCGCCAGCTTGAAATCGTCCATCCCGTCAAACACACGGTCATTGTAATCACCGCACCGTATCCAGCCGCATGGCCTTCCTGACCGGGAGCCTGCAAAAAGTTCCAATCATTGGAAATCTTCCCGTAAAAAGTTCCAATCATTGGAAATTTTGTAAAAATCGCCAAAAATAGGCATTTTTTGGCGATTTTCGGCCTATTTTTGACATTTTCAGCGATTTTTCAGAAGCCGGCCGCAGGAGCATTTAAATAGTACTAATTTAGTACTATTTCAAAAAATCCGCGTTTTTTGGCCGTTTTTTGCGTTTTTTGGCCGTTTTTCGGCCTTTTTGAGCAGTTTTTGGCCTTTTTTCGGGCTTTTTGGGCCGTTTTCTACAATCAGAATACGAAGAGTCCCAGGATCAGAAGGAACGCTGAAAAAGCGAGGCCGACACCGCCCCAGCGGCGGCACTGGCTGTCCGTGTTCAGGAAACGGTTGACGAGCCGCCGGAACTGGAACGGGCTCAGGACCAGAAGCATGCCCTTGATGACGATGATGTAGCCCAGCACCACGATGATCAGACGCAGATTCGAATCATGCCAGCGGACATGATAGAAAATCGGATTGGCCGCCAGCAGCATCAGTCCGCCCAGAGCGCGCGGCGCCAGCAGATCATCCATGAAGAAAATGATCAGCAGATAGCATATCGGAGCGAGATACCACACGGCCGATTTCAGGAACGAGAGCCGGCCAAGGTTCATGTGGAACAGAAGCCATGACACCCACAGCACCGCCACGGCCGTCAGGATGCGGCCCGCCCACACGCTGCGAGGAAACTTTGCGGCCGCGTTTCTCCACGATGCGGGTTTCAAAACAAGCCATAGATAAAACACGCCCAGCAGCGTTCCCAATATGGTTGATGTCCATGCGCAGGAATTCATCTGATCTTCACCTTATTCTCCGGCGGCATCGGGGCGCGACCGATTTCAAGGCGCAGCTTGCAGCGCAGACAGCGCGAGGCCTCGTTCACAGCATCCTCTTCCGAATAGGTTTTCTCCACTTCGTTGAATGTGCTCGTCCGCTCCTCCACCGGAATAACGGGAACCGGACGGCGCTTTCTGCCTGAAAATCCTTTTTCGGATCCAAGCCGAGGATCCATTTTCTCAGGCGGCGCGATGGGCTTCTCAACGTTCCCGTCCCCGCCGAGATAGAGGTCAATGGACGATGCCGCCTTGCGCGCGGCATCAATGGCTTCAATCACAGACGCCGGACCGGTCACCGCATCGCCCGCGGCAAAGACCCCCTTGCGCGAGGTTGCATAGGTGTCCTTGTCCACCTTCACGCAGCCCCACTTGTCGGTTTCGATACCGAAAGAAGCCGGAACCTCGGTCTGTTGACCGATGGCGGCAATGAGCTGGTCGGCGGCAATCCTGAATTCGCTGCCTTCGACCGCCACTGGCCGGCGGCGGCCGCTGGCATCGGGTTCGCCCAGCTCCATGCGGATGCATTCCACTTCCAGTTTGTCCGGCTTCCCGAAAACTTTCACCGGATTTACAAGGAAATGAAATTCAACACCCTCTTCTTCCGCGAAATCCACTTCTTCTTTCGAAGCAGGCATTTCACTCCGGGACCGGCGATAGAGAAGAATCACGCGCTCCGCGCCCAGCCGGCGTGCGCTGCGTACCACGTCCAGCGCCACATTGCCGCCGCCCACCACGGCGATTATGCCTTTCATCTTCGTGAGGCGGCCGTCATTGATGTCCTCCAGCACTGTCAGTCCGTCGCGGATGCGCGGATCTTCGGGCGATCCCTCAAACGTCATGCGCGTCCCCTTCTCCGCGCCAATGGCAATGAATACAGCATCGGCTCCGTTTTTCAGAAGCTCATCGGGCGACTCCACGCGAACGCCGGTTTTGATTTCCACGCCGGCTTCGCGGATGACATTGATTTCGCGATCCAGATCGTCTTCGGTCAGGCGGTAGCGCGGAATGCTGGCCCGGAGCATGCCGCCGGGCCTGGGGAGCGCCTCATACACGGTGACTTCATGGCCCGCCCGGCGCAGAAACCACGCGCATGAAAGGCCGGCGGGGCCCGAGCCGATCACGGCGATTTTCTTGCCGGTCGGAGCAACCACTTTCAGCTTGCGGCGCCAGGTGCCGCTGTCGCGGCTGGCAACATAGCGCTTCAGTTCGCGGATGGCGACCGGCTGACCGCTCACCTGACACTGCTTGCAGGCGGCCTCGCACAGGTGCGTGCAGACGGCCCCAAGCACAAACGGGAACGGAAGCCGCTCGCGAATCACTTCCAGGGCCTCGTCAAAACGGCCCTGCGAAATCAGATAAACATAGCGCGGGACATCCACGTGCGCGGGGCAGGCCTCGCGGCACGGCACGATCTTGGCCTCACGGTCAATTTCGCACATGGGGATCCGGTCGCGGATCGCGCCGGTCGGGCATACTTCGGCGCACGCGCCGCAGAACTTGCAGGTGGACTGCAGCACAGGTTCTGCGAAACTTGTTCCGACTTCGCTCTCGATGCCGCGGTTCACAATGCCGATGGCGCCGACCTGCCGCACATCGCTGCACATGCGCACGCAGCGGCCGCAGAGGATGCAGAGATCCGGATCGCGGATGTACAGCGGATCGGAATCATCCGCCGGCCGGCCTTTCGACTGCGGGATGTACCCGGGGAGCACATCCTCAAGGCCAATGTATTCAACAACCTTTCTGAACTGGCCATTGGCCTTCATGGCTTCCGGGGCCTCGCTGACGGCGAGCCAGGCGAGATTCTTCCGGAACCGGATCAGTTCAGGGGAATCCGTCCGTATCTCCATGCCGTCGGCCGCCTTCGTTGTGCAGGCGGGAGGGAAACCTCGCATGCCCTTGATCTGCACAATGCAGAGCCGGCAGGCGCCCACCGGGCGGACATCCGGATGATAGCAGAGATTGGGAATGTATTCCCCCGCATCCAGCGCGGCCTCCAGCACCGTTTTGCCGGGCCGGGTCTCAATCACTTTGTCGTTGAGCGTAATTTTCATCAGCGAATCGCCATGTATTTGCAGGCTGTGTTGCAGGCATTGCACCGTGTGCATTTTGCCGGATCAATCCGGGCAGTCTTTCCCCTCTCCCAGGTCACCGCGCCCGCGGGACAAACCTTAGCGCAGGCTCCGCATTTGATGCACATGTCTTCAATGACTTCGTAGTGCATCAAAGTTGTGCAGACATGCGCCGGGCATTCCCTGCGGTGCACATGCGCATCGAACTCATCGCGGAAATAGCGCAGAGTCGTCAGCACCGGATTGGGGGCGGTCTGGCCCAGGCCGCAAAGGGAAGTCGAGCAGATCGTATTGCCCATGTTTCCCAGAAACTCCAGATCGGCCGGCACACCCTCGCCTTCGACCACACGGGTCAGAACCTCATGCATGCGCTTAAGCCCCACGCGGCAGGGTGTGCACTGGCCGCAGGATTCCGAAACCGTGAACCCGGTGAAATAGCGCGCCACATCCACCATGCAGGTTTTCTCGTCCATGATGATCACGCCGCCGGAGCCCATGATCGCGCCGGTGCTCTGCAGGGATTCGTAGTCAATGGGCGTGTCGGCCATCGCGGCGGGAATGCATCCGCCGGAAGGCCCGCCGAGCTGAACGCCTTTCAGTCCAAGTTTCTTGTGAAGCATTCCCCCGCCCGGTCCGAACACCAGCTCGCGGATCGTGGTGCCCATCGGAACTTCCACAAGGCCCGTGTTTTTCACCTTGCCGGCCAGCGCAAAAACCTTTGTCCCCTTGCTTTTCTCTGTCCCGATGGATGCAAACCATTCCGCGCCATGGTTGATGATATGCGGCACGTTTGCAAACGTCTCGACATTATTGATTACGGTAGGTTTCCCCCACAGGCCCTGCTGCGCCGGGAACGGCGGCTTGATGCGCGGCGTGCCGCGCTTGCCTTCGATGGAGGCCAGCAGCGCTGTTTCCTCGCCGCACACAAACGCCCCTGCGCCCTGCATGATGGAAATGTCAAATTCAAACGGACTGCCGCACACCGATTTCCCGAGAAATCCCTTCTCACGGGACTGGTCAATCGCCTTCTGCAGGCGCTTGACGGCCAGCGGATACTCAGCGCGGCAGTAGACCACTCCGCGCGACGCGCCCACCGCAAAGCCGGCAATGGCCATGCCCTCGATCACGGCGTGAGGATCGCCCTCCAGCACACTTCGATCCATGAATGCGCCAGGATCGCCCTCGTCCGCGTTGCAGACAATATACTTCTGATCGCCCGCAGCCTCTCGGCAGAATTTCCATTTCATGCCGGTGAGGAATCCCGCGCCGCCGCGCCCGCGCAGGCCGGAATCCGTGACGGTTTTCACGATCTGCGCAGAATCATCCTGAACGGCTTTGCGAAGAGCTGAATAGCCGTCATGCATGACATAGGCCTCAATGTCCTCGGGATCAATCTCTCCGCAGTTCTTGAGCACAATGCGCATCTGGCTCTTGAAGAAATCATGATAACTCTTGCCCGCGAGGCGCTTCGCATAAGGGTTACCCTCGATCAGATGCTCTTCCACAATCGGAACGACATCCTCCGCCTTCACATATTCATAGGTCGTCCGCTGGCCATCGGGCTCGATAACGTCCACCAGCACATCGCGGAAGAGGCCGCGATCTCCGGTCCGGATAATTTGAAATCCGTCTGCCAGATTCCGCTTGCCCAGCTCCTGCTCAAAAAGGCGGGCGACACCGGTCGCGCCGGCGGCAATGCCGCTGGTGCCCATGCAGATCAGGATTTTACGTTTTTCACTCATACTTCTTCAGAATTTCATCAAGCTGTCCAACTGTGCAGTTCCCGTAGAAATCTTCATCAATCATCATGGCCGGGGCCATGCCGCAGCATCCAAGGCAGGCGACGGTTTCAAGGTAGAACCGGCCGTCGGCCGTGGTTTTGGACTCCTCAACGCCAAGATCCGTTTTCAGGCGGTCCAGAATATCCTTTCCGCCCATGATATAGCAGGCCGTGCCCTCGCAGACGCGGATGGTGTGCCGGCCGCGCGGCTCGAGATAAAACTGGGCGTAAAAGGTCAGCACACCGTAGATGTCCACAGGGAACATGCCCAGTTCATCGGCAATGAGGTCCACGGCCTCTTTCGGCACATAACCGTATTCCCTCTGCACCGCCTGCAGCAGGGGAATCAGCGCGCCGGGCTGATCGCGGAAGGCATTGATGATTTTCATCACGTCTTCGCGCTTCACCGCGGATACAGATGTTGAAATCTCTTTATTCATCGCAAAGTTTCATGCGCACGCTCCATCAGGGAACGGCGGGCGACAATATGACATAAGTGGGCAAACCAAGCACACCAAAATATTCCAGAACTTCCCTGGTCAGCGGATCGGACGGATTCTCGGCGGCATATTTTATGAAAACATAGTCCGCGAGGGCCGCTTGCACCGCAGGGTCTTTGAGGGTGGTTTTGTCCATCGCAAGACAGTTCTTGCACCAGCTTGCATAGAAATCAATCAGGACCGGCCTCCCCTCCGCGGCGGCGCGGATGAGTCCGTCTGCCAGTTCCGCGTTGGCCTGTGAAGCCGGAACAATTTCCCCGTGACCGCCGGCTGCCTCATCGAGCCCCGTAATCCCGAACTGCGTCCACGCCAGGTGCGCGTAATACAGCGCCAGCAGCAGAATCAGCACTCCAAAGCCGTTGCGGAGCCAGACCATCCATTTGCCGGGTTTCGGGAGGAAAGAGAGTCCCATGCCGGCAAACGGCCACGGCAGCGCCATTCCCGCCCCCAGCAGAAACGGCAGCAGGATGCCGCTGCGGACACCCGACGCATACAGTTTGGCCGAAAGGACCAGAACCGATATGACCACGGGCGCCACGCAGGCTCCGGCCAGCAGCGCCGACACCGCACCCATGGTCAGTGCCAGCCAAAACGGGTTCCTGTTGTTCTGCACGGGGCCGCCCTGAAAGCGTGAAAAGTCTATGTGAATAACATCGAACATTCCCAGAGCCAGCAGCACGAAAACAAGCGCGATCCCAAGATTGAACCACGGGAAGGCATTCAGTGAACCGAATGTTGAGCCCGTCAGCACCACGAATGCGCCCAGCATTCCATAGGTCAGGGCAATGGCTGTGCCATAGGCTGCGCCCAGCAGGAATCCGTTTCTTCGACTTCCGGCGCGGGCGCCCGCGCCAATGACCGCCAGATTCACCGGGATCATGGGGAGCACACAGGGAGTCAGATTGAGGGCGAGGCCGCCCAGCAGAATCAGCGCAAGAATCCATATCATGCCACGATCCTCCAGCGAGAATCGTTCTCGCGGAGCGGATTCCAGAAACTTCAGGAACGCATCGGTCTTCATGTATCCGGAATCGCCGGCGCGCACCTGAAATCCTTTGATTTCGTTCCGCCATGCGGATTCGTCGGCGGAGGAAGCGGATGCTCGTTCAGTTGAAAACCCGTCAGCGAAATTGAACGGGCGCGCCTCGGGAAAGAAACAGACCTCGTTGTTGCACCCCTGAAATTTCACCGTGACGGATTGCAGGCCGGCACCGTCATAAAAAAACTCTGCGGTCCCCATATAGACATCTTTTATCTCGTTCAGAAAAGGATCATGGTGCCGAATGGCGGAGGGCCCGGCGCGGGGTTCCAACCGGGTTCCAGCGGCATCCTCGACAGAAAACTGATCAGCATAGAACCAGTGTCCATCCGGGGCCGCCAGCTGAACCCGCAGGACGTCTCCCTCCAGACGGGCATCCGCCTGAAATGGAGAACTGGCCCGCGCATGCATCGCAAGGAGAGCTGAAAGGCTTATGATGAAAAGCGGCCGGCGCATGAATGGGACTCTCCCGTGATTTACTCCGCCAGCGCCCCTTCAATTTTGGAACGCAGCTCTTCTTCGGGAACAAGCCCGATGAAGGTCTCGATGATGCTGCCGTCTTTCCCAAGCAGGAATTTAGTGGGCACGGCGCGAATGCCGCCGTAGGCGGCCTGGACATCAGGGCCGGCCAGTCCAACCGGATAGGTCAGGCTGAATTTCGCGACATCCGCCTGAACTTTTTCCCGGCTGCCCTGATCCACCGTCATCCCGATGAGAACAAAATCGCGGTCCTTGAGATCGGCATAAAGCTTCATCAGGGCCGGAAGCTCATAACGGCAGGGAGGACACCAAGTGGCCCAGAAGTCCAGCAGCACAACCTTCCCTTTGTGTGATGCCAGCGCAATGGTGCCTCCATCGACAGACAGAGAGGGAATGTCAAAGTCCCTGGACGCTGCCGGGGCCGGGGCCGGCGCCGCGGCGTCCGGAGCCTCCGGGGCAGGAGTTTCAGGCGCCACGGGAGGGCGACAGCCGGAGAGAAACACCACTGACATCACAATCAACGCCCACATAAACAAGTTCTTCATACAACATCCTTTCTCGCGCTATTTGGGTAACTTTACCCCACGCGGAAGCAGTTTCAATGCGAAAGCTCATATTTACGTGTTTTTGCTTGCCTCAGTGCAGGTGGCGGGTAGTATATACCTGCATAAAGATGGAGTTGCTGGGAAGACAAGGAAACAGCTACAGGAAATTTTATGGACACCAACAGATGGGCACCACCAAAGCGGCCGCTGCTTCTTGAACTGCTTGCTCTTGTGTTTGTGGTGCTGGCCATAGCCATCCCCACCTATCTGCAGAACGAGAGCACTCCTTCTCTTCCGGCGCAGGATACCATCGCCGCCCAAATGCAGAGCACCCGCGAGGTCGGAGGCATTGACCGCGACGAGTGGCGGGAGACTTCCGGGAGTCTGTTCTGGGGTATCGGAATTCTGGGCCTCTATATTGTCCACCTCTATATCGCCAACTCAAGCAATGACCGGATATCCACTTCGGTGGCGCACTTTCTCTCGCCTCTTGTTTTTGCGATGATTACCTATTATCGCCTGTATTCGCTGAAGGAATCCTCGATTGAAGTGGTCAGCGGATCTCCGCTGGAAATTCTTAAATGGGCCATTGGGGTTTTTCTGATCACACTTCTGCTGGCGCGGCTGCGGATGGTCGGCTATCGCAAGCAGTTTTCCGATATCACCTGGGACATGAGCACTCCCGCGCTCTACGACAAGACATTCTTTGAACTGATGGTTTACATCTATCCCCTGCTCTATCCCCCGCGCCGCTATCATCTCTGTCCTCAGGGAATACTGATCGAAGGCTGGTTCTACATTATGCCCATCCCCTTTGATGTAATCCACTCTGTGGACGCCATGAAATCTGCCAGCTTTCTGAGCACGGGCACTTTTCTGGCCGCGTCCACAAAGACGCTGACCCGGGTGCAGATGAATGATCAGCGGGTTCCCGTGTACATCTCGCCGGAAGACAAGACCGGCCTGCTGAAATACTGCGCAAACCGGCTGGCACCCCTCACTCCAGATGCGCGCACCCCGATTGTCTGAATCACGCAGCGTCCGCATGCGTGAATCTGCTGCTCATATCGCGCGCACATTGCAGGCCCATGGATATACCGCCTACTTTGCCGGCGGCTGTGTGCGCGATTTGCTGCTGGGGCGCGAACCAAAGGATTATGATATAGCCACAGATGCAGCTCCGGAAACGGTTCAGTCCCTCTTCACACACACGGAGGCCGTTGGGCGCGCATTTGGAGTAATTCTGGTAAAACAGGAAACCTTCTGCTTCGAAGTAGCCACTTTCCGGACAGACATCTCCTACAGCGACGGGAGGCGTCCGGATGCCGTTCAGTTCTGCGGCCCCGAAGAAGACGCCCGGCGCAGGGATTTCGGAGTTAATGCGCTCTTTTATGATCCCTCCACAGAACAGGTCATAGACTATGTGAACGGGCGTGAAGATCTGAAGAATAAAACAATTCGCGCGGTCGGAAATCCTTCGGAACGCTTTGCCGAGGATCATCTGCGCATGCTGCGGGCCGCAAGGTTTGCTTCCGTGCTCGATTTCACAGTGGAAGAACAAACGGCCAATGCCATAAGGAACCATGCCGGACTCCTTGATCGCATCAGTGTGGAAAGAGTTCAGGCCGAGATCGCGCGCATTTTTGAAGAGGCCCCAAAGCCGGGTGCTGCCCTGCAACTGCTCAGGAATCTGGAACTGCTGAAGCATATCTTTCCGGAACTTCCCTCGCTGAATACAGAAGTTGTCCTGAATGAGACTGCCGACAGGCTGAACCGCATGCGCATCCGCACCGCATCCATGGGTTATGCTGTGGTTTTTTTCTCGGCCGCGGACGCGGACACGGCAGAGAAAGCCATGAAGCGTCTGCGCTGCAGCACAGAAATCGTGAACATTGTGTGCGACGCCGTCCGGGTGCAGCCGGACATGCAGAATTTCTCAGCCAAACCGGAAAGCGAAAAACGCCTGATGCTTTCCGCACGCGGATTCCCCATCCAGATGGAACTGTTCCGCTTAAGCCACCCTCAGGATGCGCAGGCATTTCAGGCGCTCAATCTGTATGCCGCTGAATATACTGATCGGCCACTGCCCGCTCACTGGGTGCGCGGCGGGGATCTGCTGAAACACGGCGTGTCTCGGGGTCCCGCAATGAAAATCCTTCTGGACAAAGCCTACCGCGCACAACTGGATGGATGCTTTGCCGACAAGGAGGAACTGCTCAACTGGCTGCTGACGTCAGATGGCGGCCGGTGCGGCGTCGGAACGACGGAGAAGGACTGACAGCCCCATCAGGAAGCAGTAGGCCATCAATATTTCGCTGTCGCCGAAGTTGTATTCCACCATGCCGTTCACAAGCAGTCCCGCAAGTGCGGCCAGGCCGCCCAGCGCGACCCACCGCTCCTTCACTGCGGGGTTGCGAACAAGGCGGCCACAGGTCACCAGAGCGGTCCCCATCCACAGAATCCATACAGCCAGACCCTGCCAGCCCAGTTCCAGAATTATTTGAAGGGCGTTGTTGTGGACATGAGTCAGTTTGGGCTGCACATAGGCTGTATGAGGAGTGAAATCCTCGTTGCGGGTCGCGCCGTATCCCATGCCCAGAGGATGTTCCCGGATCAGAGCGGGAGCCACTTCGGTCCAGAGAGCCATGCGACCGCCCTGTCCCGTCCTGAACTCGTCCTTCAGTCCTGCGAGCCGCTGCTGCACCTGCGGGACAAACACAAGAGAGCCGGCCACCAGCGCGGCGGCGGCCAGCGCCTTCCATCTGCGCGTCAGCAGCACCAGGAGCAGAAGCGCGATGAAAAAGGAAATCCAAACGCCGCGCTTGAAATGAATGATCAGGCCTGCCGCATTGAGCACCAGCGCAGCCCAGCAAATCCGGTTTTTCCCGCGCACTTCGCCGAACATGAAAAACGCGGCAAGCAGAATCAGCGACACCAGATACAGCTGCGGATCGCGCATGTTTCCGGTATCGTACAGATTGACTCCGCGGACGCACACAAGAAACGGGGCCCGCGCCAGATCCCACACCGCCTGCACACTTGATCCGGAAACAAACATCCATACGGCCAGACGGATGCCCCGGCGGTCCGGGCACAGCAGCAGACCCGTCATAAACAATCCCAGATAATAGATGATCCTGTGAAACTTGTGAGCCGTGACAGAGGGCCTGACACTCCAGAAATAAGACAGAATGATCATCAGACCGAACAACAGCACCGGCACGAAATAGGAACTTGATTTGATTTCCGCAAGCCGATGTTCCCGCAGCAGAAAAAACATTCCGGCCGCCACCGCTGTGAAAAGCAGCACCTGGGCGGGGGAAATGGCAACAGGAATGAAGAAGATATGAAGCAAAATGAGGGCTTGCAGCCACCCCTCTCCGGATAGTTTTTTGAACTTCATATTCATAGGCTTACGGTTTATCCGCCCCATCCCCCCCGGAGCAAGGATAATTCGCCTGAAGATAGGCCAGAACCGCATCGCGCATGCGGAGCCCGGTTTCCTCAATGCGCGAGGACGGTTCTTCTGAAAGCGCGCGCAAATGCGGTCTGCGGCCGCAGGATGAGGCCAGGGTGACATCCGCAGCAGCGACGCGCAGCAGTTTCCGGGGATGAATAAAAGCGCCATCCGCCATGCGAAGCTGCTCAATGCGGGCTCCAGCCTCACGGTCATCGTACTGCTCCCAGGAGAGACCGTTCACAATCAGACGCGAGGACTCTCTGCCAAGGGCGGCTTCCTGCTCGAGGATTTCATCCATCTGCGAAGCGGTGACGGAAATCACGGCGATTTCGCGCTCGTGGGGAACCATATCCCATACCTCTTCCATTGTCAGTTTGCCCGCAGACAACGTCCGGCGGGAGACATCCTCCAGCATCGCTGCATCCGCGCCGCATGCTGACATGACTGCGGCCGCCACAAGAGATGATCCGGCAAGCGGGGTGGAAAGACAGCCGGCCGTTTTCCGGCTCTCTTCCTGCGCCTTCTTTAAAACCCGCGCCAGTTTTTTCTGAAGAACCTGATCGGGGCGAATGGATGGCGTTACAGGGTGCGCCAGGCCTGACGATGACGTGATGGTTCGGCTCACATTGTCATATACAATGTCCACCATGCCGACATGATGCGCCCCGCTGCCCGCCTGGGCATAGACGGTGCTGTCGGAAAGTCTGCGGTATTCGGGCCGGTAGCGGCGGCCGCCGAGGATGACATCAATTTCGGGGAAGCGGCGCACGATGGCGTTGATTTCGCTTCCCGGCCCGTCGTAATCCTGCCATGCCTGGTGCGTGGCCAGGATCACCACATCCGGGTCCATCTGGCGCACCAACGGCATGATATCCGCCAGCGCGGACACGGAGTCTTTGACCTGCAGACCGTCAAGCTTGTCAGGAAGATGACACCCGGCCAGCACAGGACAAGCCAGGCCAACAACAACCACCCGAATACCGTCAATTTCCTTCACAAGAAAAGGCCGCATGAAGCCCGGAGGGTGGATGTTGGCCGCCAGGACGGGAACAGAGGATGTTTCAAAAAGGCCCTTATACCCCCGAATTCCAGAATCAAAATCACTTCGTCCGGGAACACAGGCGTCGTATTCCATTTCCTCCATCGCATCGCGAACGGTGGCGCCGCCGGTGATCGCACTCACGAAACTCCCATGCACGGCGTCTCCGCAGTCCAGCAGGAGGACATTCCTCCGCTGTGCGCGGATAGCGCGGGTCAGGGCGGCACACTGCAGGAGCCCTCCTGAAGAATCTGCCGAGACCAGCCGGCCGTTAACATCCGAGGTAAAAAGAATCGTCAGCGGGATTTGCCGGGCGTGAACAGCCAGCGGCAGCAGAACACATATCCATGCGACTTGCAGACGTTTTCTCATTCTTCCGTCTTCCCCGCACATGAGCCGGACACAGAGTCATCAGGCGCTTCGGCGGCGACCGGCCTTCAGTTCCGGCGTCTCGAAGTGCTGGGCGATGCTCGCCCGGGATATCCGGCATTTCCTTCCGGCGCTCTTTTTCACAGGCGCTTCGTACATCACATCCAGCATCACATGCTCAAGGATGGAGCGAAGCGCGCGCGCGCCGGTACCCTTCTGTTTCGCCATTCGGGCCAGTTCATTCAGCGCGGATGATGTAAAGGTCAGGTCAATTCCCTCCATGGCCAGCAGCTGCTGATACTGCTTTGTCATGGCGTTTCTGGGTTCGGTGAGAATACGCACAAGGTCTGCTTCAGTCAGCGCTTCAAGCGTGGAAACGACCGGCATGCGCCCGATGAATTCAGGAATGAGTCCGTACCGGATCAGGTCTTCCGGCTCAACCTTCGGCCTTGCTTTCTTTTCGGCCTCGCCGCGGAACCCCAGCGCACCCTTGCCGGCCCGGCGCTGGATGATTTCATCAAGTCCCGTGAACGCGCCGCCGCAGATGAACAGGATGTTGGTGGTGTCCATCGAAATATATTCCTGTTCAGGATGCTTGCGGCCTCCCTTGGGCGGGATATTGGCGACCGTGCCCTCCAGAATTTTCAGCAGCGCCTGCTGAACACCCTCGCCGGACACGTCGCGCGTTATTGAAACGTTCTCCATGCGGCGGCCGATCTTGTCAATCTCGTCCACATATACGATACCCCGCTGGGCGCGGGCCAGATCATAATCCGCGGCCTGCAGCAAACGCAGAAGAATATTTTCAACATCTTCTCCCACATAACCCGCCTCTGTCAGGGAAGTGGCATCGGAAATGCTGAACGGCACATCCAGAATCCGGGCCAGCGTTTTGGCCATCAGGGTCTTTCCGCTTCCGGTCGGACCAATCAGCAGGATATTGCTCTTTTCGATCTCCACCCCCGCACCGGACTCTGCATGAAGCAGTTTGTGCTGGTAGTTGACGCGCTTGTAGTGATTGTGCACAGCGACAGACAGCACTTTCTTGGCCTGCTGCTGCCCGACGATATATTCATCCAGGGCGGCCTTGATCTCATGGGGCGCAGGCACCTTGAGATCCTCAAGCGGCGGGGCCGGCTTCTTCCCGGCATGCGGAGGACGGCTCATTTCCGCCGCCTGGGCAGCGCAGCTGTCGCAGATGAATACTCCCGGGCCGGCAATCAGCTGTCCGACCTCACGCTGAGCGCGGCCGCAGAAAGAACATCGATTCACGGGACCTTTTCCTGTCATGACAACGGCTGCTTCCCTGCATCTCCCTTGCGGCTGACAATCACTTCATCCACGAGCCCGTATTTGCGCGCGTCATCAGCCGACATGAAAAAATCGCGATCGGTGTCGGTTTCGATGGTCTTGAGCGTTTTGCCCGTGTGCTTGACCAGCAGACTGTTCAGCATTTCACGCAATCGCAGAATCTCTTTGGCCTGGATGCTGATATCGGAGGCGGCGCCCTGCACCCCGCCCCAGGGCTGATGGATCATGATGCGGGCATTTGGAAGCGCAAAGCGCTTGCCTTTGGTTCCTGCAGCCAGCAGCACCGCCCCCATACTGGCGGCCTGTCCCACACAATACGTTGTCACATCGCATTTCAGGAACTGCATGGTGTCATAGATGGCCAGCCCCGCCGTTACCGATCCACCGGGGCTGTTGATGTAGAGATGAACGTCCTTTTCAGAATCCTCGCTTTGCAGAAAAAGCATCTGTGCGACAATCAGATTGCTGACATCATCGTCGATCGGCGTGCCGATAAAGATAATGCGTTCTTTCAGCAGTCGCGAATAAATGTCAAAGGCGCGCTCCCCCCGGCTGGTCTGCTCAACCACCATCGGGACGAGTGTCTGGTTTGCTGATTTCATCGCTGCTTCTCCGTTATCCCTGGACATCCGCCTCGGCCAGCACAAAATCCAGCGCGCGGCCCACGCGAATATCGTCTATGATTCGTTCTTTTCTGTTCTTCCCCTCGATGTCCTTCAGGAGCTTCTCGGGGTCCATGCCGTAGCCCATCGCGGCGCGCGCCACATGATTCCGATAGTCCGCATCGGATACTTCCATGTTTTCCGCCGTCGCGATTTTATGCAGGATATACCGCAGCTTCACTTTGTCCTTGGCCGAGCGCGAGGCGGCCTCAAAGATTTCATCCTTCTTCTCCATCAGGGCTTCATCCGTGACGCCCCTTTGCGCAGAACTCCGGACTATATCGCTGATCGCGCTGCTGGTTTCCTCATTGACGACCGATTCCGGGAGGTCGAAGGAAACGGCATCCATCAGGGTCTTCATGATTTCGTTCTTCCTGCGGCTGATTTCCTCCTGCTCCTTGTGCTGCTGCAGATCGGTTCGTATGTCTTCCCGCAGGGCTTCTTCCGAAGCTGCTCCGAGGCGCTTGAGAAACTCTTCATTGATCTCCGCCATTTTCATCTGGCGCATCCCCTTTATGGTGACGCGGTATTCTGCCTTCTGTCCGGCGATCGCTTTTTCCGGAAAATCAGGGCCAAATTCCACCGGGACACTGACCGCATCACCAACCGCTGACCCGATCACCGCCTCGCCAAGGCCCGGAATAAAGGCATGTTCATCGGCATACAGCCAGGCGCCTTCCGCGCGGCCGAGGCGCAGCGCACCCGGAGCGACTTCCTCGATCTTTTTTCCGCCGAAGGATGCCTCATAATCCATCTGGACCAGATCTCCCCGGGCAATGGTTCCCTCTGATTTCTCCTCAAGAGTGCCAAACCGCTGGCGCAGTTCCGTCAGCGCCTGCTGCACCTCATCGTCCGTCACGCTCACTTCCTTTGCCTGGAGCTTGATCTTCCGGTATTCCGGGAGATCGAACACGGGGGGAATATCCAGCATCACTGTGAAAGCCATGTCCTGATTACGCCCGAAGCTCACATCACGCACTTCCAGAACGGAAACGACATCCATCTTCTCCTGCTGAATGGCTTCGTGATAACCGACACCAATGAGCCGCTCTTTCAGCTCTTCCAGAATATCCTTTGCAAAACGCTTTTCGACCAGATTGACAGGAGCCTTGCCGGGCCGGAATCCGGGAATCTTGGCCTGGTTCTTGTATGCGGCGAGCATTTTGCCGTACTCGCTCTCAACCCGGTCCGCCGGGAAGGAAATACGCAATTCCCTGCGGCAGGGGCCGGCTTCTTTCACTTCAACTTGCATCTGCTGTGTCTCCTTCATCTGTAAATTGCTGGTGAATACGATAATTCATAGCAGTAGAGACAGTCAACGACGGAAATGCCCCGACGGGCAGCAGAGACCCGCAGTCATATGCGGCCGGGCCATTTTTGGCTGGCGGCACCCCGCCGCGCCTGTTAGCTTCACGTTCAACGATTATGAATTATATGCCCGCAGACCACCAATTTTGACCATGCCGAATTTTCACATTAGACCAGAGCTGCAACCCCTGTTCCCGCTCGGCAGGCAGATGGATCACTGGCTGAACAGCGATTCTGCAGGAATACTCCTCGCCAGAGGCCCCGCTGGGAGGGAATTACGAATAATTGAAGCCGGAGAACAGGTCTTTTTCCTGAAACGAACCGGGCGCGAAACCCTGTGGAGGCACCTGGTCATGCTCTTTCGCGGGCACCGGCCAAAATCCGGAGCTTTGCGCGAAGTGCAAATGCTGCACCTTCTAAAGTCCTCCGGATTTGAAACCATGGAGCCCGTGGCATGGGGAGAACAGAGACTGGGACTTCTCACCGTCCGTGGATTTGTGCTTGTGCGGAAGGTGCCTGGAAAAGAACTGGCCGGTCTCTTTGATGAATCCGAGGGCCACATGCAGTTTAGGCTCGTCAGGGAAATGGGACACCTGGTGGGACGTCTTCATGCACGGGGTTTCTTCCACCCGGTTCGCCTTAAAGATTTGATAGCAACAAATGACGGGCTGGTTCTTATCGACCGTGAAACCTCCAAACCCTGGAAATCACGGTTCTTTGAGTGGCGGTGCCGCAGTTCGCTTATCCGCGCCCTGCGCCGGATGCTTCGCGACGGTCACCCGATCGGACCGGGGAGTGTCTGCGCCTTCCTTCTGGGATATCGGGACGGCATGTCCGAATTCAGGCAGGTTAGGCCCCGTGAACTGGCCTCGAAAATCTGCGCCGACCTCAGAAAGACAAAACGAAAGCCCTTTAATCAAGCGGTTTCATACCGATGACTTTCCGGCATGAATATTTCGGGCACCGCCCGGCTTTTTTAAAACCAATCATCAAACCCGGCCCTGCATTCCTTTTTTTCTCCTGATGAACGCCGGAAAATGCTTATGATGCCGGCATGAACTGCAAATGGAGAGTTTTCAGTCTGGCGCTCGTTCTCTGTGCGGCCTGCGCCGTGCAGGGCGGATGGATTGAAGACCGCGACGGCAAGACCGTCATCCATGTGAAGCTGTTCGACCTCCCCGACCCCAGCCGCACCGACACATCCACGC
>JAKQHR010000084.1 GCA_029557905.1 Verrucomicrobiota bacterium
CTCGCGGATATAATCAATCCGGCATCCAAACTGGCGGCCGTCGCCGAAGTGCGACTCGATCATTTCTGAACAGTGATTGACCGAGAGAAATATCTGTTGAATTCCGTGACCCACCAGATGAAGAACAATGCGCTCAAGAATCGGTCGTCCGGCGACCTCGATCATGGGTTTGGGAATCTTTTCCGTGATGGGATGAAGCCGTGTGCCCTTTCCGCCCGCCATCACCACTGCCCAGTTGGGCTTTTTGTCGCGGGCTATCATCTTTCTCAACAGATGCACACCCATCAGCTCTTTGCCGGCGCTCACAATCGGAATGTGCCGAAGCTGCTGGGCCTGCATCAGATCCAGAACGTCCGCACGGCTGCGATCCGGCGACACAAAACGGTAATTTGTGGTCATATAAGGCGCAATGACATCCGTCAGCACGGCCCCTTTCAGCAGGGCCCGGCGGATATCACCATCGGTAGCGACCCCTTCCAGGCGGTTGTTTTCATCCACCACAAGGGCAATCCCCTCCCCGGACGCGCTCAACGCCTTCAGGGTTTCAAGCAGGGTCGCCCGCCGGCTGATTGTGCATTCTTTAATCATCTTTTTCCCTCAATCGTGTAAATAAAAATTCCGCCAGCATAAAATCAAACGGGGTGTCTATATCAACCGACCGCTCGGGCGGCATGATGAGAGCGTATGTGTTCTTCCCGATATAACCTTCAGAGCGCCGGATGAATTCGGCATTGAATATATATATCGCGCCGTTCGGATGATAACAGACCGACTGGTCCTGCCGCCGGGAGGGTTTCAGGCCCGAAGGCTCGCTGATTTTCCCGTCTTCGGACACGGACACGGCCCACTGTATCGGATGACTGTATTCGGTCACGCTGATCACGGAATCTGCCGAGTTCCGCCGGAAGACAGAGACGGCCTGCCGGATGTCCTCCGCCGACCGCAGCGGAGACGTGGGCTGCAGCAGGCAAATGCTCTCGACCGGGGATTTCTGCACCATGAAATCCAGCGCATGCAGAACCACATCTCTGGATTTGGCATCATCCGCCGCCAAATGCGCCGGCCGCAGGAAGGGAACTTCCGCGCCGTATTTCAGACAGACATCCGCGATCTCCCGGCTGTCGGTTGACACCAGGACGTTATCAAAGCAACCGCTCTGAAGCGCCGCCTCGACGGTATAGGCAATCAGCGGTTTCCCGCAAAAGGAAAGAATATTCTTGCCCGGAAGACCTCGCGAGCCGCCGCGGGCTGTTATTAATCCCATCATAGTGCTTCCGCCTTTTGCCTGTTAAATGCTTTTGATCAATTCAAACGCCTTCCACAAGTGATGGCCGTCTTCGGGAACGAGGTTTTTCTCCAGCCTCTGCCGGGCCGAATATATCCTGCCCCTCATCTTGTCATCCTGCACACGGGCCGAATTTCCCTTCACCGGACAGCCAAACAGGGTTGGGACCAGCATGCATGGGTCGTACCCGACGCCAAGGAACCGGCAAACGGCCCGGGCGGCTGCTTCCGTGTTCGCCACCAGATCATCAAACGACACCAGGCACACCCGGTCGGGGAATGCCGACTTCAAATAGAGGTAATCAATGACCTTGTGATACCAGTGCTCCCATGCCTCCCGCAGCAGTTCCTGGGTCATGTCGGCATTCTGGTATCTCGACTTGATGTGGGAGACGGCATAACTGTCAAACGGGCGCAGGGAGGTGATCAGCCGCGCACGGCTGTAATGCTGCAGCACCCAGCGGACCTGGCCTCGCATTCCGGAATAGCTGATATATCCATCCAGCGCACCTTTGCGGGCTGCGCGTTCCGGATCCAGATGGAGCAGCGCCTTCAAATAGAGGTTCAGATATTCTCGAAAGGAATCCCGCTGTATTTTCGCCGCCCCGTTTGTCAGGACTCTGCTGTATTCCTCATAGGTCACGCTCACCACGGTGTCCTGATAGTCTATTTCCGCCGGACGGTCCTTCACGCGCACACCCGAACAGCCCTCCGGCACAACGCCAGCCCGCCAGCAGCGCTCCATGTTCAGCCATTTGTCGAAGAAAAGATTCGTGCTCAGCAGCTTCATGTATTCGACCGAATCGGAAGCATGGATCCTGCTCAGGAATTTGTGCAGATCATAGTTTGCCTGGTAGAAAGAGAATGAAAGGAAGCCGTCTTCACCAGGAATGCGGGGCAGCTGCGGATGACCGTCCAGCATGGAAAGAAGCAGGTGATTTCCCATGCGCGACGGGCTGGACAGCATGAGGACGCGCGCGGAATCATCATGATTGCCTTCGCCGCTGAAAAACTCATGCTCCGGGGGCCGGATCTCGTGATAAAATGTGAGATAATCCCTTGTCATCTCCCGAAACTGCTCTAACTTTTCCACGACAACCTTCCTTTTCAGTCTTCGGCAGCTGCACCAAGCCAGTACCAGCCCGACGAGTCGCCGCCCGCGTCCATCTGAAACGAACGCACTTCCCCCCGACCCAAAGAGTTTGTTTCGATCAGCCGCCAGTGCCCCCCAACCGGGTTCGTACTGAAATAGACGTTGTAGACCCCGTTTGATCTGGCCACATATTTCACCTGCCGGCCATCGATCCACAGGCAGGGCTGCGGGCGCGAAATTGAATCAATGAAATCCACCACATTTTCCGCATTAAACTGATTTCCCTCGGGCGTGAAATGCGTGCCGTCCGCGACGTGATATTCGTCCTGATTCGGCAGCATTTGGGAATAGAGGTCGTTGATATACACATTCTGATCCGCAAGAATATTCGTGGCGGCGCTGTTGTAAATGGCCACATCTTCCGGCAGCCGGGTCTCCTGCGGGAGGATGGGTGTGGTCAGGGCAAATACAATGACCGCGCATGGCGAATCGTTCCTGATGATTTCAACTATGTCCAGCAGGTTCTTCTGATAAGTTGAGACCGCGGTTTGCGGGGGCGCGGCGTTGTCCGGATTCCGGAAGATATCGTGCAGGCCGGCATTGAAGTGAACCACATCCCATGTCTGACTGGTCTTTGAAAGCCACTCCCGCACGTGCATTTTACAGTAAGTCGAGGAGAGCGCATTCGTCATCGTATGCACAATGTTGTGTCTGCTCCCGGCATAGAGCTGTGCCCTGTACTGATAGCCCAGCGAAATGGAATCTCCAATAAGGAGGATGTTGTCTCCATACAGCACACCAGATGAAAACAGGCAAAAGCCCGTAATCAGCCGCGCGGCCCTTCGCCTGTTAAAGCTTCGATTCATAAAAGGCTTTCTTGGGTTCAACCGGCAGGTTGGCCGTTTCAAGAATCTTTATGATCTTTTCGGTGGCATCGCCGTCACCATACGGATTTTCAGTCTGCGCAAGCCGCTGCCGGAACTCCGCGGAATACAGCTTGTTCAACGCTTCCAGAATGGCCCCCCGCACGGGCGGACAGTCAATGACACTGCCGGCCTTCAGCCGGCCCTTCTGACGGTCCCCGATGTTGATGGTGCCTGTCTTGAACGTTGGAGCCTCGGCCAGGCCGCTGGATGAATTGCCAACGACCGCGTCCACAAACTGAAGCGTTGAGAGATACCGCTCCCGGCCCAGCGAAACAAATTGAACCGCCACATTCGGATGCGAAGATACAAACCGGTCTATCAGCCCGGAAATGACACGTCCTTCGGCATCGGCATTGGGCGCCGTAAAGATGAAGTGCGTGTCCTCGAGCTGATCCAGCGCCATGAGCAGTTCCTCGAACTGACAGCCAGCCGACCCGGATTCCAGCGAGACCGGATGGAACGTAATCAGCAGATTCTTCGCTCCGAATCTGAAACCCATGCTTTTTTCCAGTTCCTGTTTGCCGAGCAGCTTTGTTTTCCTGATGGCATCCACGCCCATGCCGCCAACCATATGCACCCGTTCCGGATTCTCACCCATTTGAATCACTCTTTTCCGGTATTCTTCGGCCGCCACAAAATGCAGCCATGACATTTTTGTAATGGAATGCCGGATCGCCTCATCGATGGCGCCCTCTGTAGTTTCCCCTCCATGAATATGCGCAATGGGAACGCGGGCCACCAGGGCGGCCAGCGCGGCAGAGGCCAGTTCATAGCGGTCGCCCAGCAGGATCAGCATGTCCGGTTTGAGATCATTGAGCGCATCGGAAAATCCGATCAGGCCCAGACCCATGGATTTGGAGATAGAGGACGGCGTGTCTGCCGAAAGCAGCATTTCCACCTTCTTATCAATACGAAATCCATCTTTTTCTATCTCCCGCCAGGTCAAACCGAATTCCGGAGAAAGATGGGCGCCGGTCACAATGAGCTGCAGTTCCAGATCGTCGGACCGGGAAATTCCCTGAAGCAGAAAATACAGCAGTCCATATTCCGCCCGGGTTCCCGTCACTGCGCATATTTTTCTTTTCATAGCTCGATCATCTC
>JAKQHR010000087.1 GCA_029557905.1 Verrucomicrobiota bacterium
CATCTCGGAGGGTTTCAACTCTAAGATCCAGTTAATCAGGGCCAAGGCCAGAGGTTTTCGATCCTTCGAGAACTACAGAGTCGCCATCCTTTTTCACTGCGGAAAGCTCGATCTCTTTCCACGATAATTGACGAAGAACCGATTTTTTCGCATTTTTGACCGATTTTGACCGATTTTTATTGATTTTTTGCGTTCTTTATGCATAATTGATTAATATTCAACATGAAACTGAAACAAATTCCCCGCACGCCTTTTGGCCCTGTTTCTTTGATCTGGGGTCTTCTGAACCGTGTTCCTCTGGTTTCCCGCGTGATTCTTCCGCGGCCGGGCCGAATTAATGAGGTAAACATTCCAGACGGCTCTTGTGCGGAAATTGATGCGGTGGCTGAATCCATTTCCGCCATTCTGCAAGGCGAAAATTGCGTCATCCCGATCGAGCTTGCCGATTTCAGCTCCTGTTCGGATTTCCAGCAGAAAATCCTGCGGGCGCAATATCAGGTTCCGCGCGGTCGGGTCACCGCTTATCGGGAACTTGCCGAAAGAGCCGGAATCAAAAACGGCGCGCGCGCGGCCGGAACAGCTCTTGCTTCAAATCCCTTTCCGCTCATCATCCCCTGCCACCGCACCATCCGGGCGGACGGTTTCCCCGGCGAATATCAGGGCGGACGGGCCATGAAAAAAGCGCTGCTGGAAATGGAAGGCATCCGCTTCGATCCTTCCGGCCGCGCGGTTCGCTGATCACCACCCGAGCAAAGACGCATAAGGTCAATATATCGGTAACCGATATATCGGATACCGATATATCTTGCTTCAACATACTTGCTCTGCATTTCTCTCTATTCAAAATTCTGGCGGACGGATTCAGCTCACCGCAGGATATTTCTTTCATATCCGTTTCCCGATGCGCACCCTGACGGGCTTGTCCCGCCGGAACGCATGGTCAGGCAAACGCGGCGGGACCCGCAGACCTTTCCGCACCCGCGACACAAGGTCGCGGGGGGCGGCGTTCCCATTCTTTTTCCGGCCGGCACGAAGGCCGGCCCTCCAAACTGGAAGGCTAAAGGGACGGGCTCTGTCCTGTCCTTCGGACAATTTTGTTCAGGATGCCGCCGAAGCGCCGCCTTCAGGCGCGGTGACTTTCTGGACATGCAGCGTCTGGACGGTGCGGGCATCGGCGGTCTGAACGGTGATGCGAAACCCGGGCCCCGTCACAATTTCACCCGGACGCGGTATGCGGCCGAGCTCCGCAAAGACATAGCCGCCCACGGAGTCATACTCGTCACTCTCCGGGACATGAATTCCGAGGGCCTCGTTTGCCTCGCAGACGGGAACGCGCGCATTGATGATGGCCGTGCCGTCGGACAGCCGGCGAATATATTTTTCTTCGTCGTCATACTCATCCTGAATGTCGCCGACAAGCTCTTCAATGATGTCCTCGATGGTCACCAGTCCGGCCATGCCGCCATATTCATCCACGACAATGGCCATGGCGGCCTGCTGACTTCGGAGCAGCTGCAGGAGATCGTTGATGGGCATGGTTTCCGGGACGAAGGGCGCGGGCTTGGCCAGTTTGAGCACCAGCTGGCGGCCGTCGGTTTCGCTCAGGCAGCGCAGCAGGTCCTTCACATGCACGACGCCCTGAACATCATCCAGATCCTCAATGAACACCGGGAAGCGGGAATAGTGCGACTCTTTCAGGGTTTGAACGCATTCGTGCACGGTTTCCTGCCCGTCCACTCCGTCCACATCCACGCGCGGCGTCATGATTTCGCGGGTGACCGTTTCCCCGAACTCAAACACACTGCGAATAATCTCGCGCTCCTCCTCCTCCAGGCGGGTGGCCCCGGGGATGCTCACGAGCGAGCGGATAGCATCTTCGGTGGTGGGGTGATCATGCTCGTCGGAGCTGCGGATCAGGCGGTCCCTGATGCGTTCTTCGAGACGCGCAATCGGCCATGCCAGCGGGAACAGGGCCACGGCCAGCCAGACGGCCACCGGCAGAAAGACCAGCGTCAGGCGGTCAGCATAGCTCTCGGACAGGGCCAGCGGCAGCACTTCCAGCGCGAAGGTGAAGAGCAGGAGGATCACGAAGAGACCGGCAAAATCCAGCGCGGTGATGATCTGCCCCGGGCGGCCCCCAAGCAGATACCAGGCGGTGCCGATCGCCAGCACCTCCATCAGCATGGAAAAAATGAGGAGCGCGGAGCGGAGCAGGTTCCAGCGCGGCCCCCAGACGGACAGCCGATCCTTGAGCGAGGGCTTGCGTGAAGCCAGCCTCACCAGTCCCGCCCGCACGGTCAGCGTGAAGGCCGAGCGCAGCGTGGCAAACAGGGCGCCAAGCGCCAGCGCCGTGATGCAGATCAGTATCAGAACCGCTTTGTCATTCGCCATGGGTCATTTGTCCTTTTCCGTCAGGCCGCCGATCAAACCAAGCCGCTGCGCGCGCCGCAGCCACGCGTTTTCGCACCGGCGCATGGCGGCCCGGGCCGCCGGAACGGCATCGTCGCGCCCCGCCAGATGCTGACATCCGTGGGCAATGTAGAGCGCGAGTTCCAGCTCCATTCCATCGCGGCGCGCACCCTCTTCACGCGCGCGCTGCACGTTCACAATCACTTCGCCCGCGCGAAGGCCGGCCTCGCCGGGAAGCGGATCGTAGGCGCAGCTGATCACATCGGTCGGGGAATCCTTCCCGAAATACGCCCGGTTGGCGGCGGTGATGCCCGCGTCATCCGTCAGCGTCAGCGATACCGTTCCCCACTTCTCAGCCGGGCTGACCGCCTGCGCCTGTTCCATCAGCCAGATCAGGAGCTTCCTGATTCGGGGAAGGTTCATCGGGCTTTTTCGCTGTCTGTTGTTTATTTCTGCTTTCATCCTGCGGATACGGCACACGCCCGTGCAGCATGTTGGTGAGCGTGAATATGAACGATTTGCGGACCGCCGCCAGATCCGCCATGGTCAGCTGGCAGTTGTCCAGCTGTCCATCCAGAAGCTTGCGGTCAATGATCTCGCGCACGAGGCTCTCGATGCGGGCGGCAGTGGGCTTGTCCATGGAGCGCGACGCGGCCTCGACGGAATCCGCCAGCGCGAGGATGCCCATTTCCCTGCTTACGGGCCGCGGACCGGTGTAGCGGAAATCCGCCTCCTTCACGGCGGCGTTGGCGGACCCGTCCTTTTCCGACTCCTGCTGGGCACGGGCGCGGTGATAGAAATAGGTCACCACCGAGGTGCCGTGATGCTGCTCAATTGCATCAATCACAATCTGGGGGAGCTTGTGGCGTCTTGCCAGGGCCACACCCTCCTTGACATGCGAGGTGACCACCAGCGTGCTCATGCTGGGCGCGAGGTCGTCATGCGGATTTTCGCGCAACTGGATGTTTTCCACAAAGAACTCCGGCTTGGTGAGCTTGCCGATGTCGTGGAAATAGGCCCCGACGCGAACCAGCAGCGCGCGGGCGCCGATTTCCTGCGCCGCGGCGTGCGCGATGTTGGCGACCATCATGCTGTGGTGATAGGTGCCAGGAGCCTCAATGGAAAGCCGCTGAAGGAGCGGATTGCTGAGGTCGGAGAGTTCCAGAAGCCGGATGTCCGTGGTCAGGTTGAACAGCACCTCGAAAAGCGGAATCAGCATCAGGGCCAGAATCGCGCACAGCATGCCGCTGGCAAACACGGCGGCCATCTGCATCATGGCCAGTGAAAGCGGATAGCGCATCAGCACAGCCGAGGTCAGCGCGAACAGCGAACCCGCCAGGCCGACCCAGAGTCCCACGCGAAAGATATTGGCGCGGCGATGCACGTTCTGGGCGGTCTGCACGCTCACGGAAGTGACCAGAAGACCCAGCATCAGCACACTGAAACTGCGCCCGAACAGCAGCGCGACCGCCACGCTCGTCCAGAGACCCGCGGCCATGCCCACGCCGGCATCCAGCAGGATCGTGGCCAGAAGCGAAGTGAGCGCAACCGGCGCCAGATACCGGAGAACGGCCGATGAGGTCAGCGCCTCGAATCCCGAAAAGTGCAGCATGCCCTTCGAGGTCACAATCGTCAGCAGCGAAAGAATAACCACCAGCATCAGATGGCCTTTGGTGGTCAGCAGCGGTGATTTGAAGACCTGCAGCAGGCCCGCCATGATCATCAGGGCAATCATCAGCAGGCTCGCGTCGGCGATCATTCGCAGGAACCGGTCGAGCGGGGTCATCAGTTCCTCCAGCCGGCGCGCATGGGCGCGGAGTTTTTCGCTCACGGCGGCATCCACGGTGGCGCCGGCTTCGACCAGCACGGTTCCGGTCCGGATCAGCGTTTCGGCGGGGGGAACGGCATCGGCGGCTTCCTGGCGGAGCTGTTCCGTTGTGTCGGACTGATAGACCAGTGACGGCACCACCCACGGTCGAAGCAGATCCCGCCAGACCGCGGCGCCAGAGGGCTTGAGTTCCAGCGCGGTTTCCATGGCCGCCACGGCAGAGGCCAGCGCGGAAACCGGAGAAGCCAGGCCCTTGAACGAAACGCGCCGCAGGGTGCCGTCTTCCTGCTGGATCTGAATATGCGACCCCCTCACCAGCCCCTTGAAGGAGCTGGAAAGGTCCGCTTCGGAGACAATTCCGCCGGAGTAGGCTTTTCGAAGCGTGTTGCTGACCAGACCGAGAACTTCCTGCTCGCGGCCTTCGGGAACGGCTTTCAGAAATGCGGCCGGATCCAGAACGATGCCCAGCAGATCCAGAACCTTCTCAACGGCCTGCTCCTTCTCCTTGCGCGAGGGATACTGGTCGCCGGAATTCCTGATATCGCCCAGATGCCGGAAAAGTTTCTCCAGCGTCCGGATCGCATCGGCATATTTCTCATAGCCTGTCTTGAAGACCGGCAGAACGGCATCCTCGGCCCGGCGGCGGCTCATTTCCGTTTCCGCGAGATCCACGCACTTGAAATCCACCTTGCTGATCACGGCCTCCGTGACCAGCTGACCCGGCGCCAGCGGAGTCAGGCTTGCAGTTCCGCCGACATGCAGGGTCACAAGCGTGGCCAGCCACAGAAAGAAGACCAGCAGAATGCAGGCCACCGGCCAGGGGCGGCGCGCCGACTTTCTTTCCTCGCGATCGCGCTGGCGGGATTTGATGCTTCTGGTTTTGGATATAAGCGCTGCCATTATCTGCTCCTGTCCGGTCTGGAACGGTTTTCTTTCGGCCGACCGTTTTCCGGGCTGCGGCCCTCGCGGTAGGCGGCAATCACCTTCTGCACCAGCGCGTGCCGCACCACATCGGCATCCCCAAGCTCGGTGAATCCGATTTCGGGAACGTTTTTCAGGATGAGCCGGGCCTCCATAAGGCCGGACCCCCGGCCGGACGGAAGATCAATCTGGGTGAGGTCGCCCGTCACCACGCATTTGGAATCAAATCCGAGCCGGGTCAGGAACATGAACATCTGCTCGGACGTGGTGTTCTGCGCCTCGTCGAGAATCACAAAGGCATGGTTCAATGTGCGGCCGCGCATGTAGGCCAGCGGGGCCACTTCGATGATGCCGCGCTCCACATACCGTTCCATGTCCTCCGGCGCCACCATGTCATAGAGGGCATCATAAAGCGGCCGCAAATAAGGAAAGACCTTCTGCTGATAGTCTCCGGGCAAGAAACCGAGCGCCTCGCCCGCCTCAATGGCCGGGCGGGTGAGCACAATCCGGCTGACCTCCTCTTTGAGCAGCGCAGAAACCGCCATCGCCATGGCGAGATAGGTCTTTCCGGTGCCGGCCGGACCGATGCCGAAGGCCACGTCCCTCTCGGTGATGGAGCGAAGATAGGCCATCTGGCCAAACGTCCGGGGAGAAACCGGAGGCTTGCCCCGGCCCACCGCGATGCGGCAGTCATAAAGCTTCTCCAGGTCGCTTTCGCAGCCCTCGGCAAAGGCGCGCAGGGCATAGGCAATTCCCGGCTCACCGAGCCAGATATCACGGTTCCGGGCCTTGCGCAGCGCCTCGTAAAAACGGACCGCGCGTTCAGTGTCGGTTCTTGCCCCTTCAATGGTCAGCCAGGTGTCCCGGGCGGTCAGCCGGACGCGCAGGACCGCCTCTATCTGGGCCATGAGGGCGGCCGGGAGCGCTCCGAGCTGGGCGGCTTCCCGGGCATTATCAAAGTGAATGGTGTGCTGTATCATATAAATGGGGGCCGACGGGGACGAAACCCGGGCCCCCGAAACGAATCAGGGGCGAACCGAAGTCCCGGCGCATCCGCAAATCGCCTGATATGATCTCCCTGCATCAGTCATCATGTGTAAAATAAACCCCATAGGCCGCTGATCGTCAATGGCAAACCGCCTGCGGCGGGCCTCTTCAGATCAAAAACCGTCCATAAAAATGGCCGCATGCAGGCCCGGAACGGGGATCGGGGTGGAAACCGGCGCCTTGATGACCGGCGCGCCGGGAAGCCCGGCCATATCCAGCCTGCGCCCGTCGGAAATCTGCTTCCACTGCCCCTCGGGGAAGGTGATCGGGAACGTGCCGTGACTGGATGAGGCATTCAGGAGAACAATGAAGGAGGCCCCGTCGTGAACGCGGCCGGCATTCACGATGTATCCGAGCAGCTGGGGATGAGGGGGAAGAATCCATTGAAAATAATCGGCCGGCGGACGGCTGCGCACCCTGAAGGCCGCGCCCTGCGGGGACCCGCGCAGGCGGCTCAGGCCGCGATAATAAGCCATTGCCTCGGCGGCCATCGGCCGGTCGCGGTCCTTCCAGTTCAGGGCGTTGACGCCGTCCCCCTTGTCATAGGTGTTGTGGTGTCCGTGCTTGCTCCGCAGAAACTCCTGTCCTTCGGCGACCATCGGCACTCCGAGCGAGGTGAAAAGAATCGTGGCCGCCAGACGGTTCACATCCACATCCGCCTGCTGGAGATTGCGGCCGTCGCGATCGGGGCGGGTGCAGAGCTCATCCGCCAGCGCCATGTCGTCGTGGCTTTCCAGATAGTTCACCGGCTGCAGCGGGTCAGCCGCCCAGGTTTCCACCGAGCCGAAAATCTGCTTCTGAAGCCAGTCCCGGTTGTGCCGGCCCGACACGAAGTCCTTGGCCGCATAACGGAAATCATTGTTCCATGCCGACCAGCCCGTGCCCTTCAGCTCCTGCTTGTTCTCGCCGCGGAAACTCCACGGCTCCGAAATCAGAATGGCATTGGTGTTGATGGAAAGCGCCGTGTCGCGGATGGCCAGCATGGTGTCCATGTCAATGAGCTCCGCGAGATCCAGGCGGAATCCGTCCACATGAAACTCCTCCATCCAGTAGCGGATGTTGTCCGTGATGAGGCGGCGCATCATCGGCGCCTCGGTGCGGACGTCGTTCCCGCATCCGCTGAAGTTGATGTAACTGTAGTCCGCGTTCAGGCGGAAGTAGTATTTCTTGTCGAGCATGTGGAAGATGTTCGGCGAACCGACGTGGTTGTACACCACATCCAGAATCACCGCGAAGCCCTGCCGGTGCAGTTCATTCACGAGGGCCTTGAACTCGTAATACTGCGAGCCCCTCACGGGCTCCTGCGCATAGGAAGCCTCGGGCGCAAAGTAGAACACCGTGGAATAGCCCCAGTTGTAGTCGCGCTCGCCGTTGTTGAACTCGCAGACCGGAAGGAGTTCAATGGCGTTGAATCCCATGTCGCGGATGTGATCCAGTCCCGTTCCGGTGCCGGAGGTCGCCGCGATGCCTTCGTACAGGCCTCGCAGCGGGGCCGGCACCCCTGAAGACGGGTGCGCCGTCAGGTCGCGAACATGCGCTTCATATATCACGATGTCCTGAAGAGGGGGCGTCACAAAATCCTGATCGGTCCAGCCTTTGAACCATTTGTTCGGGGCGTCGGGATCGATGACGATCGTGTTGTTTTCGGCATGCGCAGCCGCCCGCGCATACGGATCGCCAATCTGCCCCTCCGGATAGAACCCCTCCCCTTCACCGCGCGGTCCGTCCACATTGAAGGAGTACCAACGGCCCTCGTCGAGTCCCATCAGCGTGATCTCCCAAACCCCGTCGGCGGGATCCTTCCAGAGAGGATAGCGCTCGGAGGGCTTCAGCCGCTTGTAGGCCGGTTTGTGGATTTCATACTGGGGCAGGTCGAAAAGGCACAAATGAACTTCACGGGCGCGCGGCGCGAAGATCCGGTAGGTGGTGGCCCCCTGCTCCTTGTCGAGCGTGACCCCGAGCGGTTTGTCGGAGAACATTTTGTCCAGCAGCTCTCCGGGCGTTGCAGCCTGACGCACCGTCCGGGGCTGAAGGCCGTCAATGGCCACCACGGGCGGAAAGGAAAGATCAATATCTTCCGCCGTGGTAATAATCAGGGATGAGCTGCCGCGGGCACCCAGATCAAGGTGCAGATTCGCGTTTCCGCGACCGTCGTCCAGCACATTCGGGGCGGTCTCCAGCACGGGGAGCCACTCTTTCCCGTTCAGGACAAATTTGAAGGCCATCTCCCGCTCCCCCGCAGGCGGCCGCAGCCCCTGAATATGTGCGGTGCCCTCCCAGATTCCGTCGTTGTCCGGATCGGTCAGCCGCCAGCGATCCCCTCCCTGCGGATTCCAGCCGTTGAAGTTTCCCGCGACCGTAACCAGTGTGGTGCTGGAAATGTCCAGGCCGTACAGCTTCTCGTCGAAGTAGAAGGACACCAGCTGCTGCACCACGGCGTAGCCCTGCCGGCGGCCCCCTTCTGCCCCTGACGCAAAGTGCCATTCCTCCAGCCCCGGACCGGGCTCCAGACGGACCTCCAGCCCCGCGCCCGAGGCCAGCGGATTTTTCAGAAACACCTCAATGCGCCGCCGATCCTGAATCGCCGCGCGGACAATCCAGTCCGAAGGTTTTTCCAGCAAATTGTCGCCTGATGCATAGAAAAAGCGGTCGGCACCCGGCTCCCACTGGCCGTTGACAACGAACTTGTACCGATGCTGGCCGAAAGGAAGTTCCAGAGGCCGGACATCCAGCTGCCAGATGCCGTTGGTGAGGATCATCGCATGATTCGTGCTCCAGTCGCTCCACGAGCCGCACACGACAACCCCGGTCGCCATGACATTGCGGTAGAGCAGCCAGGGCGTCGGCTCAGTTTCTCCGGGAAGGGCCCTGAAGGAAGGGGTCAGAATCACATCCGCTCGCGAAAGTCCCGCGACCAGCAAAACAGCCCATATCAAACGCTTTACCCGCATTGTAAACTCCGTGCCACTTCAAGCCGCCAGAATTAAGTTTGGGAACTTTCCCTGTTTAGCCCCAGAATGTCAATCACTCTGTCCGTGGAGGAAAGATCAGGCAGCACGTGGTCCGCACCCGCATGCATCAGAGACTGCTGATCATACGAGCCGGTCGCCACCGCGATGGATACGGCCCCGATTGCCCGCGCGGCGGCAATGTCAGCCGGGGTGTCGCCTATCAGAAAGCAGCGGCCAAGCTGTTCGCCCCTTTTCAGCAGTTTCTTTGCCCGCTCACGGGCGCGGCGGGCCAGTTCCGGACGGCGCGCATGCTCCCGGCCGAATGCGCCCAGCATGAAATGCCCGTGCAGATTGAAATGGCTCAACTTTATATGCGCGCATTCCTCGGTGTTGCCCGTAACCAGTCCAACAAGCACACGCTCATCGGCGGAAAGCTCCTTCAGCAGTTCGCAGACTCCGGGACACAGCGTGGCCAGATGCTCCCTGATGGATTTGCGCAGTTCAACCGGCAGACGCTCAAAAAATTCCTTCTCCTGCATTCTGCTGACCTTCAGTCCGCTGCGAATGCGAATTTCATTGAACAGATCAAGATCCGTGGCCCCGGCAAAGTGGATGTAACTGAGATCGTCATCATGATCAAACACGGCCTTCAGTGTGTTGGAGAAAGCATCCCGGCCCGCGCCGTGCGTATCGAGCAGTGTTCCGTCTATATCAAAAAATACAGCGGTTTTTTCAGTCATTTGCCGTGAAACCGTAGCATCCCGCCCGCCCGGAATCAATGCTTGAAATGACGGGTGCCTGTGAAGGCCATGGCAATGCCATAACGGTCGCAGGCGGCGATGACCTCCTCATCCCTGCGGGAACCGCCCGGCTGCACGATAAAACGAATGCCGGCTTCGGCCGCGTGATCCACATTGTCCGCGAACGGGAAAAAAGCATCGGAAACCAGCACGCTTTCCGCCATCACGCCGGCGGAGAACTGCGATGGAGTCAGGCCGTACTGCCCGGCTGCCTCGTAAAGCAGCCGGATATTTTCCATGGCTTTGGCAATGGCCAGCTTGCGCACGGCATCCACGCGGTTGGGCTGTCCCGCCCCCATGCCAAGCAGGGCATACTGGCCCTTTTCGTACTCGCGCACAATCACAATGGCGTTGGACTTCACATGCTTGCAGGCCATCATTCCGAAGAGCGCGAGTTCACGCCGGGACTCTGGGAACACGATTTCCGTGGGAACATTCCACGCGGCGGCAAGCTGCGTGTCGCGCTCCTGAACAAGCCAGCCGCCGCCGATCTGCTTCACCTCATAGCCGGGTCCCTCCTGGTGCAGGGGTTCGCGCAGGCGCAGCAGCCGGATGTCCCTGCTCTTCTGCATCAGGTATTCCAGCGCCTCAGCGTCAAAGGCCGGCGCTATCAGTGCCTCCACAAAGCGGCCCTTCAGCACCTGAGCGGCTTCAAGCGTCACCGGCTCCGTCACAGCAATCACACTTCCGAAGGCCGAGACCGGATCGCCCGCCCAGGCCGCTTCCAGCGCGGAAGCCACGGTCAGGCCTGTGGCAAAACCGCACGGATTGGTATGCTTGACAATCGCCGCGCCGGGCCTTCCGCAAAGTTCCCTGACCGCTTCGAGTGCGGCATGCCCGTCTACATAATTGTTGAAGGACATTTCCTTGCCGTGCAGCAGTTCAGCATTTGCGATGCAGGCTTCTGTCACCACCGGCTCGCGATAAAGCACGGCGGACTGGTGCGGATTCTCCCCGTAGCGGAGGGCTTCGCCCTTTGAACAGGCCATCACAAACGGGCGTGTTTCGGGACCCGAGGATATTTCGTCCGCCAGATGCCAGGCCACCACCGCATCGTACTGAGCTGTATGCGCAAACACCTTCTGCGCCAGCTCCAGCCGGAGCTCCGGCGGGACCGCACCTCCGTTCGCATCCATCTCCGCAACAACCCGCCCGTAGTCCGCCGGATCGCACACGGCCGCAACTGCTCCAAAGTTTTTGGCCGCCGCGCGCAGCAGCGCCGGACCGCCAATGTCAATTTGCTCGACGGCGGCCTCAAGAGAAACATCACCGGCTGCAACCGTGGCCTCAAACGGATAAAGATTCACGCACACCAAATCAATCGGCACAAAGCCCTGCCGAGTCATCTGTTCCATGTGATCCGGCTTGTCCCTGCGGGCCAGCAGGCCCGCATGGATTTTGGGATGAAGCGTCTTTACACGGCCGTCAAGCATTTCGGGAAACCCCGTGAAATCGGAAACCTCCGTCACCTTGAGGCCGGCTTCGCGGAGCGCGGCGGCCGTGCCGCCGGTGGAAATCAGTTCCACTCCGCGGGAGGCCAGATCCCGGGCAAAATTCACCAGGCCGGACTTATCCGACACGCTTAACAGGGCTCTTGCTGTCGCACTCATATTCCTCTCCTGCATTCGCTGATCAAACTAGAACATTCTGCACCTGTAATCCAGACCCGAATCAAACGATATGAGGCCGTGCACACGTGAAAACAGAAAAAGAAAACGAGCCATGGAGATGGTCGGGGCGGTGGGATTTGAACCCACGACCTCTTGGTCCCGAACCAAGCGCGCTACCAGTCTGCGCTACGCCCCGGAAAGCGCTGAACAATCTAAACGAATCGTGGTGAAACGCAAGCGGGAATCCTAACAAGTTTTCCTATTTTACCGGAATCCCGCCCGAAATCTCGCTGGCGGGGTCATGGCATCTGCAATCCCTTGAAATATTTTTCACCACCAAGACTCCAAGGCAGAAAGCTTCAGAGGACGATTCGCTGAATACCGTCTCGAATCAGGGGAACATTGAAGTTGATCAGCAAAGCCAAGCGGTGTCCCGTAAGCTTAAGATATGTCAAAACCTGTGCCTTGTGGACTGGCAGAAGTTTTTCAACGGCTTTGAGTTCAACAATAACGTCGTTTTCAACAAGCATGTCCAGACGCAGGCCGGCATCCATTTTCAGTCCGTCATAGAAAACCGGAAGCGAAACCTGCCGCTCGAGCTTCAATCCCCGCTTAATCAAGTCATGGGCCAGACATACTTCATAAACGCTTTCCAGAAGTCCGGGCCCAAGGGCTTTATGCAGATGAAACGCCGCATCCACTATATTCTGTGCAATGCGATCTGTCTCATGACTTACGGCCTCTCTTGGTGCCTTGGGGTCTTGGTGGTTCATATCCTATTTTACCGGAATGCCGCTCGAAATCTCGCCGTCGGTGGTGATGAGACGCATAACCGCGCCGCTGGTCGCGGCCAGAAGCATGCCGTTGGATTCTATGCCCCGGATTTTTGCGGGCTGGAGGTTGGCCACCACAATAATGGTTTTCCCGATCAGTTCCTCGGGCTTGTAGTGGAGCGCGATGCCCGCCACGATCTGGCGGCGCTCCTTGCCGACCAGAATGTCCAGCCGCAGCAGCTTGGTGGCATCCTTGACCGGTTCTGCATTCAGGATTTTTGCCGTGCGCAGCTGCACCTTCATGAAATCGTCATAGCTGATGAGCGCCACGCCCTCCGGCGTGGACGGCATGGTTTTTTTCTCGGGTTCCTTTTTCCCCGGGGCGGCAGGTGCATCCTCCGTCCTGATTCGCGGGAACAGCGGATCGCCCGTCTTCACTTCCGAACCGGGCTTTAGCAGCCCGAAATGCTGAAGCCTCGAGAAATCGGTTTTGGTTTCATCCATACCCAGCGTCGAGCGCAGGGCCTGCATTTTGCCGGGCATGACGGGCGACAGCAGAGCCGACGCCACGCGCAGCGCCTCCGCGGCGCAGTAGAGTGTTGTGTGCAGCGGGCCCTTGTCGTCCTGCCCGGCCAGCGTCCACGGCTGCTTGATCTCCAGATAGCGGTTCGTGGCGCGCACCGCGGCCAGCACGGCGGCCAGGCCCAGGTCGAGCCGCATCCCCTGCAGGGTTTTCTCCATTTCAGCCACGGCCTTCTGGACTTCGGCCCATAAATCGGCCTCATCTTTGCCATTCAGCGCATCCGGCGCGGGCAGCGGCAGTTTGCCTTCGCAGTAGCTTCCCACCATCTTCATTACGCGGCTCAGCAGATTGCCCAGATCATTCGCCAGATCAGAGTTGTACCGGCGGATAAAAGCCTCCTCCGTGAAGCTGGCATCCTGCCCCAGACTCATCTCGGCCATCAGGAAGTAGCGGAATGCATCCACGCCGCAGCGGTCGGCCATGTCCATCGGATTCACAACATTGCCGAGCGACTTGCTCATTTTGCTTTCGCCGGACAGCCACCAGCCGTGAGCAAAGATGGTCTGCGGCATCGGCAGACCCATTGCCTTGAGCATGGTGGGCCAGTACACCGTGTGCGTGGTCAGTATGTCCTTGCCGATCAGGTGGTACGACGCCGGCCACCACTTCGCGAACTGCGCGTCATCGGATTTGTAGCCGACGGCGCTGATGTAGTTCACCAGCGCATCAAACCAGACATAGGTCACATACTGGTCGTCAAACGGCAGATCAATCCCCCACGCCATGCGGCTTTTGGGGCGCGAGATGCAGAGATCATTGAGTTCTTTGCGCAGGAAGCCGAGTGTTTCATTCCGGCGGTAATCCGGCTGGATGAACTTCGGATGTTCGTTGATGTATTCAATGAGCCACTCCTGATACTTGCCCATCCGGAAGAAATAATTGGCCTCCCGAATTTTTTCCACCGGACGTTTGCACTCCGGGCAGCAGCCTTCGACAAGGTCCTTTTCCATGAAAAAACGCTCGCAGGGCGTGCAGTACCAGCCGTCGTACTCGTCGCGGTAAATTTCACCGCGGTCGTACAGGTCCTGCAGGATTCCCTGCACCACTTTTTTATGCCGGAGCTCTGTGGTGCGGATGAAGTCATCGTGCGTTATCTCCAGCTTCTTCCAGAGATCCTGGAAGCGGATCACCGTGCGGTCCACCTGCTCCTGGGCCGTGATGCCCGCCGCCTGGGCCGCCTGCCAGACCTTCTGCCCGTGCTCGTCCGTACCGGTCAGGAAATGCGAGGGGACATCCAGCATGCGGTAATAGCGCGCCAGCACATCCGCAAGAATCGTCGTGTAGGCATGCCCGATGTGCGGCTTGTCGTTGACGTAATAAATCGGCGTTGTTACATAAAAATGATCTCGCTTCATACAGTCCTCTTTTTCAGAAGCGCTATTATAGAGGTTGGCCCCCTTTTGCAAAGCATTCTGTGACGTTTGCCGCTTTTTCCAATCATTGGAAGTTCCTGCGGAAAAAGTTCCAATCATTGGAAGTTT
>JAKQHR010000012.1 GCA_029557905.1 Verrucomicrobiota bacterium
CCGAGGAGCCCGGGAGCATCGCGTCCGACTTCAACGACCGCGCCACCGTGCTGGATGTGCCCTTCAAGAGGGATAAAAGCGGAGTATACCGGAGATTCTCCGCCAATCCCGACCTGCAGATTCCCCGCGGCAGGCTGGTGCAGATTGACATTGAACCGGAATACATGGACGGACGGCTGCGCATCGCGGACATCACGCTTTCGGTTTCCGCTCCTGAAGGCGCGGGGTGGAAAGACCTGATCTGCTCCGCCGGCTTATCCGGCGCACCGACCAGCACCACGCCCGAAGGGCTCATGGAATACCTCCAGGAACTGATCGAAAACGGGAGAACGCCCCATGTGGATCTGAGGTTTTCGCCGGATGTCCAGCTGGGCCATGCGGTTGAGCTGTGCCGGTTTCTTGATCTGCTCTGCACGGACAACGGCATCCGCATGGAACCGCCCTCGAAGGGACAGCTTTTTTACAAGGCGTTTCTGCCGCAGCCCGAATTCCGGGCGCGTGAAGACCGGCCCAGTCAGCCGTGGGAAATTCATGCAGGCGGCACGAACGGGCTGAAACTCGTGCAGATCAGCGAGGAGTGGCCGGATGATCAGCCGAAACCCGATCTGAAAATCGCGGAGTTTTCCGCGGCGAATGCCGCCGGTGCTCTCGATATCATCCGCGAAAAAGGCGCGGGCATTCCCGTGGCGGTGATATTTGCCCCGGAGACCGCGCCGTACGGCGAACTGGTGAGCCTGGCCGGCGCGCTGCGCGAGCCGTTCCCGACCGTGTACATCTTCAGCGGAAGCCCGGAAGACTGACCGCAGCTCAGGGAACCGGGAATTTCGCGGTCAGCTCGATGACTTTCTTCTTGAGCAGGGCCAGCGCCTTGGGATGCTCGGCCTTTCCCAGCGCTTCCGCAATCAGACCGGCAATGGCGGACATTTCGCCCTCCTTCATTCCGCGAGTCGTCACGGCCGGAGTCCCGATCCGTATGCCGGAAGTCACGAACGGACTCCTGGCATCAAACGGAATGGCGTTTTTGTTCACGGTGATGGCGGCCCTGTCCAGCGTGTCCGCGGCGTCCTTTCCCGTCATGTTCACGGGCGTCAGATCCACCAGCATCAGGTGATTGTCCGTGCCGCCCGACACAATGCGCACGCCTTGAGCGCGCAGCGCATCGGCCAGCGCATGGGCATTGCGGACAATCTGCTTTGCGTATTCCTTGAATTCCGGCTGCAGCGCCTCGTGGAAACAAACCGCCTTGGCCGCGATCACGTGCATCAGGGGGCCGCCCTGCACGCCGGGGAATATCTGGCGGTCAATATCCTGCGCGAAGCGCGACTGGCACAGGATCATGCCGCCGCGCGGTCCGCGCAGTGTCTTGTGCGTGGTGGTGGTCACAAATTCCGCATAGGGGACGGGGCTGGGATGGCATCCCCCGGCCACGAGGCCGGCGAAGTGCGCCATGTCCACCATCAGGTAGGCGCCGACGCTGTCGGCGATCCGGCGCATCCGCTTGAAATCTATGATTCGCGAATAGGCGCTGGCTCCGGCGCAGATCAGCCGCGGCTTGTGCTCCGCGGCCAGACGCTCCACTTCGTCGTAGTCAATCATTTCGGTTTCGCGGTCCACTCCGTAGTGAACGCAGTTGAAGAACCGGCCCGAGAAATTCACGCTGTGCCCGTGCGTCAGATGGCCGCCATGGGCAAGGCTCATGGCCAGGATGGTGTCTCCGGGCTTGAGCACCGAAAAATAGACGGCCATGTTGGCCTGGCTTCCGCTGTGCGGCTGCACGTTGACATGCTCGGCGCCGAAAAGCTCCTTCGCCCGGTCCTGGGCCAGCCGCTCGGCCTCATCCACGAATTCGCACCCGTGATACCACCGCTTGCCGGGATAGCCTTCGGCATACTTGTTGGTCATGACGGAGCCGGCCGCCTCGCGCACTGCGCGGCTGACATAGTTCTCCGAGGCAATCAGCTCCAGGTTTTCCTTCTGACGGCGCGTTTCCGAAACAATCAGCGAGCAGATTTCGGGATCAGAGTCATACAGGGCGACCGGATCGGTCAGTGTGGCCATGTAGCCGGTGATCTTCTGAACCCGGCGCTCGTGGCGGCCGCCCTCGAACTCAGCCGCGAACCAGGCATCGAGGATTGCATCCATTTGGTCAAGAGGCGTGACGGAAGCGCCCATCGCCAGAATGTTGGCGTTGTTGTGCTTGCGGGCCATTTCCGCCAGATGCGGCGTGCCGCAGAGCGCGGCGCGCACCCGCGGAAACTTGTTGGCCGTGATGCTGACTCCGATGCCGGAGGTGCAGATGACAATGCCCTGCTTGGCCTCGCCGCAGGAAACGCGCCGGGCGACCTCGGCCGCATAATCGGGATAGTCCACGGATTCGCGGCTCCAGCATCCGACATCAATGACCTTGATTTTCCGGGCTTCCAGGTACTGCTTGACATGTTCCTTGGCTTCAAAGCCTCCGTGGTCAGAGCCAATTGCTATTTTCATTTTCCGGTCCTTTCAAAATTCCGCGCCATGAAGAGTATCAGGTCGGCCACTGCAGAGTCCACCTCATCCCTCGTTTTTCGATACACGGTTTTCGCCCCGCCCGCCGGGTCCATTACATCGCGGACGCAGCCCTCCGTTCCGAATTCATGCATCCGGAAGACCTTGCCGCGCGCGGCGGGAAACTGATTCAGCAATTCCCGCCGGTGGCCTTCCGTCATGGCCACAATCAGGGCGGCGGATTCCACCATCTCCGCCGTCACCTGCCGGCTGCGGTGGGGGCGGATATCAATATTAAGTTCCTGCATCACGTCAATGGCATTTTCAAACGCGGAGGCGCCATCCACGGCATAGATGCCGCACGATTCAACCGCCCAGCCTGAGTTCTCGCCCAGCCGCGCGCGCAGCAGGAATTCGGCCATCGGGCTGCGGCAGGTGTTGCCGGTGCAGACGAACAGAATCCGTTTCTCTGCCGGCCCGGACACCAGGGCCGCGGCGATTTCCGCTCCGGGGATGGCCCCTTCGCGCAGGATGCGCGGCTCCTCTCCCGTAACATCAACCACCGTACTGGGATTCTGGCCGCGGGCGGGGCCGGCATCCAGCACCAGGTCCGCGTGGTCACCCAGCGCGGCCAGCGCTTCGGCCGCCGTTACGGCATCCTTCTGCCCGCTCAAATTGGCGCTGGTCACGGCCAGCACGCATCCGCAGGCATCCAGCAGCGCCAGCGGAACAGGATGATCCGGCACCCGATAACCGCATGTGCCGCCGTTCTGCGGGAGCACCAGCGTCAGCGGGCCGGGCCAGAAACGGTTTGCAAGCCGGCGGGCCGCGGCATTCAGCCGGCCGCCGGCCGCTTCCACATCTTCGATGCCGCGCGCCAGGCGCGCCACCGGCTTGCCGCTGTCGCGCCCCTTGGCTTCGTACAGGCGATTCTCCGCCCCCGGCACGGGCGGCATGGCCGCCACGCCGTACACGGTCTCGGTCGGAAGAATCACCAGGCCGCCGGCGCGCAGCACACGCACCGCTTCGTCAATCACACCCGAAGGAATGTCCGCCGGATCAGTTCTATGGATTTGTGGAGTCTTCACGAAATTTTATTTTAAGCACGCGCAGGCCCTGCAGCAGATCGCAGGCCCGGCGAAGCGCAGGATCATTTTTCAGCCGCGGGTGAATCTCTTCCTCCGCCTGGTCTGTCGCTCCGCTGGGGCGGCCTTCAACAACGATATCAGGCGTCAACCCCTCGTTGGCGCGGTACTCCCGGCCGTCCGGAAATTTCAGGATGCGGGAGGCCACAAGCATGGCATGGCTTCCGTTGAGTTCCAGCACCTCGCGCAGAAGAAAGTCACCGGCCGTGCGGCGGCCAAGAATCATAGTTCCGGTTTCGGAGCTCTGCAAACCCGCCGCCAGCAGTTCGGCACCGCCGGCTGTGGTTTCGTCAACCAGCACCATGGTCGGCAGTGTGCGAGGGGAAGCCCCCTCGGACAGGCAGATTTCCGGATCTCCGGACAGAGGCACCATGCGGAAAAGCTCTCTTTCAGAGGGAAAGAACTGGCTGAGTATCCGGCAGGTTTCTTCACGCGATGCGCCGGCGGCCGACCGCAGATCCAGCACCACGCCATAGACTCCGGAAGTTTTCCATTCCTGCAGAATTGGTCTCAGGGCATCTGCTGTTCCCGGATGGCATCCGTAGAGTTTGATGTATCCTGTTTCGGGGGAAATTTTTTCGGAGGCCGCAACCGGCGGGATGGGTGCTGCGATTCGCGGCAGAACGATTTCATGCTCCGTGCTGCCCTCCCGGCGCACCGTCAGGCGGGCCTCTTCACTGGTATTACCCGCAAGCAGCCGCCAGACCTCCTCCTCCGGAAGCCCCCGGATGCCCTGCCCGTCCACCAGTTCAAGGACGTCGCCGGGACGGCACGGTTCAGGAGCCGGTGCGGCAATTGCGAAGGATCCATTGGTCACCATAAAATGAAGGCCGGGCATGCCCCACTGCCCCCTCGCTTCCTGTTCCCGGCAAGAAAGGTCCTCCGGGCCCAGCAGAACGCCCCCGGGGTCGGCCGCATGCACCAGGTTTGAGAGCATGCCGGCCTCCAGCCTTTCAGGCCCGGCAATAACACCCCGCTCATGGAGCAGATCCATGGCCCGCACCAGGGTTTGTACTGCCGTGGCAGGAGCTTCTTCGCCGCACACAGAAGCGGCGGCAGCCGCGCACAGGATTCCCGCCAGGATGGTTCGCTTCAAGTTTTTCATTTTTTCCCGCCTTCAGGGTCAAGCGCCAGGTGAATGCTTTTAATGCAGCCGGCGCCGAAACGGGCCTTCAGTTTTTCCATGATCTGCTTCCGGCCATAGCGTGACAGTTCGCTGAGCCATGCGGAATGATCCACATAAACCGTCAGCACATCGTGATCCAGTTTCCCGGGCCGGGTATGGTCCGCGAGCTGAGGACCCACGAGCCGGGGCCACTCTTCCTGCATGGCCGCTTCGTGCAGCCGGCCGTGCATCCCGATTTTCTTCATCACGTCGGGAACCACTTCCGCCAGCGGATGCACTTCAAACGGCGGGGGCGGGGCGGGCACATCCGTGGCAAACCGCTCCTTCTGCAAAGCCCATGCGCCCCTGTCAAAATGCAACTTTCGCCCTGTGGTCATAACATCAACGGAAAGAGTGAGTCGTAAGCAGCCAAAGAGGTTCAGGTTTGCTTTTTGGGGGTAATCCCATGGCGGATCAACCAGTCCACAGTAGCGTGATCCCAGCCCACATCACGGCCGGCGCGCTCGCTTTCATACCATTTATGCGCAAGGATATCCTGCTTTCTGCGTTCCCAATCCTTGACAAGTCGCGTCTGCCTGACCCACTGCTCTGGATCGCCGTGACCGGAACCTGAATCTTGTGCGCTCATATTACCAACACCTGACTTTGACTGAACATCAAATCATAAACGCGCCCCCCCTGCCGGATCAAGCGTTTAACTTGAAATTTTTTGTCTTCAGTCTGGACGATCTGCGGGCTTTAGTCTAGTTTGTGCCCGCAAACGCAGGTGAAAGGACATACTCACAGATGAAGAAACGTACAGTTCGGTTTTTCGCATTCGCCATCATTTCCTCATGTGCTTTGCTTCCGGCCCGGGCCCAGCTTTATGCCGGGCGGGTGGTGGATCCGCTGGACCAAGATTTCAGCATCACACTCAAGCCGGGACTGATCACCTCGGTCAGCGGTTATGTCAAGGAAACCAAGCGGGCCTATACGGATATTCCCGGCTACACGCAGGATTACGGGCGATTTCTTCAGAACTACGATCTGGAGGAGCTGGGTTTTGACGAGAGTTACGGCGCGCTCGGACTCGGCATCGAAAAACGCTGGCGTTTCGTCACCTTCCTTCTAGATGTATCCTATTTCGAAGCTTCCGCCACAGCCACCGCCAAGGATGAGCCATTCGCCATCGGTGTTGAAGAGGTGAAATTTGAAGGAAAGAGCTACGACTATATGTTCATCCCACAGGGCAGCAGCGCCGATGTGGATCTGCAGGCCGGTTCAGCCGAACTCGGCCTGCTTCTGACGCCCTTCTGCATCAGCACTGAGGAAGGCTTCGATTTCTCACCATGGCTTCGGGCCGGCCTGCTGGCCATGGGCGGAAGCTACACCATTGACGCGGGCCCGGCGCAGGGGGTCCGAACGTACGAATACCACCCTTATCCGTATGTCATCGGCGGCACCGGAGAAGGCTGGGCCGGCATCGTCATTCCTGAATTCGGCATTGGCGGCGAAATGCGCATCTGGCTCAATCCCGAAGGAACCAAAATTGTATGCCAGGGCAACTACATGATGCTCGAATGGGCCGGCCGGAGCAGCAGCCTCGGCGCGGATTCCCGCAACGACAAGGACATTGATCTCTCCTACAAATCCATTGACCTGACCGTGATGCTTGAGCACCCGCTGTCAGAAGGGGTTGATCTGCTTCTCGGGGCCACCTTCCGGCACCTGGAAACCGACGCCACGATCGAGGCCCGGCATAAATCCGCCGAGGAGCAGGACGCTGCGCGCGAGAAATATGACAAGGAAGCCAGCATTGAAATGAACACCTTCTACCTTCTGGCCGGGCTTCGGTTCTAGATTGCGCCTCCTGTCAGGAAGGCCCGAATTCGAAACTGTTTTGCGTTGCCCGCCTTCACGGAATACAGTACAAAGCGGGCGTTGCTATGGAGTGGAGTAACCGTAAACATAAGGAGAAAATCATGGAAAGATTCCACCGGATAGTCCCCGTTCTGGCCGCCGCCCTGGCCCTGTGTGCACATTGCGCATTGGGCTCCGGCTTTGCAATCGTCGAACAAAGCGCCAGCGGCATCGGCTCCGCCTTTTCCGGCGCGGGCACTTCCATCGGCGACGCCAGCACCATTTATTTCAATCCGGCCGGCATGAGCCGCGTGCCGGAAGCGAACTGACACTTGGCGGGCACATGATCATGCCCACGTTCGAGTTCGACAACAGCGGATCGGTCATCCTGCCCGCGGGCGTTCCTGTTTCCGGCGGTGACGGAGGCAACGGCGGCGTGGCCGCGTTTGTTCCCAACGCCTATTACAAGGCCGATCTCTGCGAGAAAACCGCATGGGGTATCGGCATCACAGCTCCCTACGGACTGACCACCGAGTACAACAAATCCTGGGTCGGCCGCTACCACGCCATCAAGACTGAACTGGTGAACATGAACGTCAACCCCAGTGTGTCTTATAAAATATCGGACAAGATTGCCGTCGGCGCAGGGGTCAGCGCTTCGTATGTTGAAGCCGACCTGACCAGCGCTATTGATTTCGGCACGATTCTTGGAGTGGCGCCCCAGGCGCTGGACGGACGAGCAAGGGTGGAGGGCGATGACTGGGCCGCCGGATACAACGCGGGGGTGCTGATCACTCCGCGTCCCGAATGTGCGCTGAGCCTGAGCTATCGCTCAAAGATTGAGCATAAACTCGAAGGCGATGCGTCCTTCCAGGTCCCCGGGCCCGCCCGGGCGCTGCAGGCCATGGGCATGTTTGTCGACACCGACGGCGAAGCTGAATTGACCCTGCCTCAGTCCGCGTCGCTGGGCATGGCCCACACCTTTGCAGAAAAGGTCACCGTAATGGCCGACCTCACATGGACCGGCTGGGGCGATTTCGACGAACTGCGCGTCAAGTACGGCTCCAGCCAGCCGGACAGCGTGACGGACGAGAGCTGGGACGACACCTGGCGCTACTCGCTGGGCCTGCAGTACCAGCAGACGGACAAGCTGGCCCTGCGCATCGGCGGCGCCTATGACGAAACCCCCGTGCCCGATGCCAATCACCGCACGCCGCGCATTCCGGATGCCGACCGCATCTGGCTGTCGCTCGGCGCCGGCTATCAGGTCAGTGAAAACCTGAGCGTTGATGTGGGCTATACGCACCTGTTCATCAATGATTCCCGCGTCCAGCAGATGGGCGCCACAGGCGACTATCTGAACGGCTCCTATGAGGGATCGGTGGACATTGCCAGCATTCAGGCAAACTGGAAATTCTAGCCGGGCGATGAACTGTTCCGTGTGAAACGGGAGCGGGCAGCGAAGCTGTCCGCTCCCTTCTTTTTCGGAGTTCGCCATGAAATACATTTTAGCACTGGATCAGGGAACAACCAGCTCACGGGCCATCCTGTTCAACCGCCAAACCGAGGGCCTTTCGACAGGGCAGCAGGAATTTGACCAGATTTTCCCTCAGTCGGGCTGGGTCGAGCACCGGCCGGAGGACATCTGGAATTCCCAGAAGGATGCAGCGGTTCAGGCGCTGAAAACGGGCCGGGTGAAAACCGACGACATCACCGCCGTGGGAATCACCAATCAGCGGGAAACCACGCTCGTATGGGACCGCAAAACCGGGCGGCCAGTATGCAACGCCATCGTGTGGCAGGATCGCCGCACAGCAGAGCTGTGCGAGAGGCTGAAGGCTGACGGCGCCGAGGACCTGTTCCGCGGCAAATGCGGCCTCCCGCTGGACCCCTACTTTTCCGGGACAAAAATCCAATGGATTCTCAATCATGTCCCGGATGCCGCCGCCCGGGCGGCCAGGGGGCAGCTGGCCTTTGGCACAGTGGACACATGGCTGCTGTGGAAGCTGACGGAGGGCAGAATTCATGCCACCGACGCTTCCAACGCCGCGCGCACGCTCCTCTTCAACATTCACTCGGGAACGTGGGATGAGGAACTTCTGAACCTGCTGGGCGTGCCGGCATCCATGCTTCCAGAGGTGCGGGATTCCAGCGGCATGTTCGGGGAAATTACCGGCATGCCCGAATTGAAGGGGGTGCCCGTGACCGGCATGGCCGGCGATCAGCAGGCCGCCCTGTTCGGCCAGTGCTGTTTTCAGCCGGGGATGGCCAAAAACACCTACGGCACCGGATGCTTCCTGCTGATGTTTACCGGACAGGACGCGATTTCCTCCCGGAGCAGACTGCTGACCACTGTCGCCTGGCAAAAGGCAGGAAAACTGCACTACGCGCTTGAGGGAAGCATCTTCATCGCGGGCGCGGCCGTGCAGTGGCTGCGCGATCAGCTCGGATTGATTAAAACGGCAGCGGACATAGAACCACTGGCCGCCCGGGTCCCGGACAGCGGGGGAATATTCTTTGTCCCGGCCTTCACGGGACTGGGTGCACCGCACTGGGACCCCTATGCAAGAGGAACCATCGTCGGCCTGTCCCGCGGCACATCGGCCGCCCACCTCGCCCGGGCCACACTGGAGGCGATCGCATTCCAGACACTGGAAGTGGTTCGGGCCATGCAGGCCGATGCACAAACAGGACTGCGCGAAATGCGCGCTGACGGCGGCGCCAGCCGCAACAATCTGCTGATGCAGATTCAGGCGGATCTTCTGCAGCAGAGGGTTGTGCGTCCGGTCATGAGCGAGACCACAGCCCTCGGGGCAGCCGCGCTGGCGGGCATTGCTTCCGGTTTCTGGACATCGGAAAAGGATGTCGAAAAACACTGGCGGGCCGATCGCGTCTTCGCCCCGGCTGCGGCGGATAAACTTGTACACGAAAAGTTCCTGCAGTGGGAGGAAGCCGTCCGCCGGGCGGGCGGATGGATTAAACATTGACCGCATGGAATGCGTCATTAGACTGTCTGGCGGAGAAAAAGGAGCAATTTATGAATGGGGCTGCATTTGTCGCGGGCATGTTTATTCTGCTGGGCACAGTGATTCTGCTGGCCAGCCTGATCCGCACCCAGCTGCTGTTTGAAGCGATTCCGCTCATTCTGTCCAAGAGCCGGGCGCCGGTGGTCCGCATGCTCCGGCTGTACCGGCACCTGCTGCTGTTCATCATCCTGGGTTATCTGGTCGTGATTGCCGGACTGGCCGGTGAACTCTGGAATCTGAGCACAGCAGTTTCCGGTGCCGTTTTTTTCTTCTTTTCCGTATATGCCCTGCTGTGCAGCCGGCTCCAGTCCACGCTGTTCAAGGAGCTGGAAAAAACTCTTCACGGGCTTCTGCCCATATGCGCGGCCTGCAAGAAAATCCGCACGGAGGCACACAAGGATGAGCCCGTGTGGGTGCCTATAGAAGTGTATATCAGTGAACGCACGGACGCGCAGTTCACCCATGGCTACTGCCCGGAATGCGCGGAAAGCATGCTGTCCGAATTCCGCAGCGGGAAAAAGTCGAAAAAATCTACTCCCGCCACTGAGTGATGCGGTCCCATGCAAGGTCGCGCAGCCGCTTCAAAACAGCCGGATATTTTTCCTCGATATCAGACAGATACCATTCCAGCAGATCAACGTCTCCGCAGGCCTCCACCCGAAAAGTGCGTTTTTTCTGGGGGCTGACCGGACCAATCTCGCCAATGATGCTGCCCATGCCGACGGTTTCCAGCACGGCGCCGTCCTGACCGAGAATATTCACACATCCGTCCGCAATCAGCGCGAAACTGCTTCCAGACTTCTGATCCTTCTCATACACGGCAGTTCCCGCCCCGCAGTGCCGCGTTGTCGCCCGCATCAGCAGCCCCCCCTGCTCACTCTCGCTGAGTTCGGAAAATAAATCACACGCCATCATTGCGCTAACCGCAGCGTCAAATTCCATTTTTCACCTCGTTTCCACTCACGCTTTTTTCGTGTACTCCTCACACTGATCCGGCAATATAACCGCTCAGATGCAGTGAGGCAATGAATTGAATATGAACTTTCTTGATCTCGCAAACCGGCGTCACAGCCTGAGGAAATACGCAGCCACCCCGGTCCCGCGGGCCATCCTCGACCGCTGCCTGGAAGCAGCCCGGCTGGCGCCCTCGGCCTGCAACTCGCAGCCGTGGCACTTCATTGTTGCCGATCGCGAGCCCCTGCGGACACAGCTTGCGGCGGCGGCGTTTTCAGGGCTTTATTCCATGAACGCTTTTGCAAAGTCGGCACCGGTGCTGATTGTCGCCATCCGAACTTCTTCTCGCGCATCCGCCGCGATCGGGGGCGCCGTGCGGGGAATCCAGTATGGACTGATTGATGTGGCCATCGCCTGCGAGCATATCGTGCTGCAGGCGGCAGAAGACGGAGTCGGGAGCTGCTGGCTGGGCTGGTTCAATGAGAAGGCCGTCAGGAAACTGCTGGGCATTTCCCGGACAAACCGGGTGGACACCATCATCAGCCTTGGATATCCGGCCGAGGAAACCGGCCGGCCAAAAATCCGCAGGGAACTGGATGCCATCCGCACATTTAATCCCGAGCCCTGACCGGCTTGTCAGCTATGGAGAAATGGCCGTGGTGTTCTGCTGTTCAGCTTCCGAGATCGGCGGCAAAGACCGGATATCGGCTTTGAGCTGTTCCACGGGCCTGTGCAGCAGATCTTCCCGCGCGGCAGGATCGTTTCGAACAGCTTTAACGGTCCATGATACCTCGCAATCCTGATCCGCACCAATAACAAAACGGTTTCCAGCCGCCTTCTGCTTCACATAGCAAACAGCAGCAACACCCACCGGCGTGAAACTGTAGACTTCAGATCCCGCCAGATTCAGTGCCGAATAATACGCCGGCAGCTCGACAACTGCTGTTCCTCCGATCACCTGCGCGTTTCCGGCATATACATTCCACACCTTCGGACCTTCGACCGAATAATGTCGAAGCACCCTGTTTTCGGGATCCAGCGGGTGATCAATGGTGAACGCCTTGACACTCCAGGCTCCCGATCCAAAGGTGGACCGGTACATCAAACCTGTTCCCCCGTCTAGGTAAAGCGAGCCCCTGATTTGCGCACTGTCATCTGTGTCGTTTACCACACCGGAGCCCATCGCAATCCGATTCCGGCCGGCCCAGCATTTGGCCGCATATCCAATTGAGATATTGGTCTGCACGGCATAACTGTCGCGGCCAATGGCCACCGCATACTCACGGCCATGAGAAAAATGGCCGATGGAAATTCCACTGTTTTTGGCGTTTGCTCCACGCCCCATTGCGGCGCCCCAGCTTGATCCATCCGCTTCAAACCCAATGGCCGCCCCGCTCTGGAAGCTGTTTGCCGCCTGCCCCACGGAGGCCCCGGAAGAAGATCCGTTTGCCGTACGGCCAAGGGCTGTCCCCACATAAGCTCCAAAGGCCATATACCCCAGGGCCGTCCCGTTCACCGCTGCATTTGCTCTGTCTCCCACAGCCAGACCGCCCCCGGCGACATTGGCTGTATTGCCAATAGCAATATTAGCCCCCGAACTACCTATAACAATCCCGGTTACTGAGCTCACATTGATGACAAGGGCTCCCGTCATCTCATCGCCAATCTTTGAAACCCTTGCCGTTTCTATATTCAGTATTCTGATTTCGACATCATTGCTGGAAGACGCCCAGGAGGGATCGGTTTCTGTGTATGTGTAAAGCGGCGTGCCGGTGGCATAACCGGCCTTCTCCGCAATCCAGACGGGATCAGCTTCCGCGTATACCGGCATCCCGGTCGCATAGGCGGCCTTCTCTGCCGTCCAGACGGGGTCGGTTTCTGCGAAAACATAAAGAGGCGTACCCGTGGCATAGGCTTCGCGTTCGGCTGTCCAGACGGGATCAGCTTCCGCATATACGGGCGAACCCGTGGCATAGGCCCCCTTCTCCGAAAGCCATACAGGGTCTTCTTCGACCATTAGCTCCTGCCAAGGGCCCGTTCCCGCCGTGCTCCGATAATAGATATTGGTGCCGCCGTCAAGATACAGCGTCCCGCGAACAGCCGCCGTGTGATCCACCTCGTTGGTCACATTGTGTCCAATGGCTATTCGCTCTTCTCCGCCCTCCGCACTGGCCGAGTTCCCAATGGCAATGCCGGACCCCTCGCTCAGAATAAGAATGCCTTCACCCGCCCCGGCATTGATGGTCAGCGGACCGGTCATCGTGTCTCCGGCCTTGCTTACCGCCGTCAGGGCATGTGCCACCGCCGCGATCTCCTCGCGCGGAGAAAGAACCGTGCCCCCGATTTCCACCTCAAGGAAACAGCTGCTTCCCTTCAGGGCCGCGAGCAATGAGCCCGCCACCGTATTTGACAGGCCAATGGCCGTGGAATAGAGGCCATCCACCACGCTCACCGTCTGCGTCTCGCCGTACAGCTCGATCCCGGCGGACACCTCGTCGAAAAGGCGGAAAATAATCTGACGTGACCCGTTGACGAGATTGGTCCCCTCGATCAGCCGGCCCTGATAATTGACTCGTTCGGGCGGCTGCAGGGCAAAACCCATCGTCGCTGCGAGATACAGCACTGTCGAAACGAGAGCGTTTTTCAGCTTGGCGGTAATAATAACCTCGCTTTCTTAAAACATGAATTCCTGCCAGATTAAACTACACGGGGCCACAAGATCTGTTCAATGCCCGCCGTGCGCAGAAGTCTTTGTATCGCCGCACGGGGATCGGGAGACTTTGTCACTGCGCGAACCACCGCGAAGTTTTGCGCGCCGTGCGCAAGCACATCGGGCAGATTCTCCGGCGTGATGCCGCCAATGGCGACCGCAGGCAGACTGACCGCCTGCAGAATTTTTCGCAAGCCCTCCAGCCCCACCGCGGGATCCGGAATCTCCTTTGTTGGCGTCGGGAAAACGGGGCCCACGCCGATGTAGTCCGGATTCTGCATGACGGCGGCACAGGCCTGGCCGAGATTGTGGGTTGAAAGGCCGAATATCTTCCCCTCCGCAGGCCAGCGCGCACGCGCCTCCTGCAGCGGCATGTCGTCCTGACCCAGATGCACGCCGTCGGCATCCGCCGCCCGCGCGATATCCACGCGGTCATTGACGATAAAGAGTGTTTCTGAGTTCTGCGTGATCGCACGGATTTTTACGGCCATGTCAAGCAAAGCAACATCGGATGCTTTTTTCATCCGGAGCTGCAGCATCCGCACCCCGCAGTCCACGGCGGCACGCGCGCATTCCTCGTATCCGGCCAGCGGATCCGTCATCACCAGATAGAGTCCAAACGGCTTCATGTTACCCTGTATACACCGCATCCCAGTTCTTGAAAACCGGCTCGATTTTTTTTGCCTGGAGCATATCGCAGATTTCCATCACGCTGCGCCTGTCACTGACCTCAAACTGCCCGCGATCTTCCGCGGGCGCGCCGGCGTATCCGCCCACCGTGGTGCGGCTTGCGGCACTCATGCGGGAAATGCCGACACCCGCCATTCCGTCACGGAACAACGGCTTTTCGCGCGTAGAAAGCACCAGAGGCACATCCGGCATCACGATACGAAATGCAAAGACAATCTGAGCCAGCAGGCGGTCCTCCACCGGATGCGCAGGCTGGAATCCGCCCTCCTGCGGCCGGATGCGGGGAAATGAAATCGCAATGCCCGAACGCCAGTATTTTTTTCGAAATTCCTCCGCGTGCAGATAAAGGGCTATTGAATCCACGACCGGATCAGACAATCCCAGCAGAACGCCCATCCCCACAGTTCTCATCCCCGCCTCCAGCACGTGCGCGGGAGCGGACACCCGGCCGGCGAAATCCTTCTTTGGCCCCCACCGGTGCATCATATCATAGACGACAGGATGATAGGTTTCCTGGTAGAGGGTCACCCCCACGCAGCCGGCGAGGTTCAACTTCCGGTATTCATCCACCGTCATGGGAAACGCCTCAACCTGAACCTGGGGGAAAAGTTCCGACGCCATCCGTACACATGCCTGCACATATTCAAAGTCCGCCTGCGGCGTGCGCTCTCCGGTCAGCAGCAGAATTTCCTCAAAACCCTCCCGCTTCAAGGCATCCAGCTCGCGCGCGACTGCATCAAACGGGAGTTTCCGCCGCGGCTGCTTGCGGTCGGAAGCATATCCGCAGTAGACACACCCGCTGGAGCAGTAGTTAGACAGATAAAGAGGTGCATAGAGCGACACCGTGTTCCCGAAATGCCGGGCTGTCAGACTCTTCGCGCGCGCGGCCATCTGCTCGAGGTGAGCCCGCGCCTGAGGCTGAAGCATAAGCGCCAGTTCCCTCGGCCCGGGCCGCTGCGCGCCCATCGCAGAAAAGATCTGCCGATTATCGGCCCGGCTCGCGGCCGTATTGATTGCCTGCGCCAGACTCCAGTATTGTGACGGGTTATCCATCAGCCGAGAAATAAAGTCAGGGGGCTGGTTGCAGCCGCCGTTGTACTGCGCGCCATCAGGCCGGCTTCATATGCTGCGGAACCCGCCTGAACGGCGGCAGCGAAAGCCTGCGCCATCGCGGACGGATTTCCCGCTGCGGCGATCGCGCTGTTGACAAGCACAGCCGCGCAGCCGGCCTCCATTGCTGCGGCCGCTTCAGACGGGGCACGAAGTCCGGCATCCACAATCACAGGAACATTGCTGTTGTTAATGATGATATCGAGCAGCCCGCCGGCGGCGATGCCGTTGCCGCTTCCAATGGTCGAACCCAGCGGCATCACCGAGGCGCAGCCCGCCTCCTCCAGCCGCTTGGCAAGCACCGGATCGGGGGGCATGTAAGGCATTACAATAAAACCGTCAGCCGCAAGAATCTTTGCGGCCTCATAGGTTTCAATGGGATCTGGGAGCAGATGATGCGGATTGGGATGAATCTCCACCTTGATCAGCCGGCTCCCGCAGAGTTCCCGGGCAAGGCGGGCCGCCTTCACGGCTTCAGCGGCATCCCGCGCGCCGGAAGTGTTGGGCATAAGCGTGATGTTCTTCAGCGTCATCAGCGGCCCGAGCAGGTCATCGGACGGCCGCTCGCGGTTGAACCGGCGCAGTGCCACGGTTACAATCTGCGCGCCGGATGCCTTCACGGCCTCCAGCATCACCGCGGAGCTGGAAAATTTTCCCGTCCCCAGCAGCAGGCGGGACTGGAATTCAAGATCGCCAAGTACAAGCGGCTTCATGATCATCCCCCTGCGGCGAATGTGAGAATTTCAATCCGGTCGCCCGCCCGAAGGGTAACGGCCTGGCGTTCAGCGGCGGAAATCACCGTCCCGTTCACCATCACGGCCACGCGTTTCGGGCTTGCGCCCATCTGCACCAGCAGATCAGGGAGCGATGATCCGGAGGACTCGATTTCTTCGCCGTTCACAACAAGTTTCATCATCTGCTCTTTCAAACTTGGATACGCCGGAGGGAACAAAGGCGGCCATCTCCCTTCGCCGGCATGATCCGGATCAGGTACCGCGGGTATGATCTCAGCCCCCTTTCGGGGACACCCCGGCAACCGTTCGGAAAGATAAGGGGTTGGCGGATCAAAGTCAAACCCGGCGCGAAGGCATAAATATCTGCTTGCCCGCAAAGCGGACATGATAGAATCTGATGAAAACACATCAGGGATGGCGGTCATGAACAGTGGCGATAAAATCGAGCAGGCGGCAATACCGATGCGGCATATCGGGCCGTTAAAAATGTCCGGACCCGCGGTCGAGGGAGAGTTCATGCTTCCGCTGGCGACGTATGAAAGCCCCCTGTGGCCTTCAGTCGGCCGCGGAGCGCGCGTTTCCATGCAAACCCCAGGACTATGTGCGGTCATCACGGATGACCGCATGAGCCGTTCGGTGCTGGTTCAGGCAGCCACCGCAGTGGAAGCATGGAAGATTGCCTCCGCCCTGCAGGGCCGGCACGCCGAAATCGCCGCGGCGGCGGAGTCTTCCAGCCGATTCGCCAGATTCCTGGATCTGCATCATCAGGTGGTCGGCAACCTTCTTTATCTGCGTCTGGAAATGCAAACCGGCGACGCCGCCGGACACAACATGGTGACCAATGCCGCCGAGGCGTTCCTCAACTGGATTCTCCAGCAGTATCCGCAGCTGAAGTACGTATCCATCTCGGCCAACTTCTGCACGGACAAGAAGGCGACAGCCGTGAACGGGATTCTGGGCCGGGGACGAGGGGTCATCTGCGAGACGGTGATTCCCCGCGAAGTGTGCGCGAAGGTGCTTCGGACCACCCCGGAAGCCGTGGCCGACCTGAACCTCAAGAAAAACCTGATCGGCACCTCGCTGGCGGGGGGCATCCGCAGCGCCAATGCGCATTTCGCCAACATGCTGCTGGCATTCTACCTGGCCACCGGACAGGATGCGGCCAACATCATCGAGGGCTCGCAGGGGTATACTCTGGCCGAAGTCCAGAACAATGACCTCTATTTCTCGGTCACGATACCGAACATAATCATCGGCACCGTGGGCAACGGCAAGGATATCGAGTTTGTTCGCAAGAATCTGGAAGCGCTTGGCTGCCTCGAAAAACGGCCGGCCGGGGAGAACGCCCGGCGGCTCGCGGCGCTGGCCGCCGCAGCGGTCTGGTGCGGAGAACTGTCATTGATGGCCGCGCTGACCCATCCGGGGGAACTGATGTCAGCGCACCGAAAAATGGAACGCAGGAAATGAACGAGTCCATCAACCAGCGCAAGCTGGAACACCTTAAAATGGCGGCCGATGAATCCGCGGACCGCCAGAAAAGATACTGGGATGCCATCCATCTGACGCACCGCGCGCTGCCGGAAATCAACGCGGCGGATGTGGATGCCTCTGCAGAGTTCCTTGGAAAGAATCTGACATTCCCCCTGCTCATTTCAAGCATGACCGGCGGGGACGATCAGCAGATCCTGCGGATCAACCGCCATCTGGCGGCCGCAGCCGAAACCACGGGGGTGGCGCTGGCCGTCGGATCACAGCGCGTGATGTTCGACAATCCCGAAGCCGTGGAGAGTTTCCGCCTGCGCGCCCTCGCTCCCAGCGTGCCCCTTCTGTCCAATCTGGGGGCGGTGCAGCTCAATCACGGTTTTACGGAAGAACATTGCCAGAAGGCAATGGATGTGCTTGAGGCAGACGGGATATATCTTCACCTGAACGCCCTGCAGGAAACCGTTCAGAACGGCGGCGACACCAACTTTGCCGGGCTGGCCGAAAAAATCGGGCATGTGGCCGGAAAGCTGAACAAGCCCGTGCTGATCAAGGAAGTGGGCGCGGGCCTGGGGCCGGCGGATGTGGAAATCCTGATGAAACAAGGCATACACTATTTTGATGTGGCGGGCACCGGCGGAACTTCATGGAGCCGCATCGAGCAGTTCCGGCGGGTCTGCGAAGACGCCCCCGACCTCGGCTTTCTTTATCAGGACTGGGGCTGGCCGACGCCCCTCGCGCTCAGGAAGCTTGCTCCGCTGCGCGACCGGATCACGCTGATCGCCTCCGGAGGCATCCGCACCGGCGTGGATATGGCCAAAGCCGTCATCCTCGGGGCCTCCCTGTGCGGAATCGCCCGTCCTTTTCTTAAGCCGGCCATGGTTTCGGCAGAGGAAGTCGTCAAGGTCATTCGCCGGCTCAAGAAGGAGTTCATCGCCGCCATGTTCCTGACGGGCATGAATTCGGTTTCAAAGATGCGGGGTAATTTATCGCTCGTCCGTACAGATGATCCGGAATAAATGAAAGCCCGCGCACCAGGCAAACTGATTCTCTCCGGTGAACATGCGGTGGTGTACGGCCGGCCGGCGCTTGTAACCGCCGTCAACCGTTATGCGGATTGCACCATCCACTCAGAGGACCGCGATGTTTTCCGGTTTCTGCTGACCGGACTCGATAAAGAGCTTTCGCTTTCAGCAAAAAGTCTGGCCGGGCTGCACAGGACTTTGAACGAAAGATATGAAAGATTCAGACTCGGAGAGCTGCCGATCAGGGACGTCCACGGGCGGCCGGCGGAACTGACGGCCTATGCGCTGGCCTGTTTGCTGCAGCACACCGGCATCACACCGGCGGGCGGATTAACCTTTGAACTGGAATCCTCCATACCGCTTGGATCGGGCATGGGGTCATCGGCAGCCATTGTACTGGCTGTACTTCAGGCGGCGGATTCGCTGCTGCGCGGCGGTCTTGAGCGCAATGTGTTATTTGATCTGGCCATGATGAGCGAAAGACTTCAGCACGGGAATCCCAGCGGAGCCGACCCCTATGTCTGCCTCCATGGCGGGCTGCACCGGTTCCAGAAAGAGCACAGTGTCAACCTGCCCTGCCCCGGAACTGCTTATCGCCTGGCACAGACCGGACGGCCGCAGGCGGGCACGGGCGAATGCGTATCCTTTGTTGCAAGGCATTTTGGAACCAGCGGGATCTGGCGCGAATTTGAACTGCTGGAAGGCCGGATCGAAAAAGCCCTGCTTTCTGGCGAATGGGGCATTCTTCAGGAGGTCGTGACGGACAACGAGGCCCTGCTTGAAAGAATCGGCGTTGTTCCAAAACGGGTTGCGGCCTTCATCCGCGACCTGAACCGGCAGGGATGCGCCGCCAAGGTCAGCGGCGCCGGATCCGTGTCCGGGGATGATCATGCCGGCATTGTGTGGATAGTTTCTGAAACTGCCCCGACATCTCTGTGCGATGAATACGGATATTCACTGATAGAAACCGAGGGGGATGCCGATGGCACGCGCATCGTTTAGGGTGTCCGCTCCCGGAAGCCTGATGCTGCTGGGCGAGCATGCCGTACTTCACGGCCGGCGCTCACTCTGCGGGGCAGTGGACAAGCGGATGGAAGTGAAACTGACGCCGCAGAAATCTGGAACCCTTCATATTATTTCCGCGCTCGGTTCATATGAGTCGTCCCTGCGGGATCTGGCGCCGTCCCGCCGTTTTTCCTTTATTATTCACGCTGTGGGAAAACAGAGGGACAGACTGCCGGGCGGACTGCGGCTGGATGTGAAATCGGGATTTTCCAGCACGGTGGGACTGGGGTCATCCGCGGCCGTCACGGTCGCGACAACGGCAGCCCTGATGGAATGGGCCGGGCAGTCGTACAGCCGCGAAGATATTTTCCGCGAGGCCCGCGGCACCATCCGCGCGGTGCAGGGGCTCGGGTCCGGTGCTGATGCGGCCGCCAGCGTCTTCGGCGGAGTGCTGGTCTACCGCATGGATCCGCTGGAAATCCGCAGGCTGACCTGCTGTCCGCCCCTCACGCTAGTCTATTCCGGATACAAGGAACCAACGGTGAAAGTGGTTCAACTCCTGGAACAGCGGCGCAATAATGATCCTGAATATTTTGAACGGCTGTTTGATGCCATTGACCAGAGTGTGCCGCAGGCCGCCGGGGCCGTGGAAGCGCAGGACTGGCCGGCGCTGGGAAAAATACTGAACGGCAATCAGGAATTTATGTCGCAAATGGAACTCAGCACACCTGATCTTGACCGAATCATTGAAATCCTGCGCAGCCGCCCGAACATTTTCGGGGCGAAAATATCCGGGTCCGGGCTGGGCGACTGCGCCGTGGGCATAGGCGAGATCCGGCTGCGAGGTATTGAATATGAGCAGATTGATGTGAAACTGTCACCGCGGGGGGTGGAAATTGACTGACAAAGAAGCCGCACAACTGATTACCGGCGCGGCAAAAGGGTGTCCGAAGGAATGCGGACAGGCCTATGCCCCGGTGAACATCGCGCTCTGCAAATACTGGGGGAAGCGCGACGAGATGCTCAATCTTCCGGTCACCTCCAGCCTGTCGCTCTCTCTCCCGGAACTGGGAGCCACCACCCGAATCAGTTTTCGCGAAGGACACGACCAGCTTTTTCTGGACGGAGTGGAACAGTCCCGGGATTCAGTGTCGGCACGGCGTGTATCGAAGTATCTGGATCTGTTCCGGCCGGACCGCAGCACCTTCTTCCATGTTGAAAGCGAATCCACTGTTCCGATCGCGGCGGGGCTCGCCTCATCAGCCAGCGGTTTTGCGGCGCTGGCGCTGGCACTGAATGATCTCTTCCAATGGAATCTCGGTCTGCGAGACCTGTCGATTCTGGCGCGACTGGGCAGCGGGAGCGCCGCGCGGTCGATATACACCGGATTTGTGCTGTGGCATGCGGGCACGCGGGAGGACGGCATGGACAGCTTCGCCGAGCCGGTGGACGGGGAATGGCCGGGCCTCTGCATGGGGCTGATCATGGTCTCGCGCCGCGAGAAAGCGGTGTCGTCACGCATCGCGATGAAGCGCACAGTGGACACCTCCGCGCTCTACCGCGCATGGCCCGCGAAGGTGGAGTCGGATTTGAAGAACCTGCGGCAGGCCATCGAAAAAAAGGATTTCGACCTGCTGGGGCGGACCGCGGAATCCAATGCGCTGGCGATGCACGCCACCATGATGGATTCACAGCCGCCGGTACTCTACTGGATGCCGGAAACGGTTGAGGAAATCCGGAAAATCTGGCGCTTGCGCGACAATGGACTGCCGGTGTATTTCACAATGGATGCCGGCCCCAACATCAAAATGCTCTTCATGGAAAAGGACGCGTCCCTGATCAGGGAACATTTCCCGGACATGGAAATTGCGCTGAGCTGATTCCCGCCGCCTCCCGCGTTCAAATTACTTCTGGTTTTCCGGCTGATCAGCGAGTAAAATCACTGATGTTTAAAGGCGTCGCCTTGTTTAAATTAAGTTGGATTAGAGGCCCATGGCGGAACACAATGCGAACAAAACGGGGGATTTGCCGGAATTGCCCGGGCAGAAAAGCAGTGCCTACCGCGATCTCTTCGAGCACATGGCGGCGGCTTCCTGTCTGGACGAACTGATTTACAGGGATGGAAAGGCGGTGGATTACCGCATTCTGGAGGTCAATGCCTCCTTCGAACGCATCACCGGGATCAGCCGGGCCCGGGCCGCCGGTTCATTGGCTTCTGAATTGTACGGCATCAAGGACGTCCCCTATCTGGACATTTTTTCCCGGGTTGCCAAAACAGGGGAGCCCGTGCGCATCAACGACTTTTTTCCCCAGTTTGGGAAATATCTGGACATGATCATTTCCCGGCCCCGCGAAGGCTGCTTCTCGACTGTTTTCACGGATATCACGGAACAGCGCAAGGCGCAGGAGGCGCTGCGAATCAGCGAAAGCAAGCTCTCTGCTGCGCTGAAAATGGCCCGGGCCGGTCATTGGGAATACGATGTCGAAAGCGACACGTTCACCTTCAACGACAACTTCTACCGGATATTCCACACCACCGCGGAGCAGGTCGGAGGCTATCAAATGTCCTCCGCGAACTATGCGCGAAGATTCTGCCATCCTGATGATGCCGCCATGGTGGGAGAAGAAGTGCGCAAGGCCATTGAATCGGACGATCCCGGCTATTATCGCCAGATTGAACACCGGATTCTCTTTGCAGACGGAGGCGTCGGTTATATGTCGGTGTGCTTCTTCATTGTGAAGGACAGAACCGGACGCACTATCCGAACCTACGGCGTCAACCAGGACATCACCGACCGCAAACGGACGGAGGAGGAACTGCGCGAAAGCGAGGAACTCTACCGCGCATTCATCAATTCCACAGAAGACCTTGCCTTCATCAAGGATGACACCTTCCGCTATCAGGTGGTGAACGAGGCCTGTGCGCGTTTCTTCCAGCGGGCCGCAAATGAAATTTTCGGCAGCACCGACGCAGAGATGATGCCGCCCGAGGCGGCGGCGCGCTGCCGCATGACGGACCGCCAGGCGCTCGAAACCGGGCAGGTGGTTGTCAGCGAAGAACAGGTGGGCGACCAGGTCTTTGAAACCCGCAAGTTCCCGGTGCGGCTCCGGGGCGGACGCGTTGGAGTCGGGGGGGTGATTCGCAACATCACTGAACGCAAAATCACAGAAAGAACTCTGAAAAGCGAGCGGGACTTTTCCACAACGGTAATCGAAACACTTCCCGGCATTTTTTACTGCTGCGACGAGAACCTGCAAATTCTCCGCTGGAACCGCAACTTCGAACGGGTGACCGGATATACGGCCGAGGAGATTTCCCGTCTGAGCGCGCTTGATCTCTTTACCGGCACCGAGCGCAATCTTGTCGCGCTGCGCATACGCGAAGTTTTTGAAAAAGGAGAATCGGAAGTCACTGCGGATCTTTTCGCCAAAGACGGCACGCGCATACCCTACTATTTCACCGGGCGGGTTGCGGAGCTGGACGGCCGGCGATGCCTTGCGGGAGTCGGCATGGATGAAACCGCAGTGCGCCAGGCAAGGAAGGCGGGGGAGGAAAGCAAAGCGCGCTATGATCTGCTGTTTGAAAACAGCCTTGATGCCATGCTCTTTACGGCCCCCGACGGCCGGATATTCTCCGCCAACCGGGCCGCCTGCCGGATGTTCGGCATGAGCGAGCAGGAAATTGTCCGCGCCGGACGTGAAAGTCTTGTGGACTCTTCAGATCCGGAACTGGGCCGGCTGCTGAAAGAA
>JAKQHR010000103.1 GCA_029557905.1 Verrucomicrobiota bacterium
TCCGCCGCGCTCTTTGTGGTGTCCTCGATCCGCCGCGTGCACGCCGGCGAAATCCTGGCAATCATCGGCCTGACCTATGACGACAAACCGATCGTGGCTAAGGTGGGCGTGGACGATGCCATCAAGGCCGCCATCGAGGCCGTCAAGATCCTCGAGCAGATGCGCAACCCGAAAAAGTAAACGCATGAAACAGCTTGAATTCAGTGAACTCACCCCGGTTCAGCAGACACTGGTGAACCGGGCCGTCGAAATCCGCCAGCGCGCCTATGCCCCCTATTCCAATTATAAGGTGGGCGTGGCGCTGGTGGACGAGAAGGACAACATCCATGCCGGGTGCAACATCGAAAGCGCGGACTACACGCTGACCACGCACGCGGAAATGGACGCCATAAACACGATGGTGAAGACGGGTGTCCTTCACCTGAAGGAAATCGCGGTTGTGGTGAAATCGGATGTCGGCAATGCAATGCCCTGCGGCCTGTGCCGCCAGAAAATCCGCGAGTTCTCAGCCAGCCCGAACGTGCAGGTCATCGGGATCAATCTGGACAAGAGCGAGAAAATCCAGCACATCTTCATCGCCCCTATGTCCGAACTCTTCCCCTACGGTTTCGGGCCCGACTTCCTGGCGATGAGTACGTGAGGAAAGAAGAATTCAGGAGTCAGAATTCAGAATTTTTGATTCTTCTCTGCGTGAGCATTCTTCTGTTCGTGCCTTTCGCGGATTTCGCAGGCAGGCAGGATTGACCGCAACCGCCAACAGTCAAAAGGACTGCAGCCTAAAAGTCTGTTCCCGAACGGGAAGGAAACGTCAGTGGTTTCCGGCTTTGTCTTTCAGATTATTCTTCACTGATTTTATGAAGCGTCCAAAGGCGCGGTCTTTCCTCCGCTTTTCAACGTAGGAGAGGTCGTGGAATTCGGATTCCTTCCTGAGCTTCATATAGCTCTGATAGCGGTCCTCGCCCAGCTCCCCGCTTTCCAGTGCGGCCAGGACAGCGCATCCGGGTTCCTGTGTGTGCGTGCAGTCCGGGAAGCGGCACAGCATCGCGTATTCGCTGATGTCCGCGAAGGCTGCATCCACGCCGGCGGTCGCGCCCAGCAGTCCAAGCTCGCGCATGCCGGGCGTATCAATGAGCATGGCCCCGCCGTCCAGAACAAGCAGCTGCCGCCGCGATGTGGTGTGAACTCCTTCGCCCGTTTCGCTGACGGCCTTCGTTTCGAAAGCCGCGCGGCCCAGCAGCCGGTTGATGAGCGTGGTTTTGCCGACACCCGATGAACCCAGCAGGCAGTATGTCTTACCCGGAGCCAGCCGGGATTTGAAGTCCTCCAGGCCGGAACCCGTCGCGGTGCTGAGCGGAATGACCGGGACGGATATTCCTGAACTCCGGATTTCACCCAGCGCCTGTTCCAGTTCTTCCGGAGACACCAGATCGGTCTTGCTCAAAATGATGCAGGGTTCCATGCGCCCGTCATTTGCCATGACCAGATAGCGGTTGAGCCGGGGCACGCTGAAATCAAACCCGCATCCCTGAACAATAAAGGCCGCATCAATGTTTGCGGCGATCATTTGGAAGTCCACAGATTTCCCGGAAGTTTTGCGGCGCAGGAACGACTTGCGCGGCAGCACCTCGTGGATGATGGCCGGACCGCCGGACGAC
>JAKQHR010000118.1 GCA_029557905.1 Verrucomicrobiota bacterium
TATGGCCGCATAGTGGCGCTATGCTCTCTCCGTTTTCTGCGAAAGTCCACTTCCAGTTTTCCTGATTTTCCAAATTATCTCCTGCCTGCGTTCGGGTTTCCCCGCGCCGCACGGACGCAGCCTGAATCGCTTGACATGCGCGTTCATGCCGCTACAGTGACTGCCACGCAACCGGGCGGTTAGCTCAATTGGCAGAGCGCCAGCTTTACACGCTGGATGTTACAGGTTCAAGTCCTGTACCGCCCACCATCCACTGTTCCGAAGGGGCTTTTTCCCCCGGCTTGACTTCCGCTGCCGGCTGCGTCACACTGTCTTCAGTTTGAGACGTTAGTTGTGTATTCAACCGGAGGTGCTCTATGGGAAGTCGTGGAATTCAGATTGTGGGGATGGATGTCAAGGAGCTGGTGCTGATTCTGAACAAGGCGCTGTCCGACGAGTGGCTGGCGCATTATCAGTACTGGGTTGGCTCCAAAGTGGTCGCCGGCCCGATGAAGGATGCCGTGATTGCCGAGCTGGTGCAGCATGCAACCGAGGAGATGGCCCATGCCGAGCTGCTGACCACCCGCATCATTCAGCTCGGCGGCACGCCGGTGCTGACCCCTGCCAAATGGTTTGATTTGACCAACTGCGCCTATGATGCGCCCGCGGACCCCTTTGTGCAGGTGGTGCTGGAGCAGAACATCAAGGGCGAGCAGTGTGCCATCAGCGTGTATGACAAACTGATGAAGCTCACGAAGGACGCCGATCCGGTGACCTACAACATAGCGCTTCAGATCATCGAGCAGGAAGTGGAGCATGAGGAGGATCTGCAGAGCCTTCTCGAGGACCTCAATTTGATGCTCCAGCGCTACGGTGGAAAGAAATAACCCGTTTATCGGGCTTTATGTCCGTTCCCCGGCCGGCTCTGGCAGGGGATGACCATGACGGGGCAGGGGGCCTTGCGCAGAACGCCTTCGGTGACGCTGCCCACCAGCAGGTGCCGCATGGCCCCATGGCCGTGTGAACCCATGATGACCAGGTCGGCCTCCAGCCGTTCGATTTCCTGGAGAATCTTCTCCTGCGTCGGGCCCTGGATCAGGAGGGCGGCCGCGTCAACGCCTTTCTCGCGCATCTGCTGTTCAAGGATCTGGAGTCTTTCATGCTCCTTGTGTATCTCGTGCGCCACCTGGTCGCGCACATGCTGCGGACCAGCCTTGTAGCCGACGAATTCGGGTTCGGGCGGGGCCACATGGACCAGATAAACCCTGCACTTGAACTGCGCCGCCAGAATGACGGCATGGTTGAGCGCCGGCGGCGTGGCATCCGAAAAATCCACTGCAACAAGTATTGTCTTCACACAACCCCCTTTGTCAAAGTACCTTTGCTATTTGAAGCATAGCATCAGAATGCCTGATCTGCACTAGAAAAAGTATGCAAAGGCCGGGGATTTGTTTATGAAAAAGTCAGGAATCGCCATAAATGCCGGAACCCGGCTGGCTGGATTTGCCCGTCGTCTGGGCCGGCGGGGACTGGCGGCCGGGGCGGGGGGCAATATCAGCTGCCGCGACGGGGAAAGGATATGGGTCAAACCCTCGGGATTTGCGATGGAGGATTTGAAGGCTTCACATCTGGCCGTCCTGGACCTCAAAACGGGCCGTCAGCTGCGGGGAAAATACAAGGCCACATCAGAAGCTCCGATGCATCTGGAAATATATCGGCGATGTCCCCGTGTCCTGGCGGTGTTCCATACACATCCGCCGTGGCTCTGCGGAGTCATTTCCAGCAATGCGGAATTCAAGCCCATGTTCCCGGAGGTCGTGGCCGATCTCGGCGGGCTGATCCGGCTTCCCTACCTGCTGACCGGCAGTCAGGCCCTGGCGGATGCCGTGGCC
>JAKQHR010000131.1 GCA_029557905.1 Verrucomicrobiota bacterium
AGAATCGCGGTGACCAGAGGCTGTTCCATCTCCGTCAAACCCCTCCCCGTCCGAACAACTTCTTCCGCAGCAGAATCGGCAAACGCCTCAATGTTGCGCGCAGCGCCATCTCGGTTCGAATGGAATCCATATCCACCAGCGTCAGGCAGTTGGCGCGCGCCAGCGGCGCAATGTTCTTCATGGCCTGATCCTGAAGATGATCGCTGCGAACATAGAGAAAAATATTCTGGCGAAAATGCAGCGGAATGTTTTCGTTGTGCCAGAGTTCCGGCCGGATGAAATCAAAGGCCGCATAGTCCCGCTGTTGAAACAGCCGGTGCCAGTAGTCATGCCACTGCGGACTCACATGATTTTTGCCCGGCTGGCCCGGGATGGCGCAGGAGAAAAGGATGCAGGGTGACAGGGCGGCCAGATAATCCGCAAAGGCCGGATGGTCGTTCGCATCCAGATAATGAGCCACCTCCAGACAAAGGACCAGATCGCAAGTCCGGTTCAGGGACATTCGGCGGCGCAAATCCATCCCTACATACTTGTCAGCGGGAATCTGAAGAATGCTTCCCGGGACATACGGACCATCCACCCCGAGAACGTCCTGCACTCCCGCCCGCATGAATTCCGCCAGCCACGCCCCGTTGCCGCAGCCGATATCAATCACGCTGCCAATATTCATAAGGCCCGTCAGCCGGCTTGCCACAACGGAGGCACAGCGCTCCGTGCCCTTCTGAATGGCCGTTAAATATTCCGAGGTGAAAAGGTCTGTCGTGTCCATATCAGATATCCCCGCGATCAATCCCCGCGAAGCGCCTTCCTGAGCCGGGCCAGCAGGGGTCTTGCATATCCGATCAACCGGCCGCGGGATGTGCCGGGGGCCGGGAGCCATCCATCCCAGGGGTTGATCGCGGGCATTTCCGAAAGCGATTCTCGGATAATCTGTGCCAGTTTCAACATGGTCTCATCAACGATGAAATGCCTGCCCAGTTCCAGCGCTCCTCGGCTCAGGCTTGCAAAGTATTCCCGATTATTTGCTATGGCCTGCACCAGGCGCGCAGCAATATCCGGCCGGCCTATCGGGAAAAGCAATCCATTTTCGCCATGCTTCAGAATGTCCGCCATCCCGCTCTTGACATCCGACACCACGGGGACGATGCCCCTCACCAGTGCATCCAGCACAGTCATGGGCTGCCCCTCATATTCAGAAAACAGAAGAGAGACGTCATAATCATTAAGCAGCTGGCGGGCAGGCGGGCCCACAACGGGCAGCATTTCCACGGTGCCGGAACTGATCAGTTCAGACAGTTCATGCTGCAGAAAATCCGCGGCCTCTCCCTGCCCCACTATGCTGAGATGGAAATCAACTCCCAATGCAGCAAGTTCACGCGCAAAAGGGACCAGATCCTGTGCCCGCTTCTGTTTATACTGCAGTCTGGCCATGAAAATCAGCCGGATCGGATCATGCAGGGACCGCACCCCCGCATCAGGGGGCGCCTCCACGCCAATCGGCAAGTAGCGTATCCGGGAATGGAGGTCCGCGGGCAGTTCATCCCGCAGGCGGGCGACGATGCGCGCGCTGTTGCCCGCAATCAGCTTCATGCGCGGGGCCAGCGCCCTGGCATGTCGGTAGTATTTCTCATCAGGCCGGTCCACTAGACAAAGATTGATTGCGGCGACATCCTCCGGAAGCCCCTTCAGGACATCCTCGGCATAGCGCGATTCAATGAACACAACCAGT
>JAKQHR010000138.1 GCA_029557905.1 Verrucomicrobiota bacterium
TCTCTTCGGCATTGAACGGCAGTGCGGATATTTTTGTCACAGGCGACCGGGAAATTGTAAATTTGAAAACTGTGAAGAGCATGCGGATACTGACCCCCCGTCAGTTCTGGGACCGGGAACAGTCAGGAAGCTGAACAAACCCAGGGCGCATTCCACCATTCCATTCTTCCATCATTCCGGTCTTCCTGTAACTTTTCTCCGCGTCTCTGCGCCTCTGCGCGAAAAATCCGGAATATTCACCGCAAAAGAACGCAAAGAACGCAAAGGATGATGTGCCTGTCGCGGCCGGCATTCTGCATCCTGCCGATCCTGTAAATCCTGTCTGAATTCCGGAAATATGACAGTATCAACAGGATTTACGGGACAAATGCCGGGAAAACCTTTTCGCGAACAACGGATGCTGAATCTTGGAACCTTCAACCTTCAACCTGCAACCTTCAAACCCGTCCCCCTGTGCCCCTGTACCCTTGTGCCCCAGTGCCTTTGTCCCTTTGTCCCCTCCTTCCCCCGCCCGGGAAATCTTTATTCTGACTTCTGGATTCTGACTCCTGTCTTCTGTCCTTCTTTCTTCTTTCATGCCGTCCCCCGATCCTGTAGCCTGCGTGCACAAAAAAGGAACAAGGTATGACGATAACGAACAATGCATCGCACAATGACAGCCTTTCCCCGGGGCGGGTTCTTCGCGGGCTCCTGATTGCGGGTCTGCTCTTCTTCTGCTCGGGCTTTGCAGCGCTGGTTTACGAGGCGCTCTGGTTTCGGCAGATCGGATTTGTTTTCGGCAACACCGTTCTGGCGGCTTCGACAGTGCTGACCGCTTTCATGGCGGGCCTTGCCATGGGGGCGCACTGTTTTGGGCGCTGGGCTTCAAGAATAGTCCGTCCCATCCGCGCATTTGGTTATCTTGAGGTCGGGGTAGGCCTTTTTGCGCTGGTTCTCCCGCTTTTTCTGAAGGGCATCATGGTGGTTTATCGCTTTGCCTATCAGAATGTTTCCGACAGCCTGCTCCTGCTGACCCCGCTCCGTTTCATTCTTTCCATTCTTCTTCTGCTGGTTCCGACTTTCCTGATGGGCGGTTCTCTTCCGGTTCTTTGCCGTGCCCTCGCGGCCGACAAGGAGCGTTTCGGGAGCCGACTGGGCTGGCTTTACGGAATCAACACCGCGGGCGCTGTGGCCGGCGTTCTGGCCGCCTCCTATCTGTTTCTTCCGGCATTCGGCCTTAAACGCGCCAACTGGATTGCCGTGGCGGTTAATGTTTCGGTGGGTATCGCGGCCATCGTCTGGTCCCGGCTATCCCGGATTACGGTGGAGGCTTCCGTGACGCCTGTGGCGGAGAAGAACCGTCAGATTCCGGCGCGTGCGCGCTGGCTTCTCCTGGCTGTTGCGGCTTCAGGATTTCTTTCGCTGGCGCTTGAGGTGGTCTGGTTCCGCGCCCTGATTCTCGTGTTCGGCTCCACCACCTATTCTTTTGCCTCGATGCTTTCCATGTTTCTGCTTGGCATCGCGCTCGGGTCCATGCTTCTGAGCTGGATTTCCGACCGGCTGAAGAACCCGATCACCATATTCGCCGCCGCTGAAATACTGATCGCCGTTCTGATGGTCTGGTCCATGTTCAATTTCATAGGCAAGCAGGATTTCCTGCTGCAGTATTTCATTGATCACGGTCTCACCTGGGCCAACCTGATCCGTGCGAAGTTTCTGATTACGGCCTCCATTCTTTTTGTACCCGCCTGCCTCTTCGGTGTGGCTTTTACGGCGGCCGCGCGCGCACTGCGCGAAGAGGTGGAATCGTCTTCACGGACGGTGGGGGAAATTTACACATTCAATACGGTTGGCGCGGTGCTGGGATCGTTCCTCGGCGGTTTTGTGCTGCTCCCGCTGCTTGGCATGGAGAATGCCATTCTGCTCCTCTCTCTGCTGGCCGCCGTGACCGGGGCCCTGCTGCTCTTTCTTGCGCGCATTCGCCCGGCGGGAAGGCTTGTCCTTGCGCTGCCCGCGCTTGCTGTGGTGGCCGTGATTCTGATTGCCCCCCCGCACTGGGACAAGCGCCGCCTCGCAATCGGCCCTTATTTCAGTCCCTGGAAATACATTCAGGATGGCAAGATTTCGCTGGATGATTCAGCCGGAAAAGACCGCCTGCTGGTTTATGAGGAGGGCGCCGTGACAACGGTTTCCGTGCTGCAGACCGCCGATGAGAATATGAGTTATATCACGGACGGCAAGGTGGAGGCCGACACCTCCGCCGCAAGCATGATGCTCCAGCGCCTGTGCGGGCATCTGCCGATGATGCTCCACTCCGGGCCGAAAAC
>JAKQHR010000020.1 GCA_029557905.1 Verrucomicrobiota bacterium
CCCGTGCTCATGCATGACGGCAAAAAGATGTTTTTCCTCCTTGGCGTGGTGGCAGCGGTCCACGAAGTTTCGGAAGAAATCTGCCATTTCCCGCACCTTCTGCAGGTGGATTTTTCCGGTGTCGGCAATATACGCAGCCTCTTCTTCCGCCGCGGCAACGGCCAGCAGTATGGCCTGATGCTCGCGCTTCAAAATGTCCGTTGCCTTCATTCGCGGTCTCCGTATCTGTCCAGCCTGAACTATAGCCCGTCTGGAGCGGTTCGTCCACAGGCCGGCAGTTATTTGCGCAGCAGGCGAAGAAGGCCGTCGAGAATGGTGGCGGGATGAGGCGGGCAGCCGGGAACAAAGAGGTCAACAGGAATGATTTCCGGGACCCCCTTGTGCGTTTCCTTCTGTCCGCAGTAGATTCCTCCGGAGACGGCGCAGGCGCCGACCGCGATGACGATTTTCGGGGCCGGCACGGCTTCGTAGGTTTTCTTCAGGGCCAGCTCCATGTTTTTTGAAACAGGACCCGTCACCAGAATTCCGTCGGCATGCCGCGGCGAAGCCACAAACTGGATGCCGAACCGCCCTAGGTCCCATGCGAGAGTGCCGAGCACGTTCGTGTCCGCTTCGCAGGCATTGCAGCCCCCGGCACTCACCTGCCGCAGTTTCAGGGATCGCCCGAAAAGTTTGTGGATGGCCTCGCTGTAAGCATTGGGGGTCATGTCGTTTCCGGGCTGTACCACAAGATCCTCGCGTTTGGCCGAAGCAAGCCGGAAGTCGTTTCCAAACTTGATGGCATCTTTTGAACACGCCTTTTCGCACTTGCCGCAGAAGATGCATAATCCTGTATCCAGACTGATTTTCCCGTCCGCGACAGCAATCGCGCCAGTGGGGCAGACTTTCGCGCAGTCTCCGCATCCGTTGCAGCAATCCCCGCTGATCACCGGCCGGCCAGTGAAGTGAGGCGGCATTTCCGGCGCGGGGCCGTCGGGCCATTTCATGGTCCGGTATCCCTGCTGAAGCCTGACTTTTGAAACTTTGAGCATCGGAGTCCTCTATAAATCGTGTCCGCAGTAGGAAAGGTTGAAACTTTTGTTGCACAGCGGGAAGTCGGAAATCTGCTGTCCGCGCAGGGCCAGCGCCAGCCCGAACCAGTTATGGAATGAGGGATCCACAACCTTGCAGGTCAGAAACCGGCCTTCATTGTTCGTAATCGCGACATGACAGATTTCCCCGCGCCACCCCTCAACGAGCGCAACCGCAAGATGTCCGGATGCAATAGGGGGATTTTCGCCGGCGCGGACTGCGCCGTCCGGAAGTGCCGCCAGTTGCTCCAGGATAAACTTGTATGACCGCTGCAGCTCCTGCCAGCGCACGAAGGCGCGCGCGAAGACGTCGCCGGATTCCCACGTGGCGGCCGGGATGTGCGAAAGCAGGAAGATGCCGTATGGGAAGTCGCTGCGGACATCGCGCTGCAGGCCGCAGGCGCGGGCGGCCACACCCACAAGGCCGATTTTAACAGCGGTTTCCCGGCTCAGCGCGCCTGTGTTTTCAAATCGCGCCAGCACGGACGGCGTTTCCCAGAGCAGGCCGATGGCAGATTCAGCATCACGGAACGCGGACTTCAGGCGCGCGGCTATTTTGTCCGCATTTTCGGAATCAATGTCGTAGCCGACTCCGCCGGGAACCACGAGGCGGCGCCCGAAGCGGTTTCCGCACAGCATGGCTGTAAGGTTGAGAAGGTCGCCGCGGATCCGTCCGCAGTAGGACATGGTGGGCAGATAGCCAATGTCTCCGGCCAGCGCGCCGAGGTCGCCGATGTGGTTGGCCATGCGCTCCAGTTCAAGGGCGATCCCGCGGATCACCTGCGCGCGCGCGGGGGCGCGGATGCCCGCCAGCGATTCCACAATGCGGCTGAAGGCTGTCGCATGCCCGACAGTGGTGTCTCCAGCAAGCGTTTCGATGAAGTGAAGGGATTTTGAATTGGGCCCGTTCACCAGCGATCGCTCAACGCCGCGATGCTGATACCCTAGAGAAATTTCCAGATGATGGACGGTTTCACCGTGGCACTGGAAGCGGAAGTGCCCGGGCTCGATGATGCCTGCATGGACCGGCCCGACTGCAACTTCGTGAATTTCCTCGCCTTCAATCTGAAAGAAATTCGTCACGCCCATGTCACTGGTTTTTTCGGAATCGGGAAAACGCACGGGCTTGAGCCACGGGTGGCCCTCGGGCATGACATGCCACTGTTCGAAGATTTCGCGTTCAAAAAGATGCGCCTGCGGGCAGTCGGGCGTGAGGGCGGGATATGATTTCTGCACGGGGGCGGACAGAACGGAAATAGAGCCGGTGTCGCGCCACGCCAGAACGGCGATCAGCCGGATGTTTTCACCGGTGGGAGATCCGAACAATGCCGAAATCCGCGCACCTTTGGAAACGCTGTCAAGAATATCCCGACGGAAATCGCTCACCGTAAGGACGGGTATCTGTGAAAGGGGGAGCTTGCCTCCGTTGCGGATGACGGCCGGCCCGCTCATGAGAGACCTCCCAGGACCTGTGCGGCCCTGCTCAGGATTTTAAGCAGAGGCCCGGGAATCCACATGCCCAGCAGAAGAACAATCGCCAGCGGAATGAAAATAAGCAACGCCTCCGGCAGCGAAAACTTCACTGGGCCGGCCTGCTGTTCCGCCGGCTTCCACGCCATTGCAATGATGTGCCGCAGCACGGCTATGAACACGACGCCGAGGCCAAGAAGGAAGAGGGCGGCCACGACATACAGCGAGTGATCAACAGCCGCCTTCAAAACAAGGAACTCGCTCAGGAAAACAGAGAACGGGGCCACGCCCACAAGCGCAAGCAGGCTGATGATGAGGCCCGCGCCCCAGACCGGCGCGCGGCGAATAATCATAGTCAGGCCCGGCAGGTCGTGTGTGCCGTAAATCTGGCCGATCCGGCCCGCGCAGAAAAACGCGATGGGCTTGCAGATGGAATGGTTGATCAGGTGGAACAGCGCGGCGGCTGCTCCCGCGCCGCCGATTCCGGCGCCCAGCGCCATGATGCCGATGTGCTCCACGCTGGAATAGGCCAGCAGGCGCTTCACATCGCGCTGCATCACGATGAATGCGGCGGCCACGAGGATAGAGAGCAGTCCGAAAATCACGAGAATGCTCCGGCCCCAGCCCTCGTTTCCGGTTGCGGCCTCCACCAGCGGCAGGCACCGCAGGATGCAATAGAGCGCGGCGTTGAGAAGGAACCCGGAAAAAACCGCAGACACAGGTGCAGGCGCATGGCTGTGGGCATCCGGGAGCCAGTTGTGCAGCGGCGCCAGTCCGGCCTTGGTTCCGTATCCGATCACGATGAATATGAATCCTGCCTTGAGCATCATCGGGTTGAGCCTGGAAGCCGCCTCCATCAGGGTTGTCCAGAGCAGAGCATCCATGCCGTGCAGTCCGGCCGGCCCTGTTGCGGCGGCCACAAGGAGTATTCCGGTGAATGCGACGGCCACACCCACGGAGCACATCAGCAGATATTTCCACATCGCCTCGAGCGCGCCCGGAGAGGCATGAATGCAGATCAGGAAAGCGGTCATCAGCGTGCTGGCCTCCACTCCAACCCACATCATGCCGAGGCTGTTGGAAACCAGCACCAGCATCATGGCGGCCAGCGATCCGAACCAGAGACCGCCGTAGCGTCCGGCCATCTTCGGGGTGAGCCGCCCGTCGGCGGCCTCTTCGCGGAAGTAGATGAGGGCGTAAAGCGAACTGAGGCAGAAAACCGTTATCATGGCGAGCAGATGCTGCGCGGACAGCGCATCGAGCATGAGCCATCCGTTTGCGGTTTCCGCCGGCCCGCCGCGCAGGACGTTATACGCCGTTATCCCCGCCAGGGCCGCCGTGGCCAGAGTGCCGGCGGCGCAGAATCTTAATGCGCCGCGCGCGGACCGCAGCAGGAGGCTGATGCCGCCGAATATCAGCGGCGCGAGGATCAGGATGGGGAGTGTATTTTCCGCGCTCATCGTCAGCCCTTCAAGGCGCTCAGCCTGTCCGCGTCAATGTGATCAAACTCGCGGTTGATGTGATAAATGGCAATGCCCATGACGAACACGGCCACGAAGATGTCCATGAGCACGCCCAGTTCAAGAAGGAGGGGCATGCCGCTGACGACCGCAAGGCCGAAGCAGTAGATGCCGTTTTCGAGCACGAGATAGCCGATGACCTGGCTCATGGCGGTTCTCCTGGCCACGATCAGGAAAAGCCCGCAGGACATCAGTGAAAACGCAACCGGGACCAGCAGATCGGAACTGGAATGCACCGGGAGGTTCAGTCTTGTGTCGAGCCAGAAGGATCCCATCAGGAAGAGAATGCCGAAGAAGAGCGAAGCCATATAGCCGACAAACGGCTGCACTTCGCGGCTGGTGTCGGATTCGCGCAGGGCGCTGAAGAGAAGGCGGGGGAAAACATAGCCCTTGAGTCCGATCACGGCGACACCGAGCAGGGACACATAGGAAAAAAGATCGCCATGCTCAAGGGCCAGCGGGAGCAGGCCGGTCATAATGCCCTGCAGCGCGCTGATGCGGATGCTTGCGCCAAGGCGGCTTGAACCCAAGAGCAGGAATCCTGTGAGGATCAGGGTCACCAGCAGTGTGTCGAGCAGGATGATCATGACGTGAACCTCAGCACAAGGGTGAGCGCCAGCACGGAAATGGCCACGGCGCCGGCCAGCAGCTGCGGGACCTTCAGCAGGCTGAGCCGCGCCATGATGGATTCGACAATTCCCACAAGCACGGAAAGGAGAATCATGCTTCCGGCTACGCAGGCGACGGCCGCCGGCCCGTGCAGCGGCAGGAAAGAAAAAAGGACGTTCACCAGCAGCGCGCCCAGCGCCCACATCTTGAGGGATGAGGTGTAGAGGATGATGGCAAAGTCGGGCCCGGAATAATCAAGCACCATGACCTCGTGAATCATGGTCAGTTCAAGGTGGGTATTGGGATCATCCACCGGGATGCGCGCATTTTCGGCCAGAAAGACGATGAACAGGGCCGCGGAAACCAGCGCAAGGGCCGGGCCGGCGGAAGGCCCCGCGGAAGCTGAAAAAATGCCGGTCAGCGAAAGCGATCCGGTCGCGCGCGCGAGGGCGGCGAGGCCCAGAAGCAGGGCGGGTTCAGCCAGCGCCGAAAACTGGACTTCGCGGCTGGCGCCCATGCCTTCAAACGCCGAACCGGTGTCCAGCGCGGCGGCCACCAGGAAAAAGCGGAGCAGGCCGAAACAGTAGGCAAAGAGGATCAGGTCTCCCGCGAAAGAAACCGGCGCAGGGGCGGACAGGGCCGGCAGAAGCGTCATGGCGGCGATGACTGCGGCGAGGCCGATGACCGGAGACAGGCGGAAAACCCAAGAGGTGGTCCGGCTGTACACGGCGCCCTTGCGCAGGAGCTTGAAAATATCAAAATACGTTTGCAGAACCGGCTGCCCGTGCCGGCCCGCGAATACGGCCTTGGTGCGGTTTATGATGCCCGGCAGCAGCGGCGCCAGGATCAGGCCGGCCAGCAGATTGAGGATGGAAAGTGTGTTCATTTCCATTTACCTCAGTTTCCACACCAGTATGACAATGAGCGTGACCATGATGCACAGGATATAAAGATTCAGCCGTCCATGCTGAAGCCACTGGAAGCGGGTCAGAAACTTTTCCGTCGCGTTGAAAGCGGGGCGATACATGCGCTCCCGGTAGAAATCGGGCGTTGCGCTGGAGAACGATGATTTTTCCGGGAACAGGCCCTTCGGCGAGACAAATTTCCTCCGAGTCTGGAGGAAAAGTTTGAACAGACGGACAACGGGATCGGCGTAAGAGGAGGCTGTGTACTGCATGCGCGCGGTCGGGGCGGCGTAACCGCAGTCCCACGTCACGGACTCCGAGACGGGTTTGTTCCTCAGCAACCTGGTGCGCAGTACGAGCAGGAGCGCGCTCAGCGCCAGCACCCCTGTTGCAAACAGGGATATGTTCGTGAGGAGGCGCTCGGTCGGCGCGAAGAAATTGCCATCCGTCATTTGCCGGCCCGCCAGCACCTGAACGGCAGGGATCAGCAGCTTTGGAATGAACGGACCGGCGAGCCCGACCGCAACGCAGAGCGCCGCGAGAACCAGCATCGGGATTCGCATGGCAGGTCCGCATTCATGCGCGTGCGCCGCAGCATCGCTGCGCGGTTCGCCGAGAAAGATCATTCCGAAAGCCTTGGTGAAGCACACGGCGGCGAGACCCCCAATCAGCGCCAGCGCGGCAATAACGACAACGCCTGCCGCCGGGCATGCGGCGGCAGATCCCGTCAGGGCCTTGAATGATCCGAGGTAGATCATGAACTCGCCCAGGAATCCGTTCAGCGGCGGCAGTCCGCAGATCGCAACCGATCCGGCAAGAAACGCCGCTCCGGTGAAGGGCGTGCGTTTCATCAGTCCGCCAAGGCGGTCAATCTCGCGCGTGGCCGCCGCATGAAGAACGGACCCGGCCCCGAGGAAAAGGAGGCTCTTGAAGATCGAGTGGTTGAGCACATGCAGAAGCGCGCCGGCGAAACCGAGCAGCATCATGGCGTCATTTCCGTAACTCATGCCCAGCATCCCGATGCCGATGCCGGCGGTGATAATGCCGACATTTTCCACGCTGCTGTAGGCCAGCAGGCGCTTGATGTCATGCTGCGAAAGAGCGAAGACAATGCCCAGAATGCCGGATGCTGCGCCGATGGCAACAAGAACCCAGCCCCACCACGCGGGCGGAGTTCCGAGATGGGTCAGGACGCGCAGCAGACCGTAAATTCCCGTCTTGATCATGACTCCGCTCATCACGGCTGAGACATGAGAAGGGGCCGCCGGATGCGCCTCGGGAAGCCAGACGTGCATGGGCATGAAGCCCGCCTTGGTTCCGAAGCCGATCACTGCCAGCAGGAACGCCGCTGACAGAAACTTCGGGGCCATGCCTGCGGCGGAGAAGCCGCTGAAATCCAGCGTGCCGGCCTGCGCGCCCAGCATGCAGAAGAGGACGAGGAGAAAAGCGGTTCCGATGTGCGTGGCCACCAGATAGGTCCAGCCGGCGCGCCGCGCGTGTTCCTGTTCGCTTTCAAAAATCACAAGGAAAAAGGAGGAAAGCGACATAACCTCCCACGCCAGCAGAAAAAGGATGGCGTTGCGCGCAGTCACCACCAGAAGCATGCTTCCGGCCAGCACATTGAAAAAGAACCAGAAGCCCGCAAGGTTCTTTTTGCCCTCGAATGATTTCAGATATTCCGAACCATAGACCGCGGCCAGTGCGCAGATAACCAGAATGGGCAGGGCAAACAGGGCGGAAAGACCGTCCATTTCAACAGAAAATGATCCGAACGGCATGCTCCATGGAAGCGAGGCTGTGACGGATTTTCCGCCAAAAGCCCTGATCACTGGAATCAGGCCGGCCAGTGCGCCGGCAACGGTTATGGCCGGGCCGGCCACGCGGACGACAGCGACGCGGCGGCCGAAAACCATCTGCAGAAGCGCTCCGGCAAAAAAGATGATCAGCGGCAGCAGGAGCAGGCTCATTTATCTGGCTCCGGTTTGCGCTGTATGCGCGGGCAGCATGGTGTCAATCTGCCCGGCGCATGCAATGATTTCATCCCGGGATGCCTTGCGGGCCACAGCATCGGAAAATGCAGGCTGTTTCAAGGCATAGGATAGACGCGCGAGAAGACTCAGGTGAGTGTTGATGGTTGGACTCACGATCACAAAGAGCGTATGGACCGGAATTCCGTCCAGAGCGCCGAATTCGATGGCCTGTTTAAGGAAGCAAAGAGAAATGATCGGCTGGCGGATGTTCAGGACAATCGGGTTGCGCACATGGGGGATGGCGACCCCGTTGCCTATGGCCGTGGAACCGAGCGATTCCCGCGCAAGCAGCACGCGCAGGAGAAAATCCCTGTCCACATCCTCGGGCAGAGGCATGGTTTCGACCGCGGCGTTCAGCACCGACTCCAGATCGGTTCCGCCGACATCGAAGTGAACTTCGCCGTTTTTCAGCGCATCGGCGAGCGAAACGATGGCTGTTGAAGCCGGCTCCAGTTTGGCGGAAACGGGGATTCCCCTGGCCTGGGTCCACTCGAGGAGGTCGGAACGGCTGATGCGGTACTGCTCGTTAATCTTGAATGCAGGCAGTCCGTCATTCCGAACCCATCGAAGGACGGTCTTCTCAGGCACCGCCAGCAGGCAGGCGGCCTCCCTTACATTCAGTTGCATAATCGCTCAGAAACTCCATTCCGGATAAAAGCGGACAAACAGTAGCAAACCGCCTTGTGGAATCAATAGAAATCCGGACCGGCGTCTAAAAATGCTCAAAAATTGTCAAAAACAGGCCGAAAACGTCCAAAAAGTGCCAAAAAACGTCAAAAAAGGCCAAAAAACGACTAAAATTCAAGAATTCATGAAAATATTTCGCACAAAGGCACAGAGACACAAAGACCCCGGAAAGTATTCATCATCTTCATGAAATTCATGCTCTTCATGGTAAAACATCTTTTGAAAACCTGACGGCTTCGCGCCCGTTTATTCGCGGTTCATTTTGGGTTGTGAATCCGCCGCACTGGGCTCTTCATGGTAAAATCTTTTCTGGGCCCCTGAACCGGCGTTCAGAAAAACTCGCGGGTGGTTTTGTCCGAACAAAATTATGACTTGCAGGGACTCAACCCCTCTTCACTGGAACCACTGGCTGGCTGCGGTGCTGAAAAACTCGGCGAGCGGAATCCCCCCGGATCCAACGATAAGGGCGCGTGAGCGAGGGTACCGTGCGCGGAATGCTTCGAGTCCGCCGGTCCGTCCGGGACGGCCGGACTTGACCTCAATGGCCCAAATCAGTTTGCCCGTGCTGACGACGAAGTCTACTTCGTCATTGCCTTGCCGCCAGTAGTTCACGGAATATCTTTCGCGCGGCAGGTGATTGAGCAGATGGGCGCCCGCCGCATTTTCCACAAGCCGCCCCCACCATGCGCCGTCGTTTTTGGACTGGTCAAAGCTTCGTTGCGAGAATGCGTTGATAAGGGCGTTGTTCCACAGAATCAGTTTGGGGCTGCTGCCGCGCTTGCGCGGATGTCCGGCGGAGTATTGCGAAAGGCCGGAGGCCAGATACGCGGTTTCCAGCAGTTCGAGATAATGGGCCAGGGTAGTGGTGTTGCCGGCGTCCTGCAGTTGACCGATCATTTTGTTATAGGAAAAGATCTGGGCCGGATGGGATGCCGCCACGCCGAACAGTGCCCGCAGCAGGGCGGGTTTGTTCAGCGGATGCATCTGCAGCACGTCGCGCGCGATGGCTGTTTCGATGAGCGAGTCAGAGACGTAACGGGCCCATTGGGCTTCATTGTCCGCGACGGCGGCGGCGCCGGGATAGCCTCCAAAATAGAGCCATTGATCAAGGTTCCAGCCAAAGGCGCGCGAACATTCGGGATAGGTCCAATGCATGCAGCGATGGAGCAGGAACCGGCCAGCCAGGCTTTCGCTCATGCCCCGATGAAGCAGCAGCGCCGACGATCCGAGAAGAAGCACGGACAGCGGAAACTTGTGACGGCGGTCTTCGTCCCAGAGCCTCTTGACGGTTTCGCTCCAGCCGCGAACCTTTTGGATTTCGTCCAGAACCAGCAGCCGGCGAGGTCCGGGCAATGCGCGAGCCCGCATCCACTGGGTTTCAATCCATTCCGGCCCGGGGGCAGGAAAATAATCGGCGGCTTCAAACACCGTGGGCCAGCCCAATGTGTTCTGGACATCCATGGCCGCAGTGGTTTTACCAACCTGCCGGGGGCCCGTCATGATTTGGATGAGGGCCGGCCCGTCACGAAGGGCCCCGACCAGTTCTGACACAGCATGTATTTGGTATTTCATGACGGCATAACACCATAATGAGAATCGGTTTGTCAAGATTACTCAATGACTGAGTAAAAATACTCAATCATTGAGTAGCTTGGATTAACGCAAATTTACGTTGATGCATTCCCGCTTCCACTCATTCATTCGCGGTTAAAAAGTGCCAAAAATGGAGAATTCATGAAAATATTTCGCACAAAGGTACAGAGACACAAAGACCCCGGAAAGTATTCATCATCTTCATGAACTTCATGCTCTTCATGGTAAAACATCTTTTGAAAACCTGGCGCCTTCGCGGCTTTGTGCGGGGAAAATGACGATAAATATGGACCGATCCCCCTATTTGCACGATAAGCGCTTATCGTGCAATAGCGCGTCGTAATGTTGCAGAACGTGCAAGACGCAGAAAAATCGCAGAGAGAAGCCCGTTCCGCGCACACTTTTGCTTTTCTGTCTTGCAAAATCCTGCCCGCCGCATTAGTCTTACTGGTAAGATAACGATTGGAGTGTGTTATGATTGCTGTTGCAACAACGAAAATGTCATCAAAAGGACAGGTGGTCATCCCGGAGGAGCTGCGAAACCGCATGAACCTGTCGGCCGGATCGCAGTTTGTGGTCGTGGGGGAAGGGGATGTCGTGATTCTGAAGACGCTGACAGTTCCCTCCATGAAACAATTTGACCGGCTGATCCGTAAAGCCCGCAGGCAGGCCCGGACAGCCGGCATGAAACCCCGGGACGTTGAGCGGGCGATCGCCGCGGTTCGGGGTCGCCAGTGAGGGTAGTGCTGGATACCAAATTGACGATAAGTTTCTGGCCTGTGCGATCGCCGCAAAAGTAAAGTGCATTTGCCCGGGCGACAAGGCCCTTCTGAAAACATCCGGATATTGTGGAATCACAGTTATATCACCGCGTGATTTCATTGAGAAACATCTGAACTGAATTCTTCGATTCGTGTGCATGCCCGTTCATTCGCGGGTTATTTATCATGAGGAATGACGAGGCTTGCCAGTGCATTTTTTCGCTTTGGCCAGTCTGGCATGCATTGCGCTAAAAGATGATAAAAGCCTCTTGAATGATTGTGATGCTTAAGGTGGCAGAGCTCGTGCATGATGACATATTCGATGCAATGCACAGGGGCTTGAACCAGATTGGTGTTTATGGTAATACGACCTTTTCTGCTGCAACTTCCCCAGCGCGTGTACATTTTGCGCAGAGTAATCTCCGCAGGAGGAACTCCGTGACGGGCGGTCACCTTGGTGCATTTTTCCAGATACCGCCGGAACGTATCTTTGGCCCGCTCGCGATACCAGTTTTCAACAGATCGTTTTGCTTTGCAGGAACTGCCTTTATCCGCCACGCTGACCAGCAGGAATCTTCCTATTAATCTGGCGGGTGCAGGCTCGCCCTGTACAATCTTCAGTCTGTACTGCCGGCCCAGATAAAGAAGCGTCTCGCCGCTCACATATTGTTTCGGCGCGGGCAATGGGTGGAAAGTTTTTATACGGTCCAGTGTGCGGACGATCCAGTGCGCCTTTTTATGCAAAAGTTCTTCAATCTGTGCATCCCGTGCGCGAACTGGCGCGGAAACCGTCACCGCCATATCCGGAGTTACAGCAATTCGCACACGTTTTCGCAGGCCGCGGATCAGGCTATAAGGAATCCGTCGGGATCCGAACTCAAGAATGCCTTCAGTTGTTGAATCAGCTTTCATTGGCAATCGCAATTTCAATGCAGCGGTCAATCAGCTTGTCCTGCACTTCCAGCGGGAAGCTCAGCCCGAACTCTTTCGCGACCTCAAAAAAGATACTGTCAATTTCCCGGCGCATCCGGTTGAGGGCGTCGTGATTATCCCTCCAGTCGCGAACCTTGTGCCGATCAATCCGCTTAGCCACTTCGAGGGCGATGGTTGCCCCGACATCGGGCTTGTCGGTTGTATATTGGGCAATCTCTTCATTAACCGTTCCAAAATAGCGCCGGGCCATGTCATTTCCGACCAGCATTTCCGGCACATCATCTCCGGTATGCGTGGCCACCTTTACCGCAATATCTTTTATGCGTTCCAGCGCCTCTGCCGCCTGAAGCCGTTTTTCATGCAGTGCAGCCAGAACAGTTTCGAGCAGTTGTGAAAATTTCTGATAGAACACCGGATCCTTTTCAAACTCGTGTTCGATGGTATGCCGTGTGGCGGAGGCAATCATATCTGCTTTTGACTCTGCGCTTTGACCTTCTTTTTCAAGAACTTGCTCGCGCTGTTCGGTGTTCAGCAGATCAATCGGCTCGATGAGTTGTTCCGCCTCCCCGGCTCCGACATGAGTATCCAGCAGCTTTTTGATTTTCGGCTCATACTCGGAGAAATCAACGCGTTCCTGAAAGCGGATGGAGGCGTCAGCCCGCAGATTCCGGAAGAACTTGAGGTCTTTCTTGTAAATGTTGATTTGCTTCTCGGGGGTTTGCTCGAGAAACGTTGTGGAAGCCAGCGCAAGCCCCATGGCACGGGCAAATGCGCTGAAGCGGTCATAGAACTTGCTGCGCCGTTCTTCATCGCGCAGGTGCTCCTGAAAAACTTCGGGATCGGTGCTGCCGCGGACTCCGGCGAAAAGCTCCCATAAATCGGAGTGGAGCTGGGGCAGCCTGGCGGCTTGATCGGTGATGAACGTAACGGTTTCCACCAAATCAGCGTGGTCGTAGTCCGCCAGCCTGCTGTAGAAATCAATGGCTTCATCAAGATTTTCAATCACGCCGCTGTAGTCCATAATTAGCCCGTACTCTTTGCCCTCATAAAGGCGGTTCACGCGGGCAATGGCCTGAAGCAGGGTGTGATCTTTCAGCGAACGGGCCAGATAGAGAACCGTATTGCACGGAGCGTCAAAACCGGTCAGCAGCTTATCAACCACAATGATAATTTCAGGCTCCTCCCCGTGTTTGAAGGCATTGATCAACTGCTTGTTGTATTTTTCTTCAGAGCCATAGCGATCCATCATCGCTTTCCAGAAAACCTTTTCATCTTCAGAGGCTTCTGTTCCTTTGTCTTCGCCCTCGCGGACGGCCGGCCCGGAAACGAGAACCTCGCTTTTCACCATGCCGAACTCATCCAGCAGCTTCTTGTACAGGCGGGCGGTTTCCTTGTCCGGGGCCACAAGCTGACCCTTCATCCCGGTGCCCTGATAGGCCATCGAATAATGCAGGCTGACATCCCATGCCACCATCCGCACCTTCTGCGCGGCTTTATTAAGCTGTTTCTCAGATGAAAACTTCCGTTTCAAATCAGCCTTCTGCTCTTCATTCAGCGGACTGGTCAGCCGCTCAAACCATCCGTCAATTTCGGCTTTCTGGACCGGCTGGGGGATATGACGCGCCTCATACACCAGCGGCACCACCGCTTTATCGCGCACCGCGCGGGAAATGGTGTAGGCCGGCTTAAACAGCTCTCCGAACTGGGCAAAGGTGTTTTTCTTCGGGTCTTTGGCCAGCGGAGTCCCGGTGAACCCGATAAAACAGGCGCCCTTGAGCGCCAGCTTCATCCGGGCATGATGTTCGCTGTAATTGCTTCGATGGCTTTCATCCACCAGCACGAATGTGTTTGGGTCCGCTTCTTTCAGTCCGCTGCCGGCGGTAGCGGCTGCAAATTTGTGGATCAGCGTCGTGATCACATGCCGCTTTCCGTCGGTCAGCATTTCGACCAGGTGGGCTCCGGTGTTCGCCTGTTCCGGTTTCAGCCCGCAGGCGGCAAATGTGCCCCAAATCTGATCATCGAGATCCACGCGGTCGGTCACCAGAATAATCCGGGGGCTTTCAATCGCTTTGGAAAGGGCCAGCGCCTTGGCCAGCATCACCATCGTCAGCGACTTGCCGCTGCCCTGAGTATGCCAAACCACGCCGCCGTTGCGCGGCTCGCCGTTTTTCGCGGCGCAGACCCGCTTTAAAATATCTTTCACAGTGAAAAACTGCTGATAGCGGGCAATCTTTTTTATGCCATTATCGAAAAGAATAAACTGATACATCAGCTCCAGCAGTCGGTCGGGTCGGCACATTCCATACAACGTGCGATCCTGTTCATAGATCATCCGGCCTTCCTTCAGCAGCTTCTCAAACGCCTGCCGGTTCGCCTTGAACGGACCGTCATCCAGCAGTTTGTTCAGCTGGTTATCGGGAAGGGTGATCCCAATCAAATCACGAATTTCCGCATCGGCGTTTTCTTCCCGCCAGCCGCTCCAGAACTTGCGCGGAGTCCCGGTTGTTCCGTATTCCGCCTTGTCACGGGCCAGCGCCAGCAGGAGCTGACTGTAAAGAAAAAGCTGTGGAATGCCGTCTGGCGCCTGATAATCGGCAAGCTGGGCGATGGCCATATCCACTGGTTTCTTATTCGGATCAGTATACGCACTGCGCTTGCACTCCATCACCGTCACCGGAATGCCGTTCACAAACAGAACAATGTCGGCAATGTAATGCTTCTGGTGGCCGATGCGTTCCACCTTGAACTCCGCCGTGCAGTGGTAACTGTTGTTTTCCGGTTTTCCCCAGTCAACATACCTGATGTTGAAACTCTTCGTGTCCCCGTCAATCGTCTGCGGGGCGCTGGTCCCCAGACAGAGAAGATCATACGCCTCTTCATTCTGCCAGGTGGCCCCGGTCGGGCGCTGCTTCTTCAGCTCCTGCACGGCGGCCTGAATCGCATTTTCCGTGAATGGGTGGACGGACCCTTTGAACTCAAAGCGGCAGGTGTTTCGGATGTGATCCGTCAGCAACGGCTCCAGCAACGCGGAGCCCAGCCGCCCTCCGCGAAGCTCAAAACACTCCTCCGGGCTCAGGTATTCCCAGCCCATATTTATCAGCAGCTGCAAGGCGGGCAGTTGTGACTGCACCGCCTCCAGATAGCTGGGGGTTGTTACATAAGGACTGCTATTTTCTTCTGACATTATATCCTCTTTCAGCGGAGTTCAGATGTCTGCGACTTCCGATCATTGACAAAGCAATCCATTCCTTATAGTCTGACTCTACTCATTGGCCATCCCGCAAGTGTGCAAGCGCCGAAGGAGCTGGGTCCGCCGTCTGAGCGGGCTTTTTTTCTGTTCGCCATATCCCAATCTCCCTTTTGCGCCCCTTGCGCCTTTTGTGGCTAAAATAATCTCTTCCGCTGACTTCTATCCCCTGTCTTCCGCTCATCAATCATCAATCGGCATTCAGGCAAACTC
>JAKQHR010000061.1 GCA_029557905.1 Verrucomicrobiota bacterium
GATTCGAACCCAGGGAGGTGTTACCCTCACACGCTCTCCAAGCGTGCGCCTTAAACCACTCGGCCATCTCTCCGCTTTTGAATCAGGAGAAACTACAACGTGTTCATCTTCTTGGCAAGCCCCGGAATCAGAGATGCAGCGCCCCTGCGCTTTCATCTTTGACGAAAACGGATCTGTCGGCAATATTGACCTATGCCGGAACTGCCAGAAGTTGAAACGGTGGTGCTAAGTCTGCGGGATCAGGGAATCTGCGGGCGGAGGATTTCCAGCGTTGCTGTACACTGGATGCGGTCTGTTCAGGAGCCATCGGTTGAAGAATTCACGCGCATTCTGAAGGGCAGGACGATCCAGAATATCAGTCGCAGGGGAAAGTTCGTGGTCATGGGTCTGTCCGGCGGATGGACCGCTCTGGTCCATCTCCGCATGAGCGGCAGGCTTTTCCTTGGCCGGCCCGCTGATATCACAAAACATGATCAGGTGCTCCTCAAGCTGGACGACGGACGGACTTTGCGCTTTCACGACACACGCAAGTTCGGGCGCTGGCGGCTGACACAAGACCCGGAAACGGTTCTGAGCAAACTGGGCCCCGAACCGCTGGAGCCAGTCAGGGATTTCCATAAAAGGCTTCATGCAAAGTCGCGCATCCTGAAACCGCTTCTGCTGGATCAGACCTTCATTGCCGGACTGGGGAATATTTATGTGGATGAGGCTTTATGGGAGGCAAAGATTCATCCACAGCGAAAGTCAGACAGCCTCACAACGTCCGAATCCGACGCGCTTTTGAAGGCTGTCCGGAAGGTGCTGAAAAAGGGCATCCGCAATCTGGGAACATCGCTCGGGCACGGGAAGGCAAACTTTCAGCTTCCGGACGGTGAATCCGGCCGCAACCGCGAGGCACTGAACGTGTTCCGTCAGACAGGTCTCCCCTGCCCGCGGTGCGGGACAAACATTGAACGCATCAAAGTTGGCCAGCGCTCCACGCACATTTGCCCGTCCTGCCAGCGGAAACACTGATCAGGCGTGGTTGCGGAGCTGGAGTTCGAGGGGGTGCGGATTCAGATACCACTGGTCCGCGAGGTACGGTTCGCCGTATTTTCGGACATAGTGCCGGATGAGGGTGACCGGAACGATCAGCGGGATGAATCCGCGGGCATACTCGTTCAGCGTTTCTGACATTTCCTTTTTCTCGTCAGCGGTGAGCTGCTTTTTGAAATAGCCCTGCATGTGCTGGAGGACATTCACGCTCTTTTTCACCGTGGCCGTCACCGTCAGCGCCGGCATCAGGATTGCGAGATATTCCGACTGAACTTCTTTCAGATTCCGGCCCTTCATGCCCGCCACGATTTTCCCGAGATCACTGTAGGCCTTCGAGCTGTGCGCGAGGATCAGATACTTGTGGCGCGTATGGAATTCCACCAGTCCGCCGCGCGTACTGTTTTCCGCGAGCATTTTCCGCCAGCGGCGCATCACGAAAATGCGCTCGATGAAATTCTCGCGCAGGACGGGATCATGCAGCCGGCCCTCCTCTTCAACCGGAAGCAAAGGGAACCTTTCTGTGAACATTCTGGCCCAGATTCCAACGCCCTGCTTCACGGGCATGCCGGATTCCTGATAGACCTTCACCCGGAACAGTCCGCTGCTGGGCGATTTGCTTTTGAAGATGTATCCGTCCAGATCTTCCGATTCAAGTTCCTTCAGCCTTTTCCGCCCCCACGCCTGCTGCATTTCAGTGATGTCGCGCCGCGTTTTATGGGTCATCAGACGGGGATTATCCGGGTTGCCCTCAAGGCGCATCGCCTCGCGCGGGATGGGCAGTCCGCATTCGACTTCGGGGCAGACGGGAACATATTCCACAAAGCGGCCCAGCGTGTCGCGCAGGAAGGTGTCGAGTTTGTGCTGTCCGTCATAGCGGACGGGCTGCCCCAGCAGGCAGGTGCTGATGCCGAGGCGGACTTTTTCAAAAGTTTCAACCATTGGAAGTTTTTCTCCAAGAAGTTCCAATCATTGGAAGTTTTTTGCACCGAAGTTCCAATGATTGGAAAAAATCAGTCTTCCGGCAGCTTGCGGTAGAGCGTGGCAAGGCTGATCTTGAGGGCCTTGGCCGCGGCCTCCTTGTCGCCTCCGGCCGTTTCAAGGACCTGCGAGAGATATTCTTTTTCCTTGGTGCGGAGGAAGGCCTTGAGAGATTTGCCCTTGTACTGGGCGGACGGGCTGCTGGCGGCGGCGGGCGTCGCCGGGACCGTGGCGGATATTTTGGCCGGCAGATCGGCCACGGTAATTTTGCCGCCCTTGGCAAAGGTGACGGCGTGGCGGATGGCGTTTTCCAGCTCGCGCACGTTTCCGGGCCAGGTGTAGTTTTCCAGAATGAGCTGCGCATCGCTGTCAATTTCCGGCAGATCCTTTCCGGGTCCGATTTCGGTGCGGAGGAAATGATAGACCAGCGGCAGGATGTCCTCTTTGCGCTGTGTGAGCGGGGCCACCTCGATGGGAATGACGCTGAGGCGGTAGTAGAGGTCCTCACGGAACCGTCCCTCTTCGATGAGGCTTTCGAGCATGCAGTTGGAGGCGGCGAGCACCCGGACATCCACGGGCACGGTCGCGGTTCCACCCACACGCCGGATTTCGCGCTCCTGAAGCACGCGCAGCAGCTTGCCCTGAATGCTGAGCGGCATGGATCCGATTTCATCAAGGAAGAGTGTGCCTCCGGCGGCGACTTCGAAGAGTCCCTCCTTGTCGGAGGACGCGCCGGTGAAAGCACCCTTGACGTGTCCGAACATTTCGGATTCCAGCAGCGGCTTCGGCATGGCCGCGCAGTTGATGGCAACGAAACGGCCGTTTTTGCGTTTGCTGTAGGAGTGGATTGCCTTGGCGACGAGTTCCTTGCCGGTTCCGCTTTCCCCCTGAATCAGCACGGTGGCATCGGTCGGGGCGACGCGCTCGATCATCTCGCAGACCTTGCGCATGGCGGGACTTTCGGCCACGATGTTTTCAAACTGGTAACGAGCCTCGAGCTGGGACTTGAGGGTGACGTTTTCGGCCATGGCGTTGTTGTATTCAAGGGCGCGCTGCACGGTGATGAGCAGTTCATCCACCTTGAAGGGCTTGGTGATATAGTCAAAGGCGCCGACTTTCATGGCTCCGACGGCGGTTTCAACCGAGCCGTAGGCGGTGATCATCAGCACGGCCATTTTAGGCCAGTCCTTGCGCGCGGCCTTGAGAAGCTGCATTCCGTCAATGGGGCTCATTCGGATATCTGAAATCATGAGGTCGAAGGGTTTTCCCTTCAATTCCTCGAGTGCTTTTTCTCCGCCCAGAGCGGGAACCACTTCATACCCCTCCGCGCGGAGGAGAGTGCTCAACACACTCAAAATGCTGGGTTCATCATCAACCAAAAGAATACGCGCCATAAAGCCCTCTTATCAGATTTCGGGGTCTACGATAAGTCTGCTGGAAACACAACGCAAGCGGATTTCTCATTTTTTACAACTTGCGGGAGTTTTCGATGTCCGCGAGGATCAGTTCGGCCGCCTGAAGCGAGGCGCCACCTTTACCCATAAGCTTCTGGACCTCAAATAGATCCTGCTTCATCCGGTCATGCGCGGAGGTGTGGGACAGAAGCGGGCTGACCGCCCGTGCAATGGTATCCGGAGTGGCCTGCTGCTGAATCAGTTCCGGAACAACCGGGCAACCCGCCACGATGTTCACCATGCCGATGTGCGGAACACGTACAAGCAGGCGTCCGAGCGCATAAGTCAGCCAGGAGGTTTTGTAAACCAGCACCATCGGACAGCCGGCCAGGGCCGCCTCAATGGTTGAGGTGCCCGACTTGACCAGCGCGGCACGGGCCGTGCGAAGAACCGCGCGGGTCTTTCCCGTGACGGCCCTGAACAGATTATTCCGGGGACCGGCGAATTCCTGCACCCAGCCCGCAACCTGATCCGACGGGCAGGCGACCAGAACCGCCAGATTCGGATGCTCCACCCGAAGCTTTTCCACGGCTCCGAGCATGGCCGGAAGGATTCGGTGTATTTCCTGTTTCCGGCTTCCCGGAAGCAGCGCAAGACGGGGAGAGCCCTGCCAAGGCAGATCGGAAACCGTTTCCTCCGGCGCGTCGGTCAGGGGATGGCCGACAAAATCCACACGCAGGCCGGTGTCTTTGAAAACATCCACTTCAAAGGGAAAAATCACGAGCAGGTGATCCACAATGCGCGCGATCTTCCGAATGCGCGAGCGATGCCATGCCCAGACCTGCGGGCAGATATAATAGATCACGGGCAGGCCGGCCTTTTTCAGCTGCTCGGCCACGCGAAGATTGAAACCCGGATAATCCACCAGAAGAACAGCGTCCGGGCGGCGGCGGGCGGCCTCTTCCAGCACATGATCAAGTGCGCGCTTGAAAAAACCATAGCGTCGGAGAACCTCCGCCAGCCCCATCACGGCCATGTCCTTCACATCATAAAGAATTTCCATCCCGCACTCGCGGAGGCGGCTTCCGCCGACACCCCAGAACTTCATTTCGGGATCGCGTTTCTGCAGTTCCCGAACCACCCCGGCGGCATGCATGTCGCCGGAGACTTCGCCGGCTATGACCAGCAGGGACCGGCTCATGAACTGCCCTTCTGCACCATCGCGATGATTCGCATGGCCAGGCGCAGCGCCTCGGCCGCGTGATCCCCGCTCACCACGGGGTCCCCATGACGCGCCACGCATCCGATGAACGATTCCAGTTCCAGGGTCAGCTGGTCCCCCTTTTCGATCGGGACCTCCACAGGAACGATTCCCCCGCCCTCCCGCCGGAACATCTTTCCGGCCTGATTCTGGTAGTCGAGCGAGATATAGGCATCCTCGGAAAACACGCGGATTTTGCGCATGCGCTCGCTGCTGATCCGGCTGGCCGTGATGTTGGCCACGCATCCGCTTTCGAACAGGAGACGCACGTTGGCAATGTCTTCGGTGGGACTGAGCACCGGCACGCCGACCGCATGAATGTCCTTCACGCGGGAATTCACAAGATGAAGAATGATTTCAATGTCGTGAATCATCAGGTCAAGAATCACACTGACCTCCGTGCCGCGCGGATGAAGCCCCTCGCGCGGCGGCGGATAGGAAGCGAGGCGATGCGCCTCGATGAAGCGCGGCTTCGGCGAGGCTTCCTCAAGGAATTTCATGACCGGATTGAACCGCTCGATATGCCCCACCTGCAGGATCAGGTCCTGCTTCTGCGCCAGCGCCACGATGTCCTCCGCTTCGGCGGTGGTCGCGGCAATGGGTTTTTCAATCAGCAGATGCACCCCCGCCTTCAGCAGGACGGCGGCCACATCGCGATGCAGGGTGGTGGGCACCGCCACACTGGCGGCATCGATATTGCAGGCCAGTTCCTCCAGCGAATCACAGGCCCGGGTCTGGTGCCTGGCCGCCACCGCGGAAGCAGTCTTCGGACTGGCATCGTAAACGCCCGCCAGTTCCACGCCCGGCAGTTCGGAATAGATGCGCGCATGGTGCTGGCCGAGACTGCCCACGCCCACCACACCGACCCTGATTGTTTTTTTCGGCATACTTCGTCCTTTCAGTCCATGGCGACAGCCGTCATCGAGAGGCCCATCCGGTCGGCTTCGGCAATCACCTTCTCGCGCTCAAGAAGAATGGTCCGGCCTGCCTCCAGGGCGACACAGGATATTTTCGCTTTGCGCAGCGTCTTCAGAGTGCGCAAACCAATTACGGGAATGTCAAAACGCATGTCATGGCCCTTCTTGGCCACCTTGACCACCACGGCGCCCCTGCCGCCCAGCCGGCCGGCGCGCAGAATCGCCTTGTCGGTTCCCTCAAAAGCCTCCACCGCAAGAACGGTTCCCTCCTTGACCACCACCGTTTGGCCGATTTCCAGGCAGCTGGTGGCCTTGGCCACCTTCAGGCCGAGTTCAATATCCTGCTGTTCCCTCTGCGAAGGCGCCTTGCGGGTCAGCAGGCCGGGAGCCGGCATGGAGCTTTCCATGAAAAGATAAGCGGGCAGAAGTTCAACCCCGATGGAGGCCATCTCGTCCGCAAGCGCCCCGAAAATGGTGTCGGCATTTCTTTCCCGGAGCCGCTTCAGCAGATCAATCATGCGGCAGTCCATGCGAAGCTGAAAGAGATGCGTGGGCTTGATCTGCCCGGCCATGACGGCCTTCCTGACGCCGCTCGCCTTGAAGGCATCCAGCAGGGCTCCAAGGCTTCCCAGATGAACCCAGGACACCTCATCGGCCACCTGGCAGATGCGCCGGTCGGTTTCACCCCTGAAAGCGGCGGCGAACACCCGCCGCACACCCTGCTGCTTGGCGGACGCCGCAAGGATCCGGGGATAAACACCCCGGCCGGCGATGATGCCCAGTTCGTCTGTCTGAAAATCCTTCATTGCGCGCGAGTCATCCTGCCAGATCGGCACAGGGGAAACAAGCCAACGATTCAGGGAAAGAGACGGCCGGCCGCAGGCCTGCATTTTTCTGTAAGGATAGTGTTGCCCTTCTCTTGTTTTTTCTGTTATGTATTCAAGGCAAATTTTAAGGATTCATGTTCTGGCCAGGGAATAAATTGAGGATACGCGACAGCTTTACACAGTTGGCTCTGTTTCTGTGCATTGTATTCCAATTCACAGCAGGGGCGGAGTACGACATCCGCCAGATCGCAGACGAGACCCGCATCAACCGTGATCCGGTCATCAGCGGCACAGGTCTGGTGGCGTGGCAGTCGCTTTCCGGCGAAGGCACGGACAACGCTGAGTCCGAAGTGGTCATATACCAGAACGGGACCGTCAAGCCCCTGACCGAAGGGTCCGCGCTTGTGGCAGGGAACCTCAATCCCCGTGTGCATGGAAGCAGGGCAGTCTGGACTGCCGGGAGCAAGCGAGCCGAGTATGTCGCACCGCAGCCGCGTGTTCCCGCCGGCACAAACGCCGTCCCCGCAGATACCGAAACAGCGGCTGCAGCAGCCCCGGAGGAACCCGCACCGAAAAAAGAAGTTAAACCGGGAAGAGGCGGAGACAACATTGTATTCTGGGACGGGAGCGAAGTGAAAGTGCTCACCAATGACGGGCGCGACAACGCCCATCCTTCTCTTTCGGACACCACCATTGCGTGGCAGACAGACCGGCAGTGGCCGCTGGGCTGGGAAATCATGGTCTGGAACAACGGCGAAGCCACCCAGGTCACCAGCAATGAATTCTACGACATGGCGCCGCAGGTCAGCGGGAATCGTGTGGTCTGGTACGGGTGGGACGGGGAAGACTATGAAATCTTCCTGTATGATCATGACACCCGGGAAACCACTCAGATCACCGACAACCGTTATGATGACATTGCCCCTGTGATCACAGAGGATATGATCGCATGGCAGGGATTCCCCTCTGTGGAGAGCGACATTTTCGTCTGGCAGGACGGGGCCATCAAGAAACTGAGTGACAATCCGGAAGATGACTCTCATGTCCGCGCATCGGGAAAGCTTGTGGTGTGGCAGGGGTTTGACGGGGACGACTTTGAAATCTATCTGTACGACGGAGAAAAGGTGGTCCAGCTCACCAACAACAAATTCGACGATGTCGAGCCGGATGTCGGGGACGGCGCGGTCTGCTGGATGGGCTATCACAACAACTGGGACCCGGAAATTTTTGTACTGCCTTCGATTGACGGAGTGGCTGAAATGCTCACCAGCAACGACTACGAGGATCGCGACCCCAAAACCGCCGGGCGGAAAGTCACCTGGCGCGCGCGCAACGAAGGCCGGACGATGGTTTATCTGGCCGAACCGAAAGAATAAACCCGCGGCTCACGTCCGGTCGGGAACATACGGGAAAATGCAGGTCTTGCGCAGATGCGCAACAATGAGATCCGCCGCCGGTTCCGCGCCGGTCTTGTCGGCTTCAATGCGAAGCGCAGGATGCTGCGGCTTTTCATAAGGCGCATTGATCCCCGCCAGGTTGTCCACATCCCCTGCCCGGGCCCTGCGGTACAGTCCAGACTGGTCGCGGGTTTCACACCATTCCACGGGCGCATCCAGATGGATTTCCTGATAACGGTCTTTGCCGATGATTTCCGACGCCTGTTCACGAATGAAAGCGGTCGGAGAAACGAACGCGCAGATGACAAGCAGTCCGGCATCGTTCAGCATCCGCGCCATTTCCGAAACCCGGCGCAGATGTTCAGCCCGGCCCTCCGGAGAAAAATCCAGTTCGCTGCTGAGGCCCATGCGGACATTCTCGCCATCGAGAACAACGGCTGTTCCCCCGAGGTCAAACAATTTGCGCTCCAGGGCATAGGCCACATCCGTCTTCCCGGAGGCCACCAGCCCCGTGATCCATATGGTGGCGGGTTTCTGGCCGTAGCGCTCCATGCGGGCAGGCAGCGCAATGCGGCCCTCGCGGTGGTGCATTTCAGCGCCGGGTTTGCCGCGTGTCATCCGCACCGGCATCTGGCTTTCCGGCTCGCGATCCAGAATCATACCCGCCGCAACGGTGGCGTTGGAGATCGTGTCAATCAGAACGAAGCAGCCGGTACCGCGATTCTTGGTGTAGGAATCGCAGAACAGCGGACGGAATGAGGTCAGGGCCACGCGGCCAATCTCATTGAGCACAAGGCCGGACATATCGCTGGTGCGGCTGAGGGTGTTGATGTCCACCTTGTAGCGTATCTGGTCCACGCGGACCCGGCCCACCTGCGTGGTGTGCTTGATGAAATAGGACTTCCCCGGATCCAGCGGCTCATCGCCCATCCACACCAGCATCGCATCCAGATGCTTCGACACCTGCGGGACATTGTGCGGATGGACCAGCATCTCGCCGCGACTGATGTCCAGCTCGTCCTCCAGCGTCACTGCAACCGACATGGGGGCACAGGCTTCTTCGATTTCGCCATCGAAAGTGGTAATGGATTTCACGCGACTGCTCTTCATCGAGGGCAGCGCCAGGACCTCATCGCCCTTGCGAATTACACCGGAAGTGACCGTTCCGGCATAGCCGCGGTAGCTCATGTCCGGCCGGATGACATACTGCACGGGGAAGCGGAGATCCACGAGATTCCGGTCGCTTCCAATGTAGATCGTCTCCAGCAGCTCCAGCAGACTCTCCCCGTCATACCAGGGCATGCGAGCGCTGCGTGACACCACATTGTCGCCCTTCAGGGCGCTGATGGGGACGAAGCGTATATCCACAATTTTAAGCTTGTGGGAGAACGCCTCGAATCCCTCCTTGATTTCATTGTACACCTTCTCGCTGTAGTCCACGGCATCCATCTTGTTCACGGCCACCACAATGTGCGGCACGCCCAGCAGGGAAACAATGAAGGCATGGCGACGGGTCTGGTCACTGATTCCGTTGCGGGCGTCAATCAGCAGGATGGCGAGGTTGGCCGTGGATGCGCCGGTGGCCATGTTGCGCGTGTACTGCACGTGCCCCGGGGTGTCGGCAATGATAAACTTCCGCTTCGGGGTGGAAAAATAGCGGTAGGCCACATCAATGGTGATCATCTGCTCGCGTTCGGCCTTGAGGCCGTCGGTGATCAGGGCAAAATCGATTTTTTCATCCGATGTCTTTTCACGCGAGCTGTTCTTCACAGAGGCCAGCTGATCTTCATAGACATTCTTCGAGTCATGAAGCAGGCGTCCGATCAGCGTGGATTTTCCATCATCAATGCTGCCGCAGGTGGAGAAGCGGAGCAGCTCTTTTTTTTCGTTTTGCGCGAGAAATTCCTGAATGGTGCTCATGCCGTGCTCCTCAAAAATAGCCTTCGCGTTTCTTCATTTCCATGGAGCCCTCGGCATCATGGTCAATCACGCGCGTGGACCGCTCGGAAATGCGAATGGTCATCATCTCTTCAATGATTTCGGGAATTGTTTTTGCCGAAGAGCGGACTGCTCCGGTGCAGGGGATGCAGCCCAGCGTGCGGAACCGGCACATCACCTTCTCCACCTTGCCCCCCCGCGGGATCGGGAAACGGGGATCAATGGGGATCAACTGCCCCTCGCGTACGACAATCTCGCGCTCTTTTGCAAAATACAGGGGCACAACGGGAATATTCTCCATATAGATGTACTGCCAGACATCCAGTTCAGTCCAGTTGGACAGCGGGAAAACCCGGATAGATTCGCCTTTGTTGACTTTCGCGTTGTAGATATTCCAGAGTTCGGGCCGCTGGTTTTTCGGATCCCACTGCCCGAAGCTGTCACGGAAGGAATACACACGCTCCTTGGCGCGGGATTTCTCCTCGTCGCGGCGGGCGCCTCCGAAGGCCGCGTCATACTGGCCGGCCCGCAGTGCATCCAGCAGCGCCTGCGTCTTGAGCAGGCCGCAGCATTTCTGTGTGCCGTAGCCAAAAGGCTCGCAGCCCTCGTCAATGGCCGCCTGATTGGTGTGCACACGAAGCTCAAACCCGATTTTCTTTGCCATCTGGTCGCGGAAGGTGATCATTTCGGGGAACTTGTAGGTCGTATCCACATGAAGCAGCGGGAAAGGTATCTTGCCGGGGTGAAAGGCCTTCTCGGCCAGGCGAAGCATGACAGAGGAATCCTTGCCCACCGAGTAAAGCATGACCGGACGTTCAAACTCCGCGGCCACTTCGCGAATGATGTGAATGCTCTCCGCCTCCAGCTGCTTCAAATGTGTCATCGCATACGTTTTCATAGACAGTGATCCTTCAAGTACTGCACCACCCGCCGGCAGGCCTCCTCCACGGAAATTCCAGAGGCCGTGTCCAGCTCGATTTCGGGGTTTTCGGGCGGCTCGTAGGGATCGCTGATCCCTGTAAAATGGCTGATTTCCCCTTTTCGCGCGCGGGCATAAAGCCCCTTCACATCGCGGCGCTCGCACTCCTCCAGCGGAGTGGAAACATGAACTTCAATGAAATGCCGGCAGCGGCGGCGAACCTCGTCGCGAGCCTCGCGATAGGGCGAAACGAACGATGCGACCACCAGCACTCCGTGCTTTTCAAGAAGTGAGGCAATGAAACCGATGCGCCGGATGTGCAGATCGCGCTCCTCGCGCGTGAAGCCGGTCTGGGGGAAAATCTCGCGCACGCGGTCTCCGTCGAGATACTCGAGTTCCTGCCCGGCCGCCTTAAGATCCGCAACGAGCTTCTCGGCTATGGTGCTCTTGCCGGAGCCCGAAAGCCCGGTGAACCATAAAACCGCCGGTTTGAATTTCCTGTCCTGCATTATTCATCCGCCTCAAAAACAGGCAGACAGCATGCCACCGGCGGCGCCACAGTTCAACCCAGATTTCCCATGATCTTTGCTTTGAGACGGGAATGCCCGGTAGACCGCAGGATGGCCGATATCCACGCCCATGCGGCAGATCCCGCAATGAGCTGCGCAACCGCAATGCCCCAGAAGACACCATAGAGGCCCAGCATCCGGTTTCCCGCGATGGCCAGCGGCACCTGCAGCGCGAGCAGGCGGAACGTGGAAAGCATCGCACCACGCAGAGGCATGCCGATGCCGTTCAGCAGGAAGCCCCCCTGCACGGCGGTGTGAATGAGAAGCGAACCGGTCAGCGTTATCCGGAGAAATCCGGCAATCATCCGCATAACCGCCGGATCATGCGTGAACAGTCGAGCCAGAGGAAGGCCGAGCGGCCATGCCAGCATCATGCTGCCCGCGCCATAAGCCAGTGTAAACAGATTGGCCCGGTTCCACCCGTACAGGATACGGTCCTGCCGACCGGCACCCCAGTTCTGGCCGGCAAAAGGAACCAGGGCGCTGCCCAGCGCAATCGGAATGAGAAAGGAGAAATGCATCAACCGGTCGGCGGCGCCCCAGGCCGCGACAGCGCCCACTCCATACATGGCAATCAGCCGGGTGGTGACCATTCCAGAAAGGGGCATCAGCATGTGTGTCAGGGCGGAAGGCACCCCAATGTAAAGAAGTTCCGCCCAGGAGCCGGCCACCGTCCGCAGACCGGGCCAGTGCAGCGTGAAGAGATTGCGCGAGCCGAGAACCCAGAACGTGATGAGCATGCCGATGGCCCGCGATAAAGCCGATGCGAGGGCGGCCCCCTTCAAGCCCAGCGGAGGAACACCCAGCCCGCCGAAAATCAGCCATGCATCAAGAACAATGTTCAAGAGAGCGCTGACGACCATCGTGACCGCCGGCCAGAAAGTATCTCCCGTGGCACGAATGATTCCGTTGCCCACCATGGGAACAATGAGAACGCCGACCCAGCTGTAGTATGTCACCATATACTGCCGGATCAGGTGTATTTCGTCGTCTGTTGCGCCCAGCATACGAAACAGCGGACTGATTGTCAGCAGACCGATCAGAGCGAGGAGAATGACCGTCGAGAGTGAGAGGAGAAAGCCGTCCGTGCAAAGCCTCTTCACGCGTTCATGGCGTCCATTTCCAAGTGCGCGGGAGACAAGGGAAGAAATGCCAATGCCCAGACCCATGGCTACGGACCCCACCACCATGACCACGGGGAATGTGAAAGTCATGGCCGCCAGCTCCGCAACCCCCAGCCGCGACACAAACCATGTGTCGGCCAGGTGGAACGAAGACATGGCGAACATTCCGCCGATCATCGGGATGGTCAGCCGGACGAGCAGCGGCCCGACAGCCCCCTCGGCAAGGTTTATGTTCCTGACCGACGTGCGCATCAAGCGGCCGGATCTGCCTTCTTCAGGAACACGCTCCGCATATCCTCAATCGCCATGTACAGGGAGGGAACCAGAACAAGTGTGATCATTGTAGCAAAGAGCAGTCCATAACCCAGCGAAAGAGCCATGGGAATCATGAAGCGGGCCTGTCTTGAAGTCTCAAAGATCATCGGCGCCAGTCCGCCGAAGGTGGTCAGCGTGGTCAGCATAATCGGGCGAAAACGCTGAATGCCGGCCTGAACCACCGCCTGCTTGACCGGCATCCCTTTCTCCCTTGCACGGTTCACGAAGTCGACAAGAATCAGGGCATCGTTGATCACCACGCCTGACAGGGCCACAATTCCGATCAGGCCCATCATGCTCATGTTGTATCCCATGATCAGGTGACCGGCCACCGCTCCCACCACCCCAAAGGGAATGCTGACCATTACAATGAGGGGCTGCATGTAGCTGCGGAACGGCACGGCCAGAAGGGCGTAGATTGCCAGCAGGGTGACGGGAATCAGCATGGAAAGCCTTTCGCCGCTCTTGCGGTTCTCCGCCTGGTGGCCTTCATAGCTGTAGCTCAGACCCGGATAACGCTGCAGCAGGGCCGGCAGTGTCTCGCGATCGAGGGCTTCGATCACCTGGCCGGCCTGCGCTCGCGGACGGACATCCGCGGATACCGTCATGGTGCGCTGCCCGTTCCTGTGAGTGATGGTCGTGTAGGCTCGGCCGCGCTGAATGGTAACAGCCTGCTCAAGAGGGACCTCTCCGCCAGAGGCTGTCCGCAGGATAAGGTTCCGAATATCATCCTCTGAATCGCGCTCGTTTTCCGTATAGCGGACTTTAACCTTGATTTCATTGCGTCCTCGCTGCTGGCGGAGAACCTCGGCCCCCTCATAGGCATTTCGTATCTGGCGGGCAACATCCGCGGCGTGAAGGCCAAGGCTTTCGCTCTCCGGTCGAATACGGAAATCCATCTGCTGCTTGCCTCGCTGCACACCGTCATCAATGTCAGACACACGCGGGAAATGCTCCAGTTCCCGCGCCAGATCGGCCGCCGCTTTCTCCAGCGCATCGACATCCCGGTGTCGCAATTCCACGGTCAAGGCCGAACCGCTTCCGGGCCCTCCGCGGTCCGACATCAGCTTCATGTTTTCAATCCCGGGTATTTCGCCGATGGCCTCGCGCCAGCGCTCCACAAACTGCTGCGTGCTCATGATTTTCTCCCGGATTTCCGGATCAGCCAGATAGATCCGCACATCCGCTGTATGTGATCCGCTGCGGCCGATATTGGCAATGACCCCCTTGACCAGCTGTGTGCAGCCGCAGTCGTCCACAACCTTTTGCGAGGCATCCATCATGCGGTCAACTGCCGCGCGGGTCCGCTCTATGTGCGCGCCATAAGGCAGCACCACGGAGCCATACGCATAATCGCTCTCTATGCGCGGGAACATTTCAAAACCCATGCGGCCGCTGGCCACATAAGACAGCGTCACAATCAGCAGCGCGCACGCCGTCATGACAACAAAATACCGGTGCGTGAGGCAGCGGGAGAGAAACGGGCCATACCGGGTCTGAACCCATTGGCGGAACCGCAGGCTGAACCCCTGCTGGCGCTCGTGGAGCCATTTGCTGAAGCCTGTCCGCTCGCGCGGACGGTGATGGCCGAGATGACATGGCAATATCAGCAGACATTCAATCCATGACAGCACAAAGGTGCAAACCACCACGACTGGAAGCATCTTCATGATGCGCCCCATCATGCCGGGCAGCACGGCAAGCGGGAGAAAGGCCACTATGTTTGTCAGAATGCTGAAGGCAACAGGAGTGCCAACCTCGCGGGCGCCGTGCACCGCCGCCCGCAGGAAAGGCATGCCCTCCTGATAGTGATGATAGACATTCTCGCCCACCACGATGGCGTCATCCACCACAATGCCCAGCGCCATAATGAAAGCGAACAGGGTCATCATGTTGATAGAAACGCCCCAGAAGTACATAAGGATGAGCGCACCAAGAAAGGAAACGGGAATCCCCGTCATGACCCAGAACGCGAGTCGCAGTTCCAGGAACACGCCCAGAAGCAGGAGAACCAGCACCAGTCCGATGGCCCCGTTCTTGAGCAGCAGTGTGACGCGCTGCTGATAAACACTGGCCATGCTGTGCATAACGGCGATCTCGATTCCGTCCGGAAGGCCGGGGCGGATCATATCGAGCCGACGCTCAACCGCTCTGCCCACCTGCACCGGAGTCTGATCCCCGACGCGATAGACCTCAAGCTGCACGGAGGGCTTTCTGTTATAAAGGCCGTACTGGTCAGTATCCTCGAATCCATCAATTACTGCGGCAATGTCCCTCAGACGGACTTCTGAGCCGTCGGGACCGGTAATGATCGGCATGTCGGCGAACTCGTGCCCGAAATCGCGGCGCTCCACCACACGCACAAGGATTTCGCCGCCCTGTGTCTTGACCCCGCCGCCCGGCAGATCCAGCGCCTTGGTCTTGAGAATATTCGCCACCTGCTGGAGCGTCAGATTGTAGCGCCGGAGATTCTCCTGTGGAATCTCAATGCTGATTTCGAGTGGACGAACGCCTTCGAGATCAACCTGCGTGATATCCGGATCCTCCAGCAGCGCATCCCTCACCTGCTCCCCAAGCTGCCGCAGCGACGTCTCCCGGGCCTCGCCGAACAGAGCCAGCGTCATAACCCCGCGCCGGTGCTGCTCCAGCGTGGTGACAGGCTCCTCGGAGTCTTCCGGAAGAGTTGTGATCCGGTCCACCTCGTTTTTAAGATCCTGATATACCTTGATGGAATCCACACCCTCCAGCAGCGTGGCCTGAATGACGGCATGGCCTTCGCTGGCCGTGGACTGGATCTCGTCTACTCCCTCCTGCCCGCTCAAGGCCTCTTCGACCGCAAGCACGATGCCCTGTTCCACTTCCTCCGGACTGGCTCCCGGATACGAGACTGAAACCGTGACAATGTTCTCCTGCATGTCAGGAAAAACCTCCTGCTTGATGAACCGGAAGGCCGCCAGACCCCCGACGAAGAAAAACATCATCAGCAGGTTGGCCGCAACCCGGTTGTGGGCCATCCATGCGATGGGTCCGCTTGCCTCCGGAGGCATGACATCACTGCTCATGGACGGCCTCCGGCTTCCCCCTCGCCCGCGATGCGCAGTTCCATGCCCTCGATGGGGGTGCCCAGATCAGAAACTATCAGGCGCCAGCCATCCGGATTCCCATTTGAGACATACACTTCAGACCGGCCCATCCAGACAATATCCACAGGCTGTATGTGCAGGCGCGCATCCCCATCCAGCCACCAGAGCTCACGGCCGTCGCGCAGAACTTCCAGAGGGACACTGAGGACATCTTTCAATTCGCGACCCTTCACCGTGACACGGACATAATCCCCGAGCAGAACCTTGCCATCCAATGAATTCCCGGACATGTCAAGGGGATCGCGCAACTCCACCAGAATTCTTGCCATGCGGCTGCCCGCTTCAAGATCCGGCAGCAGACGAACCACACGGCCTTCCCTTACGGCTCCCGATGAAAGTTGAATTGCGGCAGGCGAGGCGTCCCGGCCGGAGGAAACATCAATCCACCGCAGGGCATTGACGGGAACGGAACCCCGGACATAATAGCGGTCGGTGCTCACAATGCGGGCTATGGGCTGACCAGGAACAGCGCGGTCGCCTGCATCGGCATACACCGCCGCCACCACGCCGTTGGCGGGTGCCGTCACACGGGCGCGAGCCACATTCAACTTCGCCTGTTCAAGCGATGCTCTGGCCGCATCCACCGCGGCCTGGGCGGCCTTGAGCTGGGGTTTACGGAGCGCCAGTTCGCGGTCCTTGCGACTGGCGCCTTCATCGCCCAGAAGTTCCCACTCGCGTTCGGCAACCGCCTGCTGCCCCTGCTCCAGGCGCAGAGCGCTTTCCGCCTTGTCCAGTGCAGCCTGCTGTTGAGCCACCTGAAGCTCGTAATCCGCCGGATCAATTTCCGCCAGCACTTCGCCCGCCTGAATCACGCCGCCCTCCACCAGATCGGGATGAACCTTCAGGATCTGCCCGGCCACCAGCGGCTGTACATCCATTTCATCGGCGGCAATCACCGTCCCGGCGCATTCAATGTTCACCTGACGGTTTTCCGCGGCCAAATTCATCACCTCCACCACCGGGATCACGCGCATGGCCTCGCGCCTGCCCGCGCGAGGCTTGTTCCTGATCATGACAACGGCCGCAAAAACCGCCGCCGCAAGGATGGCCAACCCCAGCAGGGCGAATGTCGCTCGCATGCGTGATTTGCTTTTGCCTTTTGAATCCATCCGGTCATTCATGGTTTTTCCTCTCATTTGTCGAAGATGTTTCATCCAGAATGGCATTCCAGTCGCCGCCCAGCGCACGATAGAGTTTCACGCGGTGGGCCAGACGATCATGCGCCGCCAGTGATATCTGCCGCTGGACCTGCTGCGCGCCGTTTTCCGCGCTCAAGACAGTCAGATAATTCTCCTGCCCCTTCTTATAACGCTCAAGCGCCTCCTCCCGTGTCGCAAGCGAAGCCGCGAGCTGACGTTCGAGCGCCTTCAGATATTCCGTCTGTCCGCTCTCACGAATCATAACTTCCTGGATTTCGCCTACGGCGCTGATCACCGTTTCCCTGTAGGCCGCAAGCCGTTCGGCCACCACCTCGCGCACCCGCTGCACTTCCGCGCGACGGCGGCCGCCGTCCAGAATAGGGCCGGTCAGCGACGCCGCCAGCGATGCAATCCAGTTGTCAAAGAGAGCCGAAGTGTCACTGCTCGCGTATTTGGCGGAAGCCGACAAACGGATCGAGGGCAGCCGGTCGGCGCGCGCAGCCGAAAGGGTCCAGTCGGCTGACCGCAAACGGAGACCCGCGCGCAGCACATCCGGACGCCGGGCCAGCAGGTCCGCCGGCAGACCGGCATCCGGCTGAGGCGGCAGCGGCGGCAGCCTTCGACCCTTGACTTTCACAGAGTCGGTCGGCGTTTTCCCCAGAAGGATGGAAAGCTGAAGGATCAGCGACTCCTCGTTCGCCCGGGCCGGCGGAATCATGGCCTCGATCTGCGCAACGGATTCGCGGCGCTGCAGCACATCCAGCGCGGTCGCCTGCGAGTTGCGGAAGCGCAGTTCCATCAGTTCCAGATTTTTTCGCGCAGTCTCAAGCTGATCGTTGATAATATCCAGCGTTTCGCGCTGCCAAAGGATGTTGAAATAGGTCAGCGCGACCTCGGACGCCACCGTGCCGGCCATGATGTTGCGGTCCGCTTCACTGGCTTTCGCATCCAGTTCCGCTGCCTTGTCCAGCGAGGCCAGACGCCCCCAGAGATCCAGTTCATAGGCCGCCGCGAGGCCCAGTGAATAATTCTCCGCCGAAATATTTGTTGAGCCCTCTTCGGTCTCGCGACGCTCTTCCGAAACCCCCGCTCCGGCGGAAGCCTCGGCGGAAATTCTTCGGGCAGAAGCCTGCTTCTCCGCAACCAGCCACGCCTGGCGCAGTCGAGCCCGGGCCTGCTGCAGCGACAGGTTCTGGGCCAGCGCTTCTGTCATCAGGTCGTTGAGCTGCGGATCGTTGAAACTCAGCCACCATGCCGTAATGTGCGGCACCTGGGCCTCGTCATAAAGCCTGAACTCGCCCAGTGAATCCGCATAGGCCTTTTCATTCCGAGCCGACGGCTGGAAAACGGCGCAGCCCCCAAGCAGCAGCGCCAACAGGGATGCCCAGGAAATTCTGATGATATTCATTTTCATAAAACGGTCCGTTTACTCTTTTTATTGCAGGCGGCAGCGCCCTGAAGGAAAAGATCAATCATCGCCTCAAGGTCAATAGCTGCCCCCGTCTCGCACGCGGACATATTGCGGAAGCGCATGGCACCCACCAAAGCGATTTCCATCACATCAGCCGGGCAATCATTGCGGAGCACCCCATTGCGGATCCCATCAAGAAACACCCTGTGAAGGGCCGCACGCAGACGGTCGCGATCCTTCTTCAGGCGCGACTGCATCTGCCGGTTTCTCAGAAACTGCTCTTCATGATGCATGATCTGGAGAAACATGAATCTGGCAGTGAAAAAGGCGCTGGTTTCAGAGCAGATGTCGAGCAGGCGGCGGCGGATGTCGCGGTCAGAAACGGCAATCTGCTCAACCGTTTTGAGCATGCTTTCAAAATCCTCGGTGACCATCTGGAAGAACAGAGCTTCTTTGTTTCTGAAATAGAGATAGATCGTTCCCTTGCCGACGCGCGCCTTTTTCGCCACCTGGTCCAGTGTGACCTCGTCATATCTGCGGGCGCGGAACAGGCCTTCGGCTGCCGCAAGAATCGCTGACCGCTTGGCTTCCTTCTTCTCTTCCCGGATACTCATGCGCCACAAAATACTGACCAGTCAGTCAGTTTGTCAAGCAGAACCGGTATCTTTTGTTTGAAGGGCTGTGCTTCGTCGAAACCTTCTGATCACGATCCGGTCGCGAAGGAGCGCGACCCTCCATAAACCTGTGGAGGGAACCGCTCTGTCGGTTCCGGTAATGGACGCCTTGCTCTACCCGTTTCTTCCTCAGCCGTTCCTAACCCGGCATGATTGGGGAGTCACCAGCGAAGTTTCAGCTCCAGGCCCATGGAGCCTTCGGTCTCGTCCGTGGAGGGAGTGTGAATCAGCCAGAGGCCGCGACCCTCAAAACCCATCTCCAGCTTCCGCAGTCCGATGCCGCCGGTGTCCGGATCCATTTCCAGTCTTGAGCGGGCCACAGCCCCGCCCTTCATCGGATTCAGATGAAGGCGCTCAAGAAATTCCGTGCTGATCTGCAGGGCAGGGCTTTTATCCATTTCAGAAACACTTTCCTCTCCTGCCGCCGGCAGCAGCGGCCGGCCCAGCCGTATCGCCTGCCGCACCATCTCCTCCCCGCTCCAGGACGGGCTGTCTTTGTGAACTAGCGCGGCTTCGCCGGACCATTCCTGCTCCTGCAATGTGACGGCCCCCTCTTCGCCCGGAAGCTCTTCCGCAAGCGAAGCCGCGGATATCGTTTGCTCCTGAACGAAAGCTCCGACCGCAATTCCGGCCACAAGCATCATCTTCGCAGAAAGCTTTTCCCACATACGCAGAGTATAATATCTTCTGCGCATGCCGAAAAGCGTTTTCGAAGACCGGCAGCATGGTTCTGTCCACTCCTGCACGCAACAATTTCTTGAGACTGCACAGAAGCTGTACTAAACTGTTTTGTCAATTGCCCGGAATGGACTGCGGTGCGGTTTATAGAAGAACCCCTTCGCGCCGGGACCCAAAGACTGGAGACGGAATGAGAAAATATTCAACAGCTCTTGCACAAACACTTGCAGCGGCTTTCCTTTTCGCCGCCGCGGCGGCAGGGTTGGCGGATGGGAGGGAACCGGTGGTCCGCCGGACCAAAGATGCGCTTCATGCCCATGTGCAAGCGCGCATCGAAATTCACCGCCAAAAACTACCGGAGGAATTCCAGCACCGCAAGAATTTCGCATGGGCCGTCGCCAAGGCGGATGGACTGACAAAACAGGAGTACTTTGCTCACAGCGGCATTCAGAATCTGGATGACCTGTCGGACGAGGCCGTCATGCAGATTCGCGGTATTTCCATCGCGCCTTCCAATGCCGTTTTTGAAACTCTTTGCGTGAACCGGAGAAGTGAAGTGAACGGGCCGGACTGCTGGGATCGGAAAGTGGACACTGAATTCAAGATTCTTGAGGACATTGCCGCGCAGCTCGGAAAGCAAACCAACGCAGCAGGCCGGATCCGGCTTTATACCGATTTATATCCCTGCAAGAGCTGTTTGCATGTGATGGAACAGTTCATGGAAAAATATCCGAACATCGCGCTGGAAGTGCTGTATAAGGACTGACGCGCATCATGAGCAGATATTATGAACTGCGTTGTGCCGTGATGGAAGCATTCTACTCGGCCATCGTGGCCGAGCAATTCACGGTGGGTCAGGCAGCTGACCGCTGCCTGGTGGAATTCAGCTCTGAAGTGCAGGAGCACGGGTGCGAGGCCCTGATGGTGCTGAGCTGTCTTCTGGCGCGGACCGCCCGCCATGACCGCAGGGCGCTGAAGCGATTTGCCGAGGAAGTCAAAGCACTCGCACTGCTGGAAAAAACGCCGGTCTGCTGGAAAGGCCTGACTCGCAGAGAAAAGTCGCGGATGCTGGAGGATATTCGATTCATCCGGACCGCGATGAACCGGCCCGCTGCCTCGTGACGCTCCTATTGCGGCAGGCGGGACATCAGATCGCGAATCCCGTCAAAGGTTTCCGGAGGAATCTCCGCCGCCCGATCCAGGAGCGGACGAGCTGTCTGCAGAGCCCCCTTCAAGTCTCCCTGTCCCTCCTGAATCAGCGCCAGATGGTAGAGGTATACAGGATTGTTCGGCTGCAGGCCCAGCGCCATGTTTATGGCTTCCTCAGCCTCCAGAAGACGATCCAGCCCCTTGAGAACCATCGCATAGGTATCCCAGCTGGATGGAGTTCTGTCATTAACAGCCAGTGAGCGGTAGGCCAGGTCAAGAGCCTCCTCATAGGCGCCGCGGGACTGCAGAAGCCATGCAAGGTCGTTCATGGCTTCCGGCGTCTCCTGCGCAGAAAGGCTCACCCGGTAGGATTCCTCCGCCAGCGCGAGTTCGCCGCGGGCCACCTGCAGCGTGCCGAGCATATAATTCGCGAATGCATGCCGTGGATTGATGGACAGGATCTGCTCCACATGCTCTTCAACCCGGCCCTTTCTGCGCTCAAATGCATCGAGGCGGAGAAGCAGATCCAGCGCATAAAGATCCGTGCGGAAATTCCGGATGTAACCTTCCAGATAGGCGCGGGCCTCTTTGTAATTGCGGCGCTGAAGTTCCATAACGGCCATGCTGAGAGCCAGGCGCGGCTCGGATTTAATCCGGCCCGTCAGGGTATTCATGGTTTCGTCCGCGGTCTGGGTGTCGCCCGCGGCCTGCGCGATCAGCATGAGTGTCATGCCCGCCTGCAGGTTGTCCGGCTGCTGGCGGAGCACATCCCTGAGCCGGCCCATGGCCTCCGTCATCCGGTTGCGGGCGGCATCCACCAGCGCCCGCTGGTACTGAACAGCAACCGGATTCACATTGGAGACCGTGCTGAGGGTGTTCAGGTACTTCTCCGCCGCGTCGGGATCCTGCCGGCGCAGACTGAGCTGCACCATGGCCGACAGCGCCCTTGCATTTTCAGGCTCGCGCTCAAGAATACGGGCATACTCGGCGGCACTCCGGTCAGGCTGCTGATCAGCGCCGTACATGCCGGCGAGAATCATCTGCATATCGGTGCTGGCAGGGGAACGCTCAGCCACCTTTTCCATCTCATACAGCGCGGCGCTGGCCTGACCGCTGGCCGCCAGCAGCAGGCCGCGCTGCACAAACAGGCGCGGATCGCGAATCATTCCATACTGTGCGGACAGCCGGTCCAGCCGGTATTTCCCCTGCATGTTCTCAATAAACGTCTCGAGTTCCCTGTTCAGCGCCTCAAACTCCGGGAGTTTCTCCGCTCCGGCCAGCGCGTGCAGGTTCAGCATGGCGCTGAGATTGTCCGGATCAATCCGGCGCGCCGCGCGGTACGCCTGCGCGGCAAGATCGGGGCGCTCCAGATCATGCAGATGCACTCCGCTGTTGTTCGCCACCTTGGAAAGATGGCTCCGGGCCCAGTACCAGTAGAAGGCGGCCATGTTGTTCGGCTTCACTTCTCCCGCGAACAGATCGCGCGCCTCGGTCCAGAATGACTGCTGCCGGCTGAAATACTCCTCTGCATCCATGGCCATCGCCTCGGACATGCCCTTGAAGATGCCCCGGTCAGGCACCGCATCCTTGCCCATGAACCGCCAGAGATCTGCATCCGTGGCGATGGCCACCTGTTCAACGGATGCATCATCAAACTGCATCCACTCCTTCAGAAGCGGAACAATGCCAATACGGGCCAGTCCCTGCAGGCGGGGGGAAGAAAACAGTGAAGCGGCATAGTTCAGATAACCCTTTTTGCCCGCAATGCGGACATTGAGCAGATTGACGGGTATCCCCTGCTCTGCGGCTGACAGGGCGAGGTTTGCATCCAGCAGTCCATCGGTGATCAGCCATGTCTGGGAATCCAGTGCGCGCACCATGCCGGAGGCCATTTTCGCCACACGGTCTCCGGGACGGGAGTCAATAATCGCATAATTCAAAACCGCCGCAAAGCCAAGGACTGCGGCAAGCAGAGGAACAAACACAAGGCTGGCGGATTTCTTGAGGGCAAGGGCAAAACGGGTGTTGTCCTTCTGCCGGACACAGACCACCGCATACAGAATACCGGCAAGATAACCCATCCATACGGCGCATACGGCATAGGGAAGCACCAGCAGCGGCCGCAGTTTGACCATCGGCCAGGGAGCCGGATATATATTGAACAGGAGGACCGCCGCCAGCACCACAAACACGGAATAGAGCAGGAAATGCGTCCACTGATACTTTACCGTGCGCGAACCGGACAGTGTGTTGGGGATCAGGGACAGGGCCGGCACCAGCATGCTGATCAGTATCATGATCCATCCATTTGCACCCATGCCTGCCCGCAGGGCCAGATACTGTTCGCGCCAGATGAACCAGAGCACCTGAAAGAAACCTGTCAGTTCCTGCCACTGGAACGCGGGGTGGCGGATATAAAGCAGAGCCTGGACAACATAAACGCCCAGGCTCAGGATAAAGCAGCCCAGCGCCGGCAGGATGGTTTTCGCATTGAGCATCTTTGCGCGCCAGAGCACCACGGCCAGCGCCGGAGCAATGGCTGCGCTCAGCAGGATCATGGTCGGATATTCGGTGACCGCAAGACCCCAGAAGAACGACAGCAGCAGCAGGTGCTTCATTGAACGGGTTTCGTGAAACCGCACCAGCAGCCAGACCACCCACAAGAGAAGCATCAGGTCAAACGCTGCCACATGGGCCCTTGTCGCCACGAACCAGAAAGGGACGGACAGTCCAAGCGCGGCTGATGCCGCGAACCCCGCGATCAGGCGGGAACGGCGCAGCACGGAGGGATCGCGGTATCTTTCGGGCAAACCGCTGTAGCTCAGACGCACGGTCAGCACAAAAATGAGCATCAGGGCCAGCGCGGCGCATATGCCGCTGAATGCATTGAAAAGCGGTGCGCCGCCGGGCAGCAGGTTCAGGATTCTGATGCAGGCCCCCCACAGCGCATGAGACAGCGGAGGGAATGGCCACAAGCCCAGATGGAGCGCCACATAATGGGCAGATTCAACCGGATAAAAGACCCGGCTGAGGGTTAAATAATAAACCGCCAGCGCGGCCCCCAGAACGGCCGCCCCCGGTTTCCAGCGCGCGCGAATCTCTGATTTGCTTGTGCTCACGTTGTCTGTTTTCTCCACAACCTTTCGACAATCCAGTTTCGCAAAGTACAGCATTCCGCGGATTCATAAAAGCAGAAAAGCCGAATATTCATCTCAGAGGACGCAGGTTTTTTTCGACTGACGGAAAAACGCTGTTGCGAGTCCGTCCCGCGTAAGAGTAGAATGCTGTTTTATCTCACAGATTGGACGCAAATGCTGACGATGAAACAGCTGAAACGGGAGGTTCGCAGGCTCATCCGCGAAGAGCAGTGGAACCAGCTTGCGGAAATGCTCGATTCCCGGCGCGCCCCGGATCTGGCCGAACTGCTCCAGAAACTGCTCCCGGAAGAGCGTGTCAGAGTTTTTGCCCTCATTGACGAAGAATTCAAACCCGATGTGCTGGCCGAACTGGAAGGCCTTGCTGAAGACGAGGTTCTTGAATCTCTCAGCAACAATGAGCTTGCCGAACTCGTCGAGGAAATGGACCCCGACGATGCGGCTGACGTGATCGCCGAACTTCCCGAAGAGCGTTCCGAGGAAGTGCTCGAACTCATGGAGGAAGAGGAGTCCCGCGACGTCCGCAATCTGCTGAAGTACGACGAAAACACCGCCGGCGGAATCATGACTCCCGAGGTGGTCGCGGTTCGTGAGAATATGACTGTAGCTGAAGCTCTCGATGCCATTGCATTCATGGAGGGAGAAGAGGCGTTTTATTATGCGTATGTCGTGGATGACGACCAGAAACTGAAAGGCTTTATCGGGCTGTGGGAGCTCCTGAAAATCCGCAACCGGCAGATCACCCTCGGAGCCATCGCCCACAAGGATGTCGTATCCGTGAAAGCGGACACGGATCAGGAAGAGGTGGCCCGCATCATTTCACGCTATGACCTGCTGGCCGTGCCGGTCACCGATGCCGACGGACAGCTGCTTGGGCGGGTCACGGTGGACGATGTGGTGGACGTGCTGCAGGAAGAGGCGTCCGAGGACATCTTCCGCTTCGCCGGGTCGGATGACTCCGAACTCACCTCCATGACCCCGCTGCACGCATGCGGGGCGCGGCTTCCATGGCTTCTGATCACGCTGGCCACGGGGTTTGTGACGAGTTTCATTTTCAAGAAGTTTCTGAATGATATTTCCCAGGTCATGGTGCTCAGCTTCTTCGTGCCTGTGGTTATGGCCATGGGAGGAAACACCGGGATCCAGTCTTCCACGCTGGTCGTCCGCGGACTGGCGCTGGGCACGCTGGAGGGCCGCAGCATGCTCAAGGTGCTGGGGCGCGAAATCTCAGCGGGGGCCATCATGGGGATTGCCTGCGCGGCCATTATCGGCCTGTGGGCCCGCTATCTGATCCACCTGTCCGGTCACGAGAACGACCTGCACACACCGCTTTTCCTTTCGCTTACGGTGGGGGTGGCCCTTTTTTCCGCCATGACCTTCGCGGCCGTTTTCGGCGCAATGGTGCCCATTGCGCTCAACCGTCTCAGGGTGGATCCTGCCGTCGCTTCGGGCCCGTTTGTGACTTCATCCAACGATATCTTCGCGCTGCTGATCTACTACAGCATTGCTCTCATTCTCCTGGGCCTTCGAAGCGGAACAGGCGGCTGATGTCACGCATTCTGAAAACCGATGCCATCGCCCTGCGCATCGCCCCGGTGTCCAACACCTCCTCCGTCGTCACCTGGCTGACGCCCGGCTGGGGCCGGCTGTCCACCATGATCAAAGGCGGCCGGCGGCCGAAAAGCCGTTTTCTCGGCCAGTATGATCTGTTCTACACCTGTGAACTGCTGTTCTACGGCCGGGAGCATCGCGAACTGCATATCGCCAGCGAATGCTGTCCGCTGAAAATGCGGCCGGCCCTGCGCACCGACTGGCGGGCCGCGGCGATGGCCTCCTATTTCGCGGATCTGGCAGCCAGAATCGGACCGGTGCACGCCGAACATGCGGACACCTGGCGCCTTCTGGATGAAGCACTGGACGATCTGGCCGCCCGCGGCGCGGCGGCCGAGCACACATTCTGGCTGGAAATGAAGCTCCTGGAAAGCATGGGGCTGGCTCCACGCCTGCAGGATTGTCTGCACTGCGGACGGGAACTCGAGCCGGGACGGGACGACACATGGTTTTCCCACGAGCGCGGCGGGCTGATCTGCAGGACATGCGCCGGCACCTGCCCGGAAGAGCCCGCGCGCCTTGCGCCGGACATATTCGCGGCCCTGCGCGGCCTTCAGCGCGCCCGCCACTCCTCCGGCGCTCGCGCCGTGCGGTGCCAGCCCCGGCAGGCCCGGGAAATCGAAGGGCTGCTCGGACGTTTTCTTTCGTGGCACTTTGAGATTCCCCTGACGGGAAGAGACATTGCCTTCCGGATCCTGCGCGCATCTCTTTAAACTTGAGATGCCACGGACACACAAGCTAACCTGAACACATGCTTTCATAAGGGCAATCATGTTCAGGCGAATCTGGGATATTGCAGTTCGAATTGTCTGGGTGATCAGCTTCGCGCTGATTGCCATGGCTGCTGTTGAACTGCTGCGGCTTTATGTGCTGCTGCGCGATCTTCATGCAGGCGCCGCGGCGGGCTATCTTTTCATCGTCGGAGTGGTGTCGGTTTCTCTCGTGGTCTGGCTCCTGCACCAGTGGCTGTCTTTCCCGGCCGTCCTGACTCCGCCGGAGCTTCCGGAGAACATTGCCGAAGCCTCTCACCGGCAGCTCACAAGCTACACACGCTATCTGATCAGGTATCTTCGGCGCCTCTCGGGCAACCCCAGCCTCTCCCCGGAGCAGGCCGCGGCGGCAGAGCAGCAGATGGCCCTGCTGCAGGACACGCTGCGCTCCCACCCCCTGCGCGATGACCTGATCCGCGACACGCGCACAGCCGAGGAGCAGGCCATCCGTCCCCTGCTCGCCGTGCTGAACGGGCTGGCCGCCCATGAAGTGCGCCGGAGTGTGCGGGATGTCATGCTGGGAGTCACACTCAGCCCCTATCACAGCCTGGATGCGGCCGGGGTTCTGTACCGGAACGGGAGCATGGTTGTGCGCATCGCCCGCATCTACAATGCGCGCCCGCTCCATCGCGAGCAGTGGATGATTCTGCGCGACACGCTGAGAACCGTGGCGGCCGTCAATCTGCTGAACCTCGGGAAAACCCTGTTCGACAAACTGTTTTCGGGAATCCCGTTCGTCGGTCGTGTAATGGATGATATCGCGCAGGGCATCGGCGCCGGGCTGCTGACTTCCGTGGCCGGTCGGGCGGCCATGGACCGCTGCGCAGCCTACCGCGGATGGACCCGCGCCCGGGCGGCGGAGTCCATCACCGCCCATGCCGGGAATTTCTTCACCGACGTGAAGGACATGTTCACCAAGGACGTGCTGCCGTCGCTCCGGCCGCGCATCATGGTGACGGCCCCGCAGGCGGCCGGAGAACCGGATTTCTGGAAGCGGCTCAATGACGGCATCACCGGCGCTGTAGACAGTTCGGCCAAAGCGGTTGGCGATTATCTTCTGAAGCCGGCTGTGGCCGGGACCATAGGTGTGGCACGGTTTACCGCGGAGGGAAGCTATCACACCATTCGAGGAACCGGCCGCGGGGTGAAAAAACTTTTTGCATGGTTTGTCCCCGGACACAAGGATACGAAGGAAAATGAAAAGAACATTTAACGGAAAAATTCATACGCGCACGGCCTTCCCCGTTCCCTACGGGGCCAGCGTCCTGAATGACGGGGTCTGCTTCACGCTCTGCAGCCGCCATGCCCGGCGCGTATGGCTCATGCTGTTCGATGAACCGGATGCTGCGCGCCCTTCGCGCGAAATTGAACTGCGGCCGGAGCTGAACCGGGTCGGCGACATCTGGCATATCCATGTAGAGGATGCCCGGGCCGGACAGTTCTACGCCTACCGCATGGAGGGCCCGGCCGACGGACCGGAAGCGCGCTTTTACAATCCGAGACAGTGGCTTCTGGATCCCTACGCTCTCGCTGTCTCCGGCGCGCCGAAGTGGGCTGACCCGCATGGCTTGAAGCCCGGCGACCAGCCGCTGAACGGCGCCGCCTTTCCGCGCGGCGTCATTCTCGACGACACCTTTGACTGGGAAGATGATCAGCATCCGTCCACCCCGCTGCACCAGTCCGTGATTTACGAGACCCACCTGCGCGGTTTCACCGTGCATCCTTCGTCGGGAGTTTCATATCCGGGCACATATCGCGGCTTTGAGGAGAAAATTCCTTATCTGCGCGATCTCGGCATCACCGCTGTTGAATTCCTGCCCATTCAGGAATTCAATGAGATGGAATATTATCTGGAAAACACCAGCCGGAAATCGCTCCGCAATTTCTGGGGCTACAGCACACTGGCTTTCTTTGCGCCCAACGCCCGCTACGCGGCCTCCGGCGGACGCGGAGGACAGGTCCGCGAATTCCAGGAAATGGTCAAAGCGCTTCACAAAGCCGGGATCGAGGTCATCCTCGATGTTGTGTTCAACCACACGGCCGAGGGCGGTGACGGCGGCCCCACCTACTCCTTCCGCGGCATAGACAATTCCATTTACTACATCATGGAAAAGAACGGTCGGCACTACGCCAACTACACCGGCTGCGGCAACACCGTAAACTGCAATCATCCCGTCGTGCGCGACTTCATTCTCGACTGCCTCCGCTACTGGGTGCTTCATATGCGCGTGGATGGCTTCCGTTTCGACCTGGCCTCCGTCCTGACCCGCGGCACCAGCGGCGATGTTCTCCCCAACCCTCCGGCGGTCGAGCATATCGCCGAGGAGCCGGCCCTCCGCAGCACCAAGATCATTGCCGAAGCATGGGACGCCGCCGGCGTGTATCAGGTGGGGTCCTTCCCGAATGAGCGCTGGTCTGAATGGAACGGCCGCTTCCGGGACGACGTGCGCCGCTTCTGGAGGGGTGAACCGGACATGCTGCGCGCCTTTGCAGCCCGCATGGCCGGAAGCCCCGATCTGTACAACATGAAGAATCAGGCTCCGCAGAAAAGCATCAACTATGTCTGCTGCCATGACGGGTTCACGCTGAACGACCTTGTCAGCTATGAACACAAGCACAATGAAGCCAACGGAGAAGAGAACCGCGACGGCGACAATCACAATCATTCCTCCAGCTGGGGTGTTGAGGGGGAAACCGGTGATTCCACGATTCTTTCGGTCCGTCGGCGCCAGCAGAAAAACATGCTGGCCACCGTGCTGCTGGCGCGCGGCGTGCCCATGTTCCAGGCCGGCGATGAATTCGGCCGCACACAGAAAGGCAACAACAACGCCTACTGCCAGGACAACGAAATCTCCTGGGTGAACTGGCACCTGCTTCACGAACATGCGGATCTGCATGCCTTCGTCAGGCAGCTGATCGCCTTCAGGAAAAAGCATCCGGCCCTCAACAGCATCCTCTTCCCAAACCACGCAAACGGGAGCGGTTCACCCGATGCCCTCTACTGGTACGGACCGGACGGGAAGGACCCGGACTGGGAGCACGGACAAGCCGTGGCCTGCGTGCTTGACGGCAGCAGCAAAGCCACCGGCGTGCAGGACGATGACCCGATCCTTCTGCTGATCAATGCATCGGATAAGGAGGTGATCTTCACGCTCCCGCTCCTCGCGGGCGGCAGGTGGAAAATTGAATTCAGCACAGAGGACGCAGCCCCTTCCGCTGATCACGAAACCGGAACCATGACGCTGGGCAGCCGCGCGCTTTGCGCACTCACAGGAGTTCCGGGATGAGGCGTTTCTTCCCATTGGTGCTTCTGCTTGTTTCGATCTTCGGCGCGCCGGCCTGCTTTGCCGCAAAGAAATGGCGGGTCTATCCGAACTGCACACTGGTTGAAAATCCCGCCAATGACGGCGACAGCTTCCACGTGAAATACAACCGCCGGCGTTACCTCTTCCGCCTCTATTTCGTGGACGCTCCGGAGTCGGACAACAGCCTGCCCGAACGCGTCAGGGAACAGGCGGACTATTTCGGACTGTCTGAAAAGGATACGGTTCAACTGGGGAAGGAAGCGGCGAAGTTCACCCAGAAATTTCTGGCGAACGGCTTCACCGCCCACAGCAAGCTCAAGGATGCCCTTGGCCGAAGCAAAAAGGACCGGGACTATGCCATGATCCAGGTCGGGGAAAAGTATCTCTGCGAGGCGCTGGTGGAAAACGGATACGCCCGGATATTCGGACTCACGGAGGACGAACTGCCTGACGGGAAAAGCGGGAAAACTCTGCTCTGGAGACTGAAAAGCCTTGAACGCGAGGCCCAGAAAAACAAGCTCGGAGGATGGGCTCCGCGGCTGACACGAATGGAAGAGATGCAGCAGCGGGCGCTTCCGCCGGCAGCCGTGCTGCCGCCCGCAGTGGTTCCCGCTCCCGCGCCGGTGCCCACTCCCGCAGCCCCCGACACCGTGAAACCGGCGCTGGAACAGCAGACCATCACACTGGAAAACAGCATTAATGTCTACTCCCTGCTCGATCCGGGCAAACTCATGGGCATTCTTAAGGCGGGCGCTGATGTGCAAATCCTCGGCGAAGAGCCGCGCGACATGGTCCGCATCCGTTTTAAAACCCCCGCCGGAAAGGTTTACGAAGCACAATGCTTCCGCCGCGAGCTGGGCCTCTGAATCTTATCATTTCTGATAAAAACCCAGTGAAACAAGGGTCTCTCTCACTTTTGAGAAGGGGTGGCACGGTTCCTGCTTAGTTAATTACCCAGAATGGAAGCCTCAATGGGGAGAAGAAAATGGGAACGACCTCCGTGCAGAGAAAGGTTCTGGTTGTTGATGACCACAAGCTGCTCCGGGACATGCTGAAGACCTTTCTCGAAGGGGAATACGAAGTTCTTCATGCCGAAACCGCCGAGGAAGGCCTGCGAATCTTCCGCGCCAGCGCACCCGACGTGGTCCTGATGGATATCGTCATGCCCGGCGAAAGCGGCCTGGATGCGCTCAAGACTATGCGCAATCTGGACGATAAAATCAGTGTGGTGATGATGACCGGATTCCCGAAACTCGAAACGGCCGAAGAGGCCATTTCTCTCGGGGCCAGCTGCTATCTTGAAAAACCGTTCGAACCGGAAGATGTATATCGCGTGGTGCGCGAGGGTGTTGACCGCACGCGCGAGCGGCGAAGACGACAGGCGCTGGAGGAGGAAATGAAGGGGATCATTTGGGATCTCTCCAGCCAGTCCCAGCTGCTGATCAAGAAAGTGGAGGCTTCCAGCCTCGCCATCCAGCTCATGCATGATCTCCAGCATCCGCTGGGGAAAGTCCAGCGGGCGGTCCAGGCCGCGCTGAAGCAGTGCGAGGACAGCGCAGCGCCGGAATCTGTGACTTCCCAGCTCACGCTGATTCTGCAGGAAGTGCGGCACTGTACCGGCATGGTCTCCATGTGCGGCGAGCTGTCCAGGGGCGGTCATGAACCCCTGCGGCAGATCAGCGCGCCGCTCATGCTGCATCAGATCATCGAAGAGGTTTCCCAGTGGGCCTCTCGCGCAGGGATCCGGCTGGATGCCCGGATGACGGTCAATTGCGGCGTGCTGATGTGCCATCCCGCGCGGCTTCCCGCCGCGCTGCGGGCCGTGCTTTGCAGCAGCGTGATGTCCGTGGCCGCAGAAAAGGGATCCGTTCGCCTCGCATGCGGCGACAACGGCGATGCGCTCAGCATCCGCATCGAATACTTTGATGGAGGCTCGGATCAGGCAAAACTGGGGAAAGAGCTGGGAGACCCTTTCAGCCCGGGCGACGTGGAGCATGGACTGGGTTTTGGCCTGGCGGTGCCCTCCCGCGTGATCCGGGATCACGGAGGCGATATGCAGGTGCGAAGCGCACCCGGCAAGGCCACAGTGATCTTCATCACGCTCCCGATGCACTGATTTTTGTCTGTTCCGCTCCGGGGCTTCACTGCTATCATCACTCTGTAAGACTGGAGTCCCGTTCATGACACTGTCCGCTAAACAGGTGCTGGTGCTGATCAACCCCAGGTCGGGGATCAGCAACCCCGCTGCAGCGCTCCTGCCGGCCATCGAGCAGATATGGCATCCGCACTGCCCGAACATCATCCATCAGTTCAGCCACAGCGCAGACGACGGACGCAGCAAGGCCCGAAACGCCGTGGCCGCCGGCGCCGACGTGGTGCTGGTGATCGGTGGCGACGGCATGGTCAATTCCATCGGCTGCGAACTCATCGGTCAGCAGGCAGCCCTGGGCGTGATCCCCACCGGAAGCGGCAACGGCTTCGCGAGGCATTTCAACATTCCGCTCGACCCGGTGCGTGCGGCACACGCGCTTGCAGGCGGGAGGACCCGCGCCATTGATGTCGGAGTCGCCAACGGCCGGCCGTTCTTCGTCACCTGCGGCATGGCCTGGGATGCGGCCCTCGTTCGCACGTTCGAAAAAATGCCGGTGCGGGGGATTCTCCCGTATGTCTTTTCCGCCGCCTATGAATACCTGACGTACGAGCCTCAGCCCTTTAAGTACTCGCTGGACGGAGGGAGAACACAGCGGTGCAACGACCCGATTGTTTTCACGGCCGCCAACCTGACCCAGTACGGCGGGGGCGCGCAGATTGCGCCAAAGGCCTGCGCCGACGACGGCTGGCTGGAACTGACGCTCATGCACCGCAAGGACATGCCCGCGCTGCTCATCAATCTCCCCCGCCTCTTTGATGGGAGCATAGACCGACTGCCGGAGGTGGTTACCCGCCGCTTCAAATCACTGCGGGTGCACCGCGCAAAGGCTGCGCCAATCCAGCTGGACGGGGAACTTGTCGAATCCGGCCCCGATGTCGAAGTGGATGTGAAACCCTGCGCGCTCAACATCCTGATCCCATGAAGTACTTCCTGATCATCCCGATGCTGCTCAGCTTTTCCGCGACGGCGGCGGCCGACAGCATCAGCGGCGGCGCGTGGACCGTGATCTTCAACCTGCCGGACCAGACCTATTCGACAACCAGCGATCCTGAGGAATGGGCCATTCGCGATGCGCTGCTGGACCGCATCAACGCCCTGCAGAACGGCCATCAGGCCGCTCTGGCCACCTACACCTTCTCGGCCGGCACGACGGCCGGCCTGATTCTCAACGCCATCAGCGCGGCCCTTGCGCGCGGAGCTTCGGTGAGCTTCGTCACCGACCCCTATGTGGACACAGCCGCTCTCTTTGACGGCACCAACTCGCTGGCCATTCTGGCGGCGCGGCCGGTCAATCCGCTGGTGCTTGTGCAGGATGATTCCTCGGACTATCCCGTCATGCATCACAAGCTCGGGCTTTTCGACTATGGCGGAACCAACCGGCAGGTGTTCGCGGCCTCATGGAATTTCACGACGGCAGCCGGTTCGGCCCAGTGGAACATCGCGCTGCTGGCGCAGAATCCCCTGCTCTATTCGATTTACACAAATGAAATGCGCGAACTTCTTGCGGGCCGGTTTCATGATCATTCCACCAAGTCTCATGCGCATGACGGCATGACCTTCCGGCTGGATCCCGGCGACGAGGAAAGCTGGGTGCGCTTCGCCCCCTATCCTGAATCCTACGAGGGAAACAATGCCGCCCGCGACATCACCAATGCCATTGCCCAGGCTCAGGAGCAGATCGTCTTTACGCTCAACAAGCTCACGCTGAGCAGCATTGCCCAGCAGCTGATCGCCGCCGCGGACCGCGGTGTCCGCATTCACGGCGTCATGCCGCGCAGCGACACCGACCCCGGCGAAGACTCGCGCAGCATCTACACCAACCTGCTCTACGCGCCGAACTATGCCACCACCAACCGGGTGCACATGCTCACGGCCTATTCAAAAGAGGATTACTCCGCCCTTGACTCCGGAGAGAGCGACTTGATCCATTCGAAGTACATGGTCATTGATCCGTTCGGGGAAAATCCAATGCTGATTCACGGCTCGGCCAACTGGACCGCCACCGCGCTGGTCTACACAAACGGAAACGATGAAAACGTGATGTTCATCCGGAATGCGAAAGCCGCGCGGGCCTTTTATGCCCATTTCAAGCGCGTTACCGGCGCATTCATGAACGAAGGCGATTTCTGGTGCGAGATATCCTCCCCGCAGTCCGTGGAATTCTGGACCACCGACACCAACCGCTTTGTGCTGGAAACCGCCGCCTCTCCCTCGCTCCCATGGGCCTCCTGGAAAACAAACGACGGCGGACGTATCGGCATGCAGCTCTTCACCAACAGCCCGCCGGACGGTGTGAAGATTTTCCGCGCCAGGCGGCTCTAGCCCCTGCGATACTGACGGCAGACATCGCGCCACGGCTTGAAGCGCGCGTAATCTTCCAGCGACGCCAGCGAGCGCAGCGGAATCCTCGCCCCAGATTCCTGCAGCGCGGCCACTGGATTCAACCCCGCCGTGGTGATCACTCCGGTCCGCCCGTCCGGGACCGGAATTCCGCAGAGCGGCCGGTGCGGTTCGCCAATGGCAAATATGCCGCCCAGCGAAGCGGCCTGCATGCGGGTATGCAGCTTCTTGACCGCCGCGCGCGCGTTGGCGGGAACTTCCCGGAAACTGGCGCCAATGATCCCCTCCCCCGTCCGGGCCGCCTCGCGCACCTTGGTCATGCGCGCCGCGATAAAGGCCTCCAGCGGATCCAGCGTGGTTCCCTTGTACTCGATCAGCTCAACAAAACGCACCGGCTTGAAATTCCGGATCTCCAGCAGGCCTCCGTACCGTGAGACCACGGGGATGCCGTGCCGCACCAGAATGCCGTTGATGGTCACGCTGCATACCGTGGCGATGCCTATGCAATCGGGCGGGATCGTCAGGCGGCCGAGCGTCTCGCCCGGATACGCCAGGGCCAGCAGGCCGCCCATCCCCAGATCCTTTTCAAAAACCGGCTCCATCTGGGCCAGCGACCGCGACAACTCCCGCTTCAGGATCACAGCCGTATTCATGATAATCGTGCCGGCGCTTTTTTCGAAGCTGAAATCCATCTGGTAGGCCAGTTCATCCACACGTGCGTCAATGAAACCCACGCGTTCCACAATATTCGCATGGGCCAGTTCCTCGCGGCCGGCCTCGCTGATCACGCGTCCCGCGCGCGGGCTGATGAGCTCCGTCAGCCCCTGCTCATCGAGCTGCCGCAGATGAAACCGCACCGTGCGCGGACTCAGGTTGATGCCGGCGCGGCCGAGTTCCACGCCGATGCGGGTTGCGCCGGCGGGCTCGCGGATTTCACTGAGCACCTTCAGAATGGCGGTGCGGGCCTCTGCTCCATGCGTATTCATGGCATGATTAGGCAACCTTGCCGTAATATTTTCAAGTCCAAACCGACGCAGGAGAAAAGTTCCAGTCCCTGGAAGTTTTTCCCGGGAAAGTTCCAGCCATTGGAACTTTCAAAAAAAGAGAGGAGCCCGCAGGCTCCTCTCCGTTGAACGATCTGGATGCGCTTACGCCTTCAGCATCCTGCGCACGGCGTCCAGCTGCCCGGCGCTTCCCAGATATTCGTTTTTCTGGGCGATGAAGGCGGCGTATTCCTTCATGAAGATTTTTCCCGGCGGACGAAGATCGAAGTTCTTCGGATCGTCGCGGAACGCCTCGCGGTGCACGCGGCACCACACCAGGCGGCCGTCCGTATCAATATTGATCTTGGTGACGCCCAGTTCGGCGGCTTTCCTGAACTGGCCGGCATCCACGCCCTTCGCCCCTTTCAGATCGCCGCCGGCGGCGTTGATCCGCGCGACTTCATCCTGCGGCACCGAGCTGGAGCCGTGCATGACCAGCGGAAAGCCCGGAAGACGTTTCTGGATTTCCGCAATGACGTCAAAGTGCAGCCCCTGCGAGCCGCTGAACTTGAACGCCCCATGGCTGGTGCCGATCGCGCAGGCGAGGCTGTCGCATCCGGTTTTCTTCACAAACTCCTCCGCCTCGGCCGGATTGGTCAGCTTGGCATCGGCTTCGCTGACGGATACATGCTCTTCCACCCCGCCCAGCTTCCCGAGTTCGGCTTCCACCACAATGCCCTTCGCGTGCGCGGCATCCACGACGCGTTTGGTGATCTCGATGTTTTTCGCAAACGGCTCGGCGCTGGCGTCAATCATCACGGAGCTGTAAAAGCCGCTGTTGATGCAGTCATAGCAGGTTTCTTCATCGCCGTGATCCAGGTGAACGGCAAACACCGCATCCGGGAAGAGCTGATCCGCGCCGCGAATGATGGCCTCCAGCATGATTTTGTCGGTGTAGGAGCGGGCGCCCTTGGAAATCTGGATGATGAAAGGCGCCTTGCTGTCGAGATTGCCCCGGAACAAGCCCATGGTCTGCTCGAGGTTGTTGATGTTGTACGCGCCGATGGCATATTTGCCGTAGGCATGCTTGAACAGTTCTTTCGTTGTTACAATCACAGCTCTCTCCTTTGCGTTGAGCGTTTTACTTCAATATCCGCCTTTTTTAGATGGCCGGCCGCAGTTAGTCAATCTTCATCCTGAACTTCTTCCGCGGGCGGCGCGGACCCGTCGCCCTTCAGGGCCCGCGGCCGGTTCACAAACCACTGCGTCTGGCGGGCGATGCCCATCAGGATTTTCACGTCATTGACCGTCAGCTGCCCGCGAGAAAAAATCCGGCGCAGCCCCATCATCATGTGATCTCCTTTTTCATCATTCATGAAACCGATGTCATAGAGCGTCTTCTCCCACATGCCCAGCATGCGCTCGCGGAGCTCTGACGGCGCGTCGGGCGACCATTCTTCCGCCGGATCGTCGAACACGCCCGACTCCATGAACAGCTCATAGCAGCAGATCATCACCGCATGCGAAAGATTGAGCGACACATAGCTGCTGTGCGACGGGATCTGAATGATATGCGTGCAAAGCGCAAGGTGATCATTGGACAGGCCCTTGTCCTCCGACCCGAACACCAGGGCCACCCTTCCGCCCTGCGCGCTTTTCAGCAGGCCCGGCGCCCACTCGCGCGGGCTTTTGGCATGGCTTCGATAGAGTCCCCGTCTCGCGCTCGTTCCGGCGATGGCTCCGCAGTCCGCCACGGCCTCCTCCAGGGTGGAGAACACCCGGCGCTTCCTGTAAACCTCCACCGCATGATAGGCGCGCTGGACGGTTTCGTTTTCATCCACGTCATCGCGCGGGGCAGCCACGGCCAGATCGCTGATGCCGCAATTCATCATGCAGCGGCAAACCGCGCCGATGTTTCCCCCGTAGATCGGGGAAACCAGCACCACCCGTATATTGTCCAGCGCGCAGCTCATGGGATTGAAATGATGATCATTTGGACTCGTCCGTCAAGACTTCACGGCGGGCGAACAGTCTTTTCAGCGCGCGCGCGACAGCCCTGCGGACAGTGAAATACCGGTCACGCCGCACTGAACGCAGTGCGGGGAGCGCCAGCGGGTCGCCGATGTCATGCAGCGCATTGGCCGCGGCAATGCGGCGGCGCTCGTCGGAATCGCGCAGATACGGGATAATGCCCGGCACGGCCTCGTGGACGCCCCACTTCCCCAGTGTGCGCATGGCGGCGCCAGCCTCGTGCTCGCACTCCAGAAACGGAAGCACACGGTCCGCGTACTGCGGCGTGCGGTTGAATCCCAGAAAGTAAATCGCCATTTTGCGGATATCTTTGTTTTTTGAATCCAGTGCACCCAGCAGCACCGGGGCGGACTCTTCCGGCGGCAGGGTTTCCACCATCTGCTGGGCATAGATGCCGAACCAGATGTTGTCGCTGTCCGCATGGCCGATCAGATATTCCAGCGCCGAGGGCCCGCGCGCAAAAAGCTCCGAGCGCGCGGCCGCCTTGCGCTCGCGCTTGAGTTCCGTGGACCCGTATCGCGAAGCATGAAGCATGAGTCCGTCAAAACTCATTGAGGCAACATCGAGCGATTCCGCAAACGCCGGCGAAGCGATCGCGAGAAAAACGGCAAAGAGCCTTCTCATGGCTCCTCCTTCAGATCATAGACGATTCCGAAATCCGGCCGTTCAAGGCGCGCGCCGGCTTCCGCACCGCAGGAATAGCGGTCCGCCCCCTGCAGATCGAGCAGCAGGGCAAGACTTCCATACTCGCGCTTGTCGCCCGGATTTCCGATGCCCTGGCACTGGTCCGGCTGGCGCGCAAAATAGGCGTCGTTCCCCGCGGAATCAATCAGCAGGGCCATGGCCGTGTTCAGCGCCCGGCCCTGGCTGTGATGATCTGCGGTATAGGTATCATCTCCGGACTCATCGAAAAGCATCCCCACGGCGTAATCATGGGCGGCACCCTGCGCAAGAATATATCCGCTGTAGACATCGTTTCCCTCCCCGTCCCACAGCAGACCCGCGCTCAGATGAATGCCCGCGCCCTGCCCGTACTGGTGCAGGCTGTAGCGGTCATGACCGGCCGCATCCAGAAGCATGCCGACGGAATACCAGTAGCCGACGCCCTGCCCATAGACATCGGCTTCGTAAACATCATTCCCCGCCAGATCCACCAGCGCGGCGACTCCGCCGCCCGCATAAGGCCGCATGCCGATGGAGCACCCCTGCGAAAGCGAGATGAAACGCTCGTCGTTCCGCTCCCAGTCATGCTCGCGGCCGCCGGCGAGATAGTGATCGTTTCCTTCACGGTCCATCAGCAGACCGATGGCCAGCACACCGGCCGAGGCCTGCGAGCTGAAGCCTGCCTGGTACAAATCGTCGCCCGCGAGATCGTGAAGCACTCCAATTCCCGCAAAGGCCGCGCCCTCGGCCAGCGCGTGGGCACGGTAAATATCGCTGCCCGAGCCGTCTTCAAGCCACGCCGCTCCGAACAGTCCGGCACCGAGCCCGGTGTATTCCACCGAATAGAAGTCATTGCCCCCGGCGTCTACCATCACGCAAATTCCCCACAGCGCCGCTCCGGGGCCAATCATTCCCCGGCCCGCATACGTGTCATCGCCCCGCAAATCCAACACCGCGCTGAGCGGATGGCCCTTCAGACCCTGCGCCGATGCTTCCGTGTATTTGTCATTGCCGGCCGGATCCACAATCAGGAGATACGGGGAATCATAATGGTCGTCGGATTCAGTTCCCACGGCAATTCTGCCCAGGGGCGTTTCATAAACGACAGCCGATTCCGGCCAGTTTGTCTCGGCCGAAGCCTCTTCGCGCAACTGGACCGCCGCTTCGTGAAAAATACGCCCGGCCTCAATCAGCGCCCCGAAATCAATTTTTTCAACCGCATCCAGAAAACGGTCGGCATTCGGTTTCGGATCAAGATGCATGCCCTCTTCGATCACCTCGGCAACAAGATTCGATGAAAAGCCCGCGGCCGTGAGCGCTTCGCGGGTGGATTCGTAATCTTCGGCATTGAATGTTCCTGCAAGAACCGTGCAGGCCAGATATTCCTTTTCGGAAGAGCTCAGCTTCCCGAAGGCCGACTCCAGCAGGAACGAAGATTCCTGTGCTTTTGCATAGAACAGCTGAAGCGGATCATTCAACCCGGGGAATTTCGGAACGACATCCAATGTCAGCGTTGTTTCGGCGGATTTTGTTTTCATCCACGAATGAAACAGCGGCCACGGGTTGTCCGGTTCTTCCAGCATGGCCCGATAAAGATCATCGGCCAGGGCCGGCAGTTTCAGCGGCGACGAAAGCACCGTCCGTGTGCAGGGAAGCGCGATGCGGGGCTTGCCGAGGTCTTTCATGAACCCCATGTCCACCGGCGTCATGCCAATGGCAGACAGGGCGTGACGCAAATGCGTGATTTCATTCGTTCCCGGTTCCGGACCCGCAGAGACCAGACACGGGAGAATCATCAGCGCCAGTATGAGTCCTGATCCCCTCTTCTGCATATGAGAAGTATGAAACATCTGCGGAGGCAATTCAATCCAATCATTACAGGCGCAGGCGGGCGGAGATATAGCCCCAGGCCACTCCCAGCCCGAGGCCTATTCCATGAACGGTGTTGGCGACCGGACCCATCAGGCCGGTGAGACAGAGAAAGAACCAGACGATCATCATGGTTACCGTTGTCGGATGCAGAAACAGTCCGGAGCCGGGATCATATCGGCCCTTCATCCAGACATATCCCAGCATTCCATACACCACGCCGGACATCCCGCCGAACAGCGGGCCGGACACGTAGAACTGGCCGATATTGGAGAGCGATGCAACAACGGCGATGAAAATCCCAAGGAACCACGGGCCCTTGATGCGCTCGATCATTCCTCCGAGATCGCGGAGCCACATCATGTTGAAGAGGATATGCCAGATGCCGAAGTGGAGGAAGATCGGCGTAATGAGCCGCCAGATCTGGCCGTGGCGGATTTCAGGCAGGCCCGGCATCCACTGGATCATATTGCCCTGCTCATAAACCCCGGTGATGAACAGAAACCGGACCAGATCAGTGCGCGCGCCAAGCATGGAAACTATGCTGACCAGAATGGAAACGCCCATCAGTACAGCCGTCAGACGGCCCGTGCGTCCGGCCCACAACCGGTCACGATCAAAGGTGCGCTTTGCGGCCTCCTTCTCGGCTCTCTCCGCTTCGGTCATGAATTCTTCGGCGGCGCCTTCCGCAGCCAGATACGCGGGGTCTTCCGGATGGCTCTGAAAATCACGGAGCAGCTGCGCGGCGGGTTCCAGGAGGTCCTCGTCCTCGACCCAGATGTGCCATGCCCCGTCATCGCCCTTCTCGGGGTGACAGACCATGCCCTGCGTCACCGCATAGTCGCAGAAAAGGCCCGCGCTTTTTTCAGAGATCAGATGTCCGATATCGCGCATTTTCAGCCGGCATCCACAATGCTGGGCGCGTAATCCGCCGGCGGCTCGAAGCCCAGCAGCTTTATGCAGGTCGCGGCAAGGCTGGCGATTCCCAGGTCTTTGGCGTCAGACAGCTTGATCTGATCCTTGTTTGCAGGAGCATAGATATAAACCGGGACGGGATTGAGCGAATGACTGGTCTTGGCCTGCGGGCCGCCGGTGTGCGGATCAATCGCCGGCTGGCCGGTTTTCTTGCTGCGCTCGTACATGTCGTCCGCGTTGCCGTGATCAGCCGAAATCACCATGATGCCGCCGGCCTTCTTCACCGCCTCAATCAGCCGCGCAAGGCAGAGGTCCACGGTTTCCACCGCTATGCGGACAGCCTCGAATATTCCCGTGTGGCCGACCATGTCGCCGTTGGGATAGTTCAGGCGGATGAACTTGTGTTTCCCGCTTTCGATGGCCGCGATCACGCGGTCGGTGATTTCCGCGCCCTTCATCCACGGCCGCTGCTCAAAGGGCACAATGTCAGACGGAATCTCAATATAATCCTCCAGCGTATCGCTGAATTTCCCGGAGCGGTTGCCGTTGAAGAAATAGGTCACGTGCCCGTATTTCTGCGTCTCGCTGATGGCGAGCTGCGTGACGCTGGACTTGATCAGGTATTCATCCAGTGTGCGGTCAATGGCCGGCGGCTCCACCAGGAATTTCTTCGGGATGTGCAGGTCGCCGTCATATTCCATCATGCCCGCATACTTCACTTTCGGCCGCGAGCCGCGGTCGAAGTATTCCAGATTGTCCTCCTCAAACGCGCGCGACATTTCAATGGCGCGGTCGCCGCGGAAGTTGAAATAGATCACGCTGTCGCCGTCAACGATCGGTCCGACGGCCTTTCCGTTCTTCGCGATGACGAACGGAGGCAGATCCTGGTCAATGATGCCGGGCTTTTCATTCCGGAATGTTTCGATCGCCTCGCGCGCGGTTGCGAAAAAGCGCCCCTCGCCCTTCACGTGGGTCTTCCAGCCCAGCTCCACCATGCTCCAGTTGGCGTTGTAACGGTCCATCGTGATGACCATGCGGCCGCCGCCGGACGCGATCAGAAACTGCGTCTTGCCGGCTGCGTTCTTTTCCCCGAAGAAGGCTTCAATGTCGTCAATGTAAGTCAGGGCGGAAGTCGGCGGAACATCGCGGCCGTCGAGAAGCGGGTGCAGGCATACGCGCGCGATGCCCTCGGCGGCGGCCTCGTTCAGCATGCCCTTGAGCTGGTCAATATGGCTGTGGACGTTGCCGTCGGAAAACAGGCCGATGAAATGAAGGGTGGACTGGTTCGCCCTGCAGTTGGCGATCAATTCTTTCCAGACCGCGCCCTCGAAAATGCTTCGCGAGGCGATGGCATTGTTCACAAGCTGCGCGCCCTGATCAAAAACGCGGCCGCAGCCGATGGCGTTGTGGCCAACTTCGCTGTTGCCCATGTCCTCGTCCGACGGCAGGCCGACGGCGCGGCCGTGGGCCTTGAGTTGAGAATTGACCGTATTGGCCTTCAGCCAGTCCATGGTCGGCGTGGAGGCAGCGCGGACGAAATCGCCCTCTTCGTGTTTTCCGATGCCGACCCCGTCCATGATCACCAGCACTACCGGGCCGGCCGGGCCGGCGAACTTTTTCGATTTCTTCAACGCTTCCATTTTCCGCCTCGTCGTTCTTTTGTTGGATTGAATGAACAATATGCACCGTGATGCGCCAAAGCGCAAGTTTGATGAGGAAACAGGCCCGGTCCAGGAGTGACCTATCTGCCGGCTGGTGTGACCTTCCGCTCCGGCGGGGCAAGCCCACCGGGGGCGTAAAGCATCCGGACCCCCGCGACCTTGCGCTCCGGCGAAACAAGCCCACCGGGGGGCGGGAAGCATCCGGACCCCCCGCGACCCTGCGCTCCGGCGGGGCAAGCCCACCGGGGGCGGGAAGCATCCGGACCCCCGCGACCCTGCGCTCCGGCGG
>JAKQHR010000073.1 GCA_029557905.1 Verrucomicrobiota bacterium
GCCTCCAAAAACACCCGGCTGACGCAGGCGCTGTGCGCCCTGCTGAAATCGGAACTCGGCATCCCGCCGGAGCGCGTGTATGTCACTTTTGTGGACGTGAAAGGCGAAAACTGGGGCCACGACAACAGCATCTTCGGATGATGTGATGAACCACGAATGCACGCGAATCAACGCAAATGAAACCGGGAAACTCATTCGCATGCATTGGCGTCCATACGCGGTTCATTATGCCAAACGATTATTGATTTGCCTGCTTTTCATCGCAGTCTTATTCCCCGGGGCATACGGATACGACTGGAGCACGTATAACGTGGAGGATTTTGAGGAGCCGGCCGGGACTATCGGCTGCTTCGAATTCAATCCGGCGGACGATATCTACGGGGTGAGTGTAGGTGACGGCACCTGGCTGACCGGCACTCCGGTTTTCGGGGACTTTTTCCTTCCGGTTTTTTACAACGGCATCGAAGATGCCGTCTATGCTGGGGTTGGTATGACGCTTCGCATCATGCCCCACTGGAAGTTCGCGCCGTTTGCCGGCGGAGGCGCCAGCTACAATCTCTCGCTCTCGGGCGCGGAGGACAGTGAGTTCAGCGAAAACCCCAGGGGCGAGTCATATTGGGGCGGACATGCCGAGGGCGGGGTGCGACTGCAGACTTCGGCGGGATTCTGCGAAATCCTCGGACGGCACACATGGTCTTCATCGGAAATCGAAGACGCCGACTACTGGACTGTCCGCATCGGCTGGGGCAATAATTTTTAATGATCAGGAGCGGTTTTGACGGAGCAAAACCCTCCCATATTAAGGTCAGGGATTATCGGTTTTCTGGAGGGTCGCGCTCCGTCGCAACCGCGAAATTGAATTTGGGGACGCAATGAAAGAAATACTGAAGAGAAAATGCCGGATCGGCCTGGCGCTGGGCGGCGGAGCGGCCCGCGGATGGGCCCATGTCGGGGTGCTTCAGGCTCTGGAAGAAACCGGGCTGGAAGTCTCCTGCATCGCGGGCACCAGCGCCGGGGCACTGGTCGGCGCCGTTTATGCCTCCGGGCGGCTGCGCGAATTCGAGGATTTGTCCGAACATATGGACTGGAAGAAAGTGCTCTATTACTTCTCGGACATTTCTTTCGCGCGCGCCGGACTGGTGGATGGCGAAAAGGTGTGCAAAATGCTCCGGAAATACACCACCGCCCGGAATATCGAAGACCTGCCCCTGCCCTACGGGGCCGTGACCGCAGACATCCTGACCGGGGAGGAAGTTGTGCTCGACCGCGGTGAAATCATCGACGCCGTCCGCGCCAGCATTGCATTTCCCGGGATATTCACTCCCGTCAACATCGGGAACCGGCTTCTGATGGACGGGGGCATTGTGAATCCCGTGCCCGTGAACGTCGTGCGCGACATGGGGGCCGATTTCGTGATCGCGGTGGATCTCAATCATGACCGCATGAGTCCTGAAGCCCGTTCGCTGCGCAAAGAGAAGCATACTGCGGAGAAGCCGGGAGCCGGCGAAACCGAACTGCCCGAACCGCTGCGCAAGTTGTCAGGGAAGCTGAAGGAAATGGTGGCGGACTTCAAAATGCAGCGCAGCTCCGCCCCGCACATCTTTGATATCCTTGGGAATGCCTCGCGTATCATAGAGGGGCGCCTTTCAGAAGCCATGCTTCAGGCCGATCCTCCGGATGTCCTGATCCGGCCGAAGGTGGGACACGTCAGCTTCATGGAGTTCAACCGTTCGGTCAGCACGATTTCCGCGGGTTATGAGGCGGCGCGGGAACCCCTGCGGAAGGCCGCCCGGCGCATCCGGGGCCTTCCGCCGCGGCGCTGAGTTAAAATCGGCTTTGCAAAGCACCCGACCGGCTATAGACTGCCTTTCTGTTGATTGTTCTTGGATGAAACTGCTGCCATGAAAATTGTTGTTCTTGGATCAAGAGGAATGCTGGGCACGGATCTGATGACCGCCGCCCGCGAGAAGGGACATGCCGTGCTGGGCCTTGACCAGCCGGCCATTGATATCGGCGACTACAACAATATCTGGCGGCACATCCCGCCCTGCGACTGGATCATCAACTGCGCGGCCTACACCAATGTGGACCGGGCGGAAACACATCCGGCCGAAGCCTTTTCCGTCAATTCCGAAGGAGCGCTCAACGTCGCCCTCGTGGCGCTCCGCAAGAAGGTCCGCCTGCTGCACATCAGCACGGACTACGTGTTCGACGGGCACCGGCGGAGACCCTATTCCGAAAAAATCCATCCCAACCCCATCAACGTGTACGGCGCCAGCAAACTCGCCGGCGAAAAAAACATCCGCGGGTCCGGCTGTTCCTACATCATCGTTCGCACCCAGTCGCTCTTCGGTCTGCACGGGCACAATTTCGTGAAGGCCATCCTCAATCAGATCTCAAAAGGGGAAAGAGAGCTCAAAGTGGTGATGGACCAGATTTCCTCCCCCACCTATACGGCTCATCTGGCGCAGGGCCTGCTGAAACTGCTGGAGGCGCCCGATCGGCAGATACTGCACCTGTCCGCAACCGGCTCCTGTTCGTGGTATGACTTCGCGCGAGCCATCGTGGAGGAGGTTCACGCCAATGCACAGGTGATTCCGATTCCCTCCTCGGACATCCGGCGCCACGCGAAAAGACCGGCCTTTTCCGTGCTGGACAACCGGACCTGCGAGGCGCTCACCGGATACACCATGCCCACCTGGGAACAGGGACTGCGCGAATACCTGAAAGGAGAGAAACTGACATCATGAAGATCCTTGTGACCGGAGGCGCCGGTTTCATCGGCGGCAATTTCGTCCGTCTGATGCTGAGCGAATATGCGGATATCGAAATCATCAATCTGGACGCGCTGACCTATGCGGGCAATCTGGAAAGTCTTTCCGATCTAGAAGGCAATCCCCGCCACACCTTCATCCGCGGCGATATTGCATCCATGGAAGATGTCGAGAAGGTCTTCAGCGGACATGCGTTTGACGCCGTCATCAATTTTGCGGCCGAAAGCCATGTGGACCGGAGTCTGCACATGGGCGTTTCACATTTCATTGAGACGAACATCAAGGGCACCCAGCTTCTGCTGGATGCGGCGCGGCAGCACGGTGTTCCCCGGTTTGTGCAGATCTCGACGGACGAAGTGTACGGGAGCCTCGGGCCGCAGGGCCGGTTTTCGGAATCCAGCCCCGTCGCGCCGAACAATCCCTATGCCGCCACCAAGGCGGGCGCGGATTTCCTCGTGCGGGCCGCCTGCCGGTCGCACAAGCTGGATGCCGTGATCACCCGCTGCTCCAACAACTACGGACCCTTCCAGTTTCCTGAAAAAATGATCCCGCTGATGATCTCAAACATCCTCGAGGACAAACCCCTGCCCGTCTACGGCGACGGAATGCAGGTGCGCGACTGGATTTATGTCGAAGATCACTGCCGGGCCGTGGATGCCGTGCTCCGCCGGGGCAAAACCGGAGAGGTCTACAACATCGGCGGCCTCTACGATGTTCCCAATATCGAAGTCGTCAAACTGCTGCTCAAACTTCTGGAAAAGCCCGAATCGCTGATCCGGTACGTTGAAGACCGTCCCGGACACGATCGGCGCTATGCGATGGATGCGGAGAAAATCCAGAAGGAACTGGGCTGGAAGCCCCGCGTGAAGTTTGAAGAGGGCATCCGCAAAACCATTGACTGGTACCTCGCCAACCGCGAATGGCTCTCGCACGTGCGAAGCGGAAACTACATGGCCTACTACGACCGGATGTACGGGAAAAGAAAAGCCGCTGCCGGGTGAAGTTCCGTCATTCCGGAATAAAGAGCACCTGGCCGACTTTCAGCATGTTGGCGTTCTTCAGGCTGTTTTCCTCGAGGATGCGCTGGACGCTTACGCCATAGGCCGCTGCAATTTCGGAAAGCGTCTGTCCGGCCTCCACCGTGTGCTCGTAGCCGTATCCGCTTCGTTTTGCGCTGCGGCCGGCGGACGATGAAGTCTTCATGATGTCCGCCATCTTTTTGCTCAGCGAGTCCACAAGTTCCTGGCGGTCCTGCTCGCGCTGCTTCTCAAGAGCCGCCATCCGGCTTTCCACCCTGCCCATGCGGGGCTCGAGGGACTCGGTGGCGGCGCGGGCGGAGGCCGCCGCCGCGTCCTGCGTGCGGCCCAATTCCTGCTGGATGCGTTCCAGTTCAAATTCCAGCGTTTCGACGCGACCCTCGATGCGCCGCATGGATTCCTGCACAAGCCGCTTGTCCTCCTGCTCGTACATTTCCTGGCGGCGGCGCTGCTGCGCAATCGTCTCGCAGCCTGCGCCCCAGAGAACCATCATGGCCGCGCCCGCAATTCCCATTGTCCCGATTATTCTATTCGTTTTCATACTGCCTCTGCTTACCCCAAGGCCTGCGCAAACTCAAGAAAATATGCAGGCCAGATATCAGCGTTGACTTTCCCTCCCCCTGCACCTACAAAGCGCTTTTTGTTTCAACCAAAAAGGACCAGGTGACCTTGAAGAGAACACTGATCGCCGCGCCGGCCGTTTTGCTGCTCCTGCTTTCGTGCGCACGAATTCACGGGCCGCTGAACACCTCTGTCGCAAACCATCCGTGGCTGACACTCCTCTTGCTCGCCGGCGCGGCCTCCATGGTCCGCAGCCGCCGGATGGGAGATGCGACCCGCAGGCTTGGCCATCTGTTTTTTGAGAGCCGTGACGCGGCGTTTTATTCCGCCGTCTGGGTCGCGGCCGTTGTTCTCTACAGCCTTGCCGGCCGGATTATCTTTCAGTCCCAGCCGCATCTCGATGACGGGGTGGCGTCGCTTTTCCAGGCCCGGCTTTTCGCGCGAGGTGAAATTGTCACCGGTCTTGCGCCGGCACGGGATTTCTTCTGGCAGATATTCGTGCTGGACGACTCCAACGGCCTGCCGCACCGCTGCGGGATGTATCCGCCGGGCTGGCCGGCCCTGCTGGTTCCCGGAGTCTGGCTGGGCATGCCGTGGATCATCAATCCGATTCTGGGCGGGGCGCTGGCGGTGGCCGCCGCCATGCTGGCAGCGGAGATGTTCAACCGCACCACGGGCCGCATCGCCGCTCTGCTGACCCTGATGTCCCCCTATGCGGCCGTTCTGTCCGCCACGTTTCTCTCGCACATTGCCACCGCTCTTCTCTGCACACTGTGCGCCTGGAGCGTATTCCGGCTGGTGCGGACCGGAACCTGGCATTACGGCGCAGTCGCCGGCCTGACCTGGGGCTGGGCGTTCCTGTGCCGCCCGCTCACGGCGCTGGTGGTCGGGACTGTCATCGCGCTCATTCCCCTGTTCAGCTTCAAACAGGCCCTGAAGGCATGGCGAGCCGTCGCGCTGGCGCTGCTGCTGGCCGGTGCGGCGGGAGGCATCCAGGCGGGATTTCAGAAAGTCACAACCGGCGATGCATCCACCCCCGGCCATGTGCTGGGCATGGGCCGAAGAGGCAAATTCGGATTTGTGAAACTGGACTGGGCCCGCACACATACCCCCCGGCTTGGCATGGAGCACACGCTCGACCGGCTGCGCTTCCTGAATGACCGCCTGACGGGCTGGCCCGTCGGCGTTTTTGTTCTTGCGGCCATTCCCCTGTTCTGCCGCAGCGCCCGCTGGCGGGATGCATGGCTCCTTCTTCCAGTCATCTCCCTGGCATTCGTTTATGCCTTTTACTGGTATTATGAAATTCTGTTCCCGGCCCGCTATCTGGAGGCCGGCACCCCCCTGGTCCTGGTTCTTGCGGGACGGGGCCTCCAGATCATTTTCGAGAAGTCTCCGTCAGCCAAATATCCCGCCGCAGCCGTGCTCGCCTGCCTCCTCTTTGCCCTGATCACCGTTCCGGCAGACTATCTGAGCGCTTTTGAGCCGGATCACGGCGATGTGGAGCCCAATCTGATGCGCACCCTGAAAAAGCACGGCGTTGAAAATGCGGTGGTGTTCTATGACGCGGTGGACCGCGACCCCATTTACTATCATGCTTTCAATGACTATTACGCCACGGCGTTCCTTCATAACGACATTGACCTCAAGGGGGATGTCGTCTTTGCCCGGAATCTCCGGGAACGCAACGTCGAGCTGTTTGCGCTGTATCCGGGCCGCCGCTACTATCTCTATCGCTACAGCCGGGAAAAACAAAAGCCTGCTTTCTATGAAATGATCCCGGAAGAAGAGCTTTTTGAAGTCATTACGCTGGATGAACTGAAAAATTAGCGCTTCCCCGCTTTAATTTTCTGTTTTACGGATTATATTTAATATACCCTGAATTCAGGGGACATATATATGAGGAATCCGTTACAGTTTTGCGTCGTTCTGAGCATACTCCTCGCCATTGGCGCAAACCCGCCAGCGGAAGCCCAGAATCTGGTGTTCAGCGAAATCATGTTCAACCCGGCCCCCGGGACAAATATTTATGCCTCCGATGATTACGAGTTCATCGAACTGCACAACGCGGGCGCCGGGCCGGTTGATCTGACCAAAGCCTATTTCTCAAAAGGCATCACCTATACTTTTTCCAACGTCACCATGCTGGCAGCGGGCCAGTATCTGGTGATTGCCAAAAACACCAACGCCTTCACGGAGCGCTATCCCTCCGTGACCAACCGGGCCCCGTGGTTTTTCGACGGCCAGCTCGCCAACGACGGCGAGGAAATTACGCTGAAGAACACCAATGGCATCACTTTGTTCTCGGCAACTTACAGCGACCGCATTGACCTGGCGGACGGCAACGGCTCTTCGCTGGTCTTCGCCCATCCCGCGGCCGACCCCGACGAGCCGACCAACTGGTGCGCGAGCGCGCGTTTGCACGGCAATCCGGGCGGGGCGGACACCTGCGCGGAACAAACCCTTGTCATCAATGAGATCCTTGCGCATACCGACTGGCCGCTGCAGGATTCCGTTGAAATTTTCAATCCGGGCACGAACGCCATCAATCCTTCCGGCTGGTATCTCAGCGACGACAATGCCATCCGGAACAAATACAGGATCAGCATCACGAATATTCCTGCCGGCGGATATCTGGTGATTTCCAACACCCAGTTTGCGGCCGCGGACATTCCCTTCGCCCTGAGCGAACTGGGCGAGAGCGTTTATTTGACCTCGGCCGACTCATCAAGCAATCTCGCCGGAACGGTAGATTTCCATGAGTTTGAAGCCTCGGAAAACGGCTGGTCGTTCGGTCGCTATCCGAACGGAACAGGGACAATGGTCACCATGGCGGCGCTCAGCCTCGGAACCTCCAACGGGCCGCCGCGCGTGGGGCCCGCGGTCATCAGCGAAATCATGTATAATCCGGCCAACGACACCGCGGAGGATGAATACCTTGAGCTGCTGAACATCTCCGGAGCACCGCTGGAGCTGTACGACCCCGCCAATCCATCCAATACATGGAAACTGACCACAGCAGTCGAATTCACGTTCCCGTCCGGTCTTGTTCTCGCCGCCAACGAACGGCTGCTGATCGTCGGCACAACCAATATCCCCCTGTTCGTCCAGACCCACGCACTCGCCACCAATGTCCAGATCATCGGGGCCTGGACGGGACGATTGAATAACGCGGGCGAGGAGGTGCGCCTCTACAAGCCCGGCCCGCCCGAAACCAACATGGTGCCCTATTATCTGGTCGAAAACATTGATTACAGTGATGACGATCCCTGGCCGACCGCACCTGACGGCAACGGGCCTTCGCTGGAAAGAATCCACAGCACGAACTACGGAAACACGGCGGAAAACTGGTTTGCCGGCGCGCCCGGCGGATCGCCGGGCGCGGCGCCGGTCGCGGGTCTCATCAACGGAACCGTTTCGCCGCCCGCCGCCGGCATCGCCTTCACCGCCACCGTTTCCGTTGTCGCGGAAACCATGCCCACACAGGTTCTGTTCAGCGCCGAGATCGCGGGCATCGCCAGCAACTGGGTCATGCGGGATGACGGAACGGCCGGAGATCTTGTTTCCGGAGACCAGATCTATACCGCCGTCATTCCGGGGCAGGCAGACGACCAGTGGATATACTATCAGTTTCACGCCTTCTCAACTAATGATGCCGTCATCAGCGCACCGGCTTCTGAAACGGAATATGTGGAATCCCCCGGGCTGACGCTTCAAATTGCATGGCAGGGCCTGAGAACGGTTGTGGAACCCGGACCCGCCTGGACCACTTATGAAGCCTCCGGCTGGACCTCGCATGAAGTGATCTTTGACATCTTCCTGAACGGTGCCGGCGAGGTGCTTGTGGATGATATTGTGCTGCTCGATGCGGGACTGACGAACCATGTGCCGAACGGCGAGGGCGATTTCGAAGCCCCCCTGGCCGGATGGAGATTCAAGGGGAATCACAGCAATTCATACCGCGAAGTCCTCAGCGCAGAAAACAGCAACGGGGTTCTTCATGTGGTGTCCACCGGCGCAGGGGCAAGCTACAACGACGCGGTTGGATTCAACATGGACCCGCCGATGGTTTCCAATATCAACAATCTGGTGCACCTGACCTTCCGCGCGCGGCAGGTCGGCCGGGAAGTTCCCCAATGGAGCTGGGTGGCCGTCGGAACACCGCCGCTTGAACCGGTGATCAATGAAATCATGTACCACTCTGCCGCCACCAATGAAGATGATTTCGAGTACATTGAAATCTTCAACCCCGGCCCAGATATTGACCTTTCGGGCGCGCGCCTGAGCGGCGCGGGATTCACATTCGAAAACGGAACCCTTCTTGCATCCAATGCGTTTCTGGCGGCCTGCAAGTCGCCCTCTCTGATCGCGGCGGAATACGGCATCACCAACGTAACCGGACCTCTTGGCGGAACGCTTCAGAACAGCGGGGAGGAAATCCGTCTTGAAAACAGCTATGGCCGCGTAATGGATGGGGTCGAGTACGGAGAAAAGCGCCCGTGGCCCGAAGCGGCCGACGGCTACGGCCCGTCGCTGGAACGGCGCAGCCGCCTGCTCCCCTCCTCCAATGCGGCCAGCTGGGCGGCCTCCTCCGTTTCCACAAACTGGCAGACCGTGACATGGACCACTGAAATTGCCTCCGCCAATTCCGGGCTGAAATTCTTCCTGGATTTCGACGGCAAGGTCTGGCTGGACAATGTTTCGGTCAAGCCCGCCGCGGGCGGCGGTGAAATGCTCCCGAACGGGAGTTTTGAATCCGGCATGACCGGCTGGAGCGCGACCGGCAACCACTGGCGCTCACGGACAGAAGCCTCCGCCGGCATAACCGGAAGCACAGCGCTGGCCGTGGCCGGGACGTTCTCCCGTTTTGTGTTCCCGGGCATGTCTCCGGATCTTGTCGTCAACCACGGGGATGCCGCCACAAACTGCGTCAGTTCAGGGCCGCTGCCGGCCACAAACGGGCACAGCTATGTGGTTTCCATGCAGGTGCGCCGAAGCGGAGTCGGGGGCACGCTGCATATCGCCGCCGGCGGCGCCGCCAACAGTGTTTCGCTGGGATTGCGCGGCACACCGGGCGCCGCGAATTCCGCGCAGCAGGATCTGCCCGCGCCGCTGATTGAGGATGTGGACAAACTGCATGACATCGTTGATCTCTCCCAAACCAATGTCATCACGGCGGAGATTCCATCCGGAGGAATCGCAACCGTCACCCTGAACTACCGCATTTTCACAACCAACGGCTACCAGTTCACCGACCACCTTTATTCCTCCCTGCCCATGACCAATGCGGGTGCAGGAATCTACAGGGTCGAGTTTCCGCCGGTGACCACCAGATGGTCGGTGGTCCGGTATCACGTTGTCGCAACGGGAACCAACGGCATGGTTTCGCGCATCCCGCGCGAAGATGACCCGCAGTGCGACTATGCCTTCTGGGCCAACGGCCACAGCCCGCAGACCACTTTGCCGGACTGGCATCTGTTCATTGACGGGAATCCCGTCATCTATCCTGTTGCGGCAAGGGGCTGCGCGGTAAGCCCCGACGGCCAGGTATTCCTCGACACGGAAATCCGGCACCGGGGCGGCCCCACCACAAACTACTCGCAGCGGGGCCTTGCCATGCGAACACATCGCGCGCGCCCGCTGGACACCTGGTTTGCGGATAATCAGGGCGGAATCAATTTCAGGCACCGGCAGAACAACAGCGCCTTCTATCACCGCCGCATTGTCAATGAACCCATCGCCTACGACATTCAGCGCGCCATCGGACTGCCCGCCCCGCGGCTGCGGCACATCGTGATGTGGATTGACGGGGCCCCCACGATCACCACCGAGCTGGAGGATCCGGAGGAATCATACGCGGAGGACAACGGCATTCCGCTGGATGATCTGCTGACACGGTCCGGCAATGCGGGCCGAAGGATCATAGTGGGCGACGAATCTCTGGACAATTTGTGGAGTGTGGTCAACGCGCTGGATGCGGCGGCACCCGGGGACATTCCCGCACTGGTCGAAACTCATCTCGATTATGAATCCATCCGCTATGTACTTGGCTTCTTCGGGGCAATCGGAAATATTGACCAGAATATCTCGTGGAATATGTTCCAGCACCGGTCCGCCAGCGACGGAAAATGGCGGCAGTATCCCTGGGATACGGATTTCGGACTGGCCCTGGACACCACCTTCAATCCGGCCCCGACCAACATGCATCCATATTACGCCACGCCGCTGCATTTCAGCGACATCACCGACAATACCAACGGGGCGCAGTTCGCTCGCGCCCTGTTTTACCCCGAATCCGGGAGCGGAGCGGAACACACCCTGCCCTACCGTCACCGCCAGCAGATGACCTTGTGGCGCTATTACCACACCTTTTTGACGACAAACTACCTGACCCCCCGCCTTGATGCCATGCAGGCGCAGCTCCTGCCCGCGTATGTTCAACTGGAATCCGATTACGGAATCCAGCCCAGCTATCTCTCCAACGCAGTGAAGTCCGTGAAAACGTTCATTGCCTCCCGCCGCAACTATCTGATGAACAGCTCATGGTCGGACAAGGACACCAACATCTGGGCCGGACTCCCGGCCTATGACCCGGGAACGGTCGTCATCAACGAGATCATGCCCGACCCCTCCAGCGGCGGCGAATATCTGGAGCTTTACAACCGGGCATCCTATCCCGTGGACCTGAGCTGGTGGAAACTTCAAATCGGCGACGAGGAATACCGCCTGCCTCACGGCTCAACGATCGGCCCCACATCCTATGCGGTCGTTGCCGACACCCAGTCATGGCTCACCAATGCCTATCAGGAAATTTCGGATCCCGCGCTCATGATCCTGCGCCACGCCGGCGGCAAGGTCTGGGACTGGCCGATTGTCTGGACCTCGGCCGTGGAGCATTCCACGCGCATCATCGAGGTTTCCTCTCTTACCCTTCCCAATTCAGGCGCGGATATTTCGCTGACCGATGTCTGCAGCAACCTGATTGACAGCCTGACCTACACCAATGCCGCGCCGTGGCCGTACACGGCGGGGATTTCCATGGAGCTGCTCGATGCCGTCTCCGACAACTCCCAGGCGACCAGCTGGCGGGCCAGTTTTGTGGTCGGCACACCCGGCTATCAGAACAGTTCCTCCGCAGATGCCGATGAGGACGGGATGAATGATGAGTTTGAACAGCTGATCATCGCCGCTTCCGGGGGGGCGTTCAGCAACATTTATGACGTGGGCGGGTCAGACGACTTTGACGACGATGGCCTGCCCAATTATCATGAATATGTAATGGGCACCGATCCCCTGACAGACGACAGCAGCGACTGGCTTCTGGAGATTGCCGCGACGAACAGTGAAATGCAAATATCCATGCAGACCCTCGCGGCAACGGGAACGGCATATGAACTCTACAGCCGCAGAGAATACACCTTTGAGCAGGCGCTCAGCCCCACCGGATCCTGGAGCGGAATTTTCGGCTGGCAGGGCTTAACCGGTGACGGACAGCGGCTGGTTCTCACCAACTCGCCGCCGGAGGACCGGGGCTTCTACCGCGGTTACATACAGCTTGTTCCCCTGCGCCAGCCCTGATCGCGCCCTTGCACCTCCAATTTTCCGGATAGATCATTTTTTAAATTTTTTTGGGAATTTTTGCATTTTTTGACGTTTTTTTGCCATTTTTTGCATTTTTTGACGTTTTTAGGCCGTTTTTGACCGTTTTCGGGCCATTTTTGACCGTTTTTCGTTGATTTTTCGCAAATATTTGCAGGTCGACAGAAGAGGCCCAAAAACGTATAAAAATGCTTTTTCCTAATGAAGAAAGGCAGTTTATGGGTTTTGAAAAGATCAAGGTTCCGATGACAGGCGAAAAGATCACGATGGGTCCGGACGGCAAACTGGTCGTCCCGGATTTTCCCATCCTGCCGTTTATCGAAGGCGACGGCATCGGGCCGGACATCACCCGCGCCGCGATGATCGCCTGGAACGCCGCCGTTGAAAAAGCCTACCGCGGCGAGCGCCGGATTTCGTGGATGGAAATCTATGCCGGCGAAAAATCGGTGAGTGTCTACGGCGAAGGCGTCTGGCTTCCCGATGAAACCATCGAAGCCGTCCGCGAATATCTGGTCGCAATCAAGGGTCCGCTGACCACACCCGTCGGCGGCGGCATCCGCAGCCTGAACGTCGCCCTGCGCCAGCTTCTCGATCTTTATGTCTGCCTCCGCCCCGTGCGCTGGTTCGCAGGCGTCCCCTCGCCCGTCCGGCAGCCCGAGCTGACCGATATGGTAATCTTCCGCGAGAATTCCGAAGACATCTATGCCGGCATCGAATGGGCCGCCGGAACCCCGGAAGTGAAGAAGGTGATCGAGTTCCTGCAGAAGGAAATGGGCGTGAAGAAAATCCGCTTCCCGAACACCTCCGGCATCGGGATCAAGCCCGTCTCCGAAGAAGGCACGCGCAGGCTGGTGAAGGCCGCCATTGAGTACGCCATTGAAAACAGCCGGCCCTCCGTGACCCTCGTCCACAAGGGCAACATCATGAAGTTCACCGAAGGCGGCTTCCGCGACTGGGGCTACCAGACCGCGAAGGATCTCTTCGGCGCCGTGCCGCTGGACGGCGGCCCGTGGCACAAGCTGAAGAGCCCCAAAAGCGGCAAGGATATCATCATCAAGGATGTCATCGCCGACGCCATGCTCCAGCAGATCCTGACGCGTCCGGCCGACTACGATGTCATCGCCACGCTCAACCTCAACGGCGACTATCTGTCCGACGCGCTCGCCGCCTGCGTCGGCGGAATCGGCATCGCTCCCGGCGCCAACATCAACTACGACACCGGCCACGCGGTCTTCGAGGCCACCCACGGCACCGCGCCCAAGTACGCGGGCAAGGACCAGGTGAATCCCGGATCGCTGATTCTCTCCGGCGAAATGATGCTCCGCTACATGGGCTGGACCGAGGCGGCCGACCTCATTCTGGAGTCCATGAGCAAGACCATTTCCCAGAAGCGCGTGACTTATGACTTCCACCGCCTGATGGAAAATGCGACGCTTTTGAAATGCAGCGAATTCGGACAGGCCCTTGCCGAAAATATGTAATGAGGTTCTCGTGAAACTTGCCTCAGCCAAAATCCTGTCGCGCGAAGAAATGAAGCAGGAACGCGCGCGCCTGAAGGCGGCCGGGAAAAAGGTTTCGTTCACCAACGGATGTTTCGACATCATTCACGCGGGCCATGTGGACTATCTCCAGTGGGCCCGCAACCAGGCCGATGCCCTCATTGTCGGCCTCAACTCCGACGCCTCCGTCCGTCGCAACAAGGGCGACAAGCGTCCCATCGTGGACGAACACGACCGCGCCTATGTGCTGGCCGCGCTGGCCTGTGTGGACTACGTGGTGCTTTTCGACGAAGACGAGCCCGCACAGCTCATCGCCGATATTGTTCCCGATGTGCTGGTGAAGGGCGAAGACTGGGCCCATTACGTCAGCGGGCGCGAAACAGTCGAGGCCGCCGGCGGCCGCGTGGCCCTGGCCCCGCTGGTGGAAGGACGCTCGACCAGCAACCTGATCAGCAAAATTGTTGATGTGTACGGAGGCACGGACTGACATGGCAAAGATCATCGTTACCGGCGGAGCGGGATTCATCGGAAGCAACCTTATCGCGGAACTCAACGCGCGCGGCGAAAAGGATATCCTGATTGTTGACCATCTGGGAACCGGCGAAAAATGGAAAAACCTCCGCAGCCTTCGCTATGAAGATTTCATGGACAAGGACGACTTCCGGGAATCGTTCCTCTGCGATCTCGTCGAGCCGGCCGAAACGGTTTTCCATCTGGGCGCCTGCAGCGCCACCACCGAGACCGATGCGGATTACCTGATGGACAACAACTACCGTTACACCCGTGACCTGTGCGAATGGACGCTCGCGAACGAGGGCCGCTTCATCTATGCCTCCAGCGCGGCCACCTACGGCAACGGCGAGAACGGCTATTCCGATGATGATGCCGTCACTCCGAAACTGAAGCCGATGAACATGTACGGCTACTCCAAGCATCTTTTCGATCTGTGGGCGATGGAGCATGAACTGTTCAATGAAATCGTCGGCCTCAAATACTTCAATGTGTACGGGCCGAACGAATACCACAAAGGCGACATGCGGTCAGTGGTTCACAAGGCCTACGGGCAGATCTGCGAAACGGGCAGCGTCTCGCTTTTCAAATCCTACCGCCCGGAATATGCCGACGGCGGACAGGTGCGCGATTTCATCTATGTGAAGGATGCTGTCGCCGTCACACTGTTCTTCATGGAAAATCCGGAGGCGGCGGGGCTGTTCAACTGCGGCACCGGCAAGGCGCGCTCATGGAACGATCTGGCTAACGCCGTCTTCGCGGCCATGAACAAAAAGCCGGACATCAAATACATCGAAATGCCGGACTACCTGAAAAACCAGTACCAGTATCACACCGAAGCCGACATGCGGAAACTCAAGGCCGCTGGCTACTCCAAGCCCTTCCCATCCCTGGAAGATGGCGTGCGGGATTACGTGCAGAATCACTTGGTATGAGCTAAGAATTTAACGCTGACCCGTAATGCTACAATGTACGGGCTGGCCCCTTTTCCCGCTTATCTGTTTGCTCCCTAGAGAGTTTCTTCCCGATATTTTTGCACCACTCCGCAAATTCCGTCTTCGACTTGTAGTGCCGAACCGTATGACCGCTAAAAGCCGCAAGCAGGTCGGGAATCGAGTCTGTTGGATGCAACTCGATCCCTGCGTAATGCATACTGTATTTCCCATTCCGTTTGTGTATCGGATAGAGGACATCATCAATACAGACTAGAGAATCAAATGTGCTTGATGTATTATTATTTTTCATTGCACGATTTTCAGTAGTTCATAATAATCCGATAATACCTTAACGGGGCACCCCGAGGTCCATCAAAGAAGCTCATCTCTTTACCGCTACCTCTGATAGTATTACCAGCATTTAACCAATTCGTTGGCTCTAGATCTGTTGTATACTGTAGTTGATAAGAGGTCATAGGTGAGCCAGATATAAACGGAACTTCGATAGCCGTGTATATTGAGTTGGTAACTAATGGATCACTCATCATACTTGCACCACCATACAGTACGCCATTGTTTCCGTTTGTGGTTAAATCATCTGCATTGGCGTCATCAAAATTCCAATATCCCATTAGACCGCTTTCAGTTCCCGCCAACTTCGCCAAATAGTAGCTCAATATGTCTGGCGAGGTTCTTGCATAATTCCATATCCTGATCTCGTCCATGACCTTCTCCCCTAAAACTGGACCATTTTCAACGAGAGTCCTCTGGTCTATAAACAGAGAACGGAGGACGGAAGATGAAAGGGAAACGGTACACAGAAGAGCAGATCATCGGGATATTGAAGGAGGCCGAGGCGGGCATGCCGCTGGCCGATCTGCTGCGTAAACATGGAATCAGCCAGGGCACCTTATACCGCTGGAAGGCGAAATACGGGGGTCTTGAGATCAGCGAAGCCAAACGAATGAGGGCTTTGGAACAGGAGAACAGCCGGCTTAAGCGTGCGGTGGCGGACCTGCTGCTGGACAACCAGATACTGAAGGATGTCTGCTCAAAAAAATGGTAGCGCCCACAGTGCGGCGGGATGCCGTCGAATATGCGGTCCGGGAATACGGGATCAGTCGGCGGCGTGGCTGTGGGTTGATGGGGCT
>JAKQHR010000100.1 GCA_029557905.1 Verrucomicrobiota bacterium
AACCCGCATCCCTGAACAATAAAGGCCGCATCAATGTTTGCGGCGATCATTTGGAAGTCCACAGATTTCCCGGAAGTTTTGCGGCGCAGGAACGACTTGCGCGGCAGCACCTCGTGGATGATGGCCGGACCGCCGGACGACCGCCAGTTGACGCACACCCAGTCCCCCACGCAAGGCAGTTCAACGGCCGATTCAATCTGGAAACGAAGCCGGCCGGCAAGCTCGGCGTAAACCTCGCCTTCCGGCCTGCGGACCAGGAATGCATCCCGGTCCACGGCCGTCACCCGCGCAAAGCAGAATCCGGACTGGAGAATGCCGGCCGCCTGGTCCTCAAACCAATCATCGAAACCTAATTCCTTCAAATCCATACTCCACGCGCGATTCAAACATGCTTGAATTTGCATATAATATAAGCGGTTGTTCGGCGAGCGTTTTTCAGCCGCATTCTGCGCGAACAGGCAGAAGGATAAATCAGGAAAATGAATTCAGGGATGCGTCAGGCCGGAACTTCCCGGCCGGTCATGGTGAAGGGCCCGGTCCAGTCTATTTTCACGCGGACCAGCTTCCCGAGACAGTCGCACGGGCTTTCGAAGAACACAATTCTGTTTTGCGGCGTCCGGCCGCGCCAGCGGTTTTTATCCATATCTTCCGCCAGCACTTCGACGACAGTGTTTTCAAGCCGCCGGTTCTGATCCTTCTGAATTGCGACCTGAATATCGTCCAGATGTTTCCGGCGCTGCTCTTTCACGTCTTCCGGAATGTCATCGGCATAGCGCTTCGCGGCAAGCGTTCCAGGCCGGGGCGAATATTTGGCGATGTGCACCTTGTCCAGCCGGAGCTGTTTCAGCAGTTCGCAGGTTTCATTGTACTGTGCGTCGGTTTCGCCGGGAAATCCAACAATGATGTCCGTATGGATCGCCGCGTCGGGAATAAGCCGTCGGACTTTTGCCGCCAGATCAATGAACCTTGCCGAATCGTATCCCCGCCGCATGCGCTCCAGCACCTCATCGCTTCCCGACTGCACGGCGATTTCGAACTGCGGACAGAGTTTCGGCTCTTCAGCCACGGCTTCAATCAGCCGGTCCGTGAACCAGTTGGGATGGCTGGTCAGAAAGCGGATGCGCCAGACGTCCTCGATGCGCGCGACCTTGCGGAGCAGGCCGGCCAAATCGGGGCCGCCGGGCAGGTCCAGTCCGTAGCGGTCAATGATCTGTCCCAGAAGCATCACCTCGCGCACGCCCTGCCGGGCCAGAGCCGCTATCTCCTCCAGCACATCCTCCCCGGGACGGCTTCGTTCGGGGCCGCGGCGGGACGGAATGATGCAGAAGGAACAGGCGTGCGAGCAGCCGAGAACGGCGGGCACAAAGGCCGTGACTGCGCGCCCCCGCTGCTGTTCCGGCAGGGTATACACCTGATGAAAGTCCGTCTGCAGGGAGTCTTCCGGATCAAGATGCCCGCCGAGAAACCGGATCAGGGGTTCCGTTTCGGACGGCGCGAGAAAGACATCCACATAAGGGAACCGCTTCTTCACCTCATCCGCGCCGCGAACACCAACCAGGCATCCCATCAGCGCGATTTTCATTTCCGGCCGCTCCTGCTTGAGCCTCTGCAGCGAACCCAGCCGGCTGTAGATTTTGTTTTCGGCCTGCTGACGCACGACACAGGTGTTGAGAATCACCAGGTCGGCCTCCTCGGCCTTTTCGCAGGGAGCATAGCCGATGGCCTCCAGCTGCGCGGCCAGCTGGCGGGAATCGGCCTCGTTCATCTGGCATCCGATGGTCCAGATGTGATAGCGGCCTCTGCGCATATTTCCTGCAATGTTCATTGGGCGGTGATTATTAACCTTCCGTCGTGGAATGTTCCAGCCTGTCTTTCTTGTATTTCCCCTCCCGCAGCCGTATATTTCCACGAATTATGAACAAGACGCTGAACATACCTTTCTGGAAGATGCACGGCGCATCGAACGATTTTGTGATGGTGGACGACCGCGGCGGGACGTTCCCCGTGAACGACCGCGAATGGATCGCTCGCATCGGCGCGCGCCGCACCGGCGTGGGATGCGAGGGCATCATCCTGATCCAGCCCTCCAAAACGTCTGATTTCCGCATGCGGTTTTTCAATCCGGACGGATCCGAAGTCGAGATGTGCGGCAACGGCGCGCGCTGCGTGGCGCGGCTCGCCGCCGAGATTGGCGCGGCGCCGGACAACATGACCATCGAGACCATCGCGGGCGAACTGCGGGCCGAAGCCCGGGGCGACACCGTCCGGCTCTGGATGACCGCGCCGAAGGACTGGCGGCTCGACCGGACACTCCAGATTGAAGAAGCCTCCCTCGGCTATTCCTTCGTGAACAGCGGAGTGCCGCACACGGTCGTGCCGGTGGACAACCTGAAGACCTTCAATGTGAAGAAATACGGAGCGCTGATCCGCTATCACCGGGACTTCGCTCCGGCAGGGACCAATGCCAACTTCATTGCCGTGACGGGTCCGGATTCGCTCGCGATCCGCACGTACGAGCGCGGAGTGGAGGATGAAACACTGGCCTGCGGAACAGGCATGACAGCCGCCGGGCTCATCGCGGGGAAACTCGGACTCTGCAGGAGCCCCGTAAAGGTCACCTGCGCCAGCGGCGACACACTCGAGATTGGTTTCACCCTCACGGATGACGGCGCAAGGGATGTCACCCTGACAGGGCCGGCTGTTCACGTGTTTACAGGGAACCTGACCTATCCTTTGAAATAGTCCGCATATCGCGATCATGGCTGGCGTTTTTTGCCTTTAACGCGCCGGGCCGGTCTGCTGTAATCCTGAGCATGAGAGTCTCCGTGATTTTCCTCAGCGTTCTGCTTCTGTCGGGGCCGGTTTCCGGGTCGCCGCCCCTGGGAACGGAAATCACGCCGAGCGGAGTGGCCTTCCGCGTCTGGGCCCCTCACGCGCGCACGGTGCACGTGATCGGCGATTTCAACAGCTGGCGCGCCACAAAGCAGGATCAGATGGAGCGCGACCCGCTGACCGGGATTTGGGAGGTGCACATATCGCGGGCGCGGGCCGGACGGGCCTACCAGTTCCTGATCAACGGTGAACTCCGCCGGCGGGACCCGTACGGACGCATGGTTTCGCCGGATGAATCGAAATCCGTGATCTATGATCCCGCCGCCTTCGACTGGTCGGGGGACGCGCCTGTGACCGTCAATCCGGACGATCTCGTGATTTACGAAATGCATATCGGCACTTTTCACGATCCCAATCCGGCCGATCAGTCGCCGGGAACATTCGAGGATGCCGTCAAGCGGCTGGACGAGATCGCCGCCATGGGGATCAACTGCGTATGCGTCATGCCGGTGCATGAGTTTCACGGCCGCCACAGCTGGGGATACAATCCAAGCGATCCTTTCGCCGTGGAGCAGGCCTATGGCGGACCGGACGGGTTCAAGACCTTCGTGAAAGCCTGCCATCAGAGGGGCATTGCCGTGCACCTGGACATCGTTCACAACCATTACGGCCCGCAGAATCTGGATCTGCTTCAATTCGACGGCACGGGCCGCCGCGACCGGGGCGGGATCTATTTCTATGACGGCAGTGACACCGACGCCCTGACGCCGTGGGGGCCGCGCGTGAAATTCGACGAGCCGCAGGTGCGGCGCTACATCCGCGACAACGCGCAGATGTGGCTGGACGAATATCATGTGGACGGATTCCGCTGGGACTCCACCATCAACATCCGCGCGAAGAACAACGGCACAGAGCCGCTTCCCGAGGGCGCCGCCATGCTGGAGGACATCAACCGCTTCATCCGCGAGCGGTGGCCGCGCGCGCTTTCGATCGCGGAGGACTCGCCGGGCATCGGCAATTTTCACGGGTCCTGGTCCTATGATTTCCATCATGCGCTGCGGCCGGTTTTCCGGGCGGCGAACGATGCGGACCGCAGCATGGACGCGGTCGCGTCCGTGCTGAACGCCCCCGCCGGCATGCCCCGCGTGATCTATACGGACAACCACGACGAGGCGGGAAAGATCAACGGCGAACTGCGCATGGCCTCGGATGCGGATCCCGCCCGGCCCGAAAGCGAGAAGGCGCGGCGCCTCTGCGGCCTTGCGGCGGTGATCCCCCTGACGGCGCCCGGCATTCCGCTGATCTTCATGGGCAATGAAATGCTGATGACCGGGACGTTTCACGATGACCAGCCGCTCAACTGGCGCAAGCGGAAAATACACGAGGGGCTTGTCACGCTTCACCGCGACCTGATTTCCCTCCGCCGCAACCTGAACGGCGTCAGCGGCGCGCTGAAGAGCCGCGCCACCCATGTCCCGCTGATCGACAATCAGCAGAAGACGATTGTGTACTGGCGGGAGAACGACGAAGAGCCCGGAGACCATGCCGTCATTGCGATCAATTTTTCGGGCACGGCCCGGGAAACGACCATCCCCTTCCCGGACGGGGGGCAGTGGCGGACTGTACTCAACACCGAATGGGAACTTTACGGCGGACCGGTGAAGAAACCCGGCGGGAGCAACTTTGAACTGAAAGGGACAGCGCGCAAAGTCAAAGCCCCGCTTGGACCCTACAGCGCGCGCATTTTTGTGCGGACCGGTGACCGGACACCGGTCCGCGCGCCCAACCCCGCGTCTCCGGCCGCCCGCGGGGATGACCGGCCGCTCATGACGTTTTATCAGTCCATGGGCCTGGCCGGAACCATGAACGGCTGGAACACCACCGCGTGGCCGATGAAACTGGCCGCCGATTATGTATGGGAGCACATTGCAGATTTCGGAGGAGAGACACAGGCGGAATTCAAGCTGGCGGCCAACGGTGCCTGGAGCATCAACTGGGGCGCTCCAGACGACCAGGTCGCGCATCCTCCCTGCACCGTGGCTCTTGTTGAGGACGGCGGCAACATCCGCATCTCCGGCATGCGGGGCGGCCCGTGGACTTTTCGCTTCAATGAACAGACCATGATGCTGGAAATCCTTGGAGAGCGGTGAGCGCGGCAGACATCATTCTTTTCGCCGTCAACGCGCGCTACGCGCACACCTCGTTCGGCCTGCGCTGCCTGCTGGCGAACCTGGGACCGCTGCGGCCGCGCGCACGGATGCGCGAGTACGATCTGCGCATAACACCGGAAAAAATCGCGGCCGATATTCTCGCCGAGAATCCCCGCATCGCGGCCGCCGGAGTCTATATCTGGAATCACAGCCGCGTGCGCCGCACAATGGAGATTATCCGGGAGCGGAACCCCGGGATTGCCGTCATCGCGGGCGGACCGGAACTCATTGCCGTGCAGGAATGTCCCCCGTGGGCGGATCATGTCATCACCGGCGAGGCGGATATCGAGTTTGGTCGTCTCTGCGCGGGAATCCTGAACGGGGAAAAGTCTGCGCGCCTGATCCGCGCAGAGCCTGCCGATACCGCAAATATTTCGCTCCCCTACGGGGAATACACGAATGAGGACATTCAGAACCGGATGATCTATGTGGAGGCGTCCCGCGGGTGTCCCTATCGGTGCGAGTACTGCATCAGTTCACTCGACCGCAAGCTGCGGCACTTTCCCCAATCGGCTTTTTTCCACGACATGGAAATCCTGCTGATGCGCGGCGCGCGGCAGTTCAAGTTCGTGGACCGGGCCTTCAACGCCGATATTGGGAGCGCATGTGACATTCTCGATTATTTTCTCGCCAGATACACTCCCGGACTCCGGCTTCATTTTGAAATGATGCCGGACCGGTTCCCGCGGGAACTGAGAAACCGGATTATGGCGTTCCCGCCGGGCGCGCTGCATCTGGAAATCGGCATACAGACGTTCAACGAAGAGGCGGCCGCAAGAATCATGCGGAAGACCGATTTCTCCGCGGCCGGAGAAAACCTGGCCTGGCTGCGCCGTGAAACCGGCGCGCTCATTCACGCGGATCTGATTGCCGGGCTTCCGGGTGAAACCATGGAAAGCATCGCGGCGGGGTTTGACCGGCTGGTCAGCCTGAATCCGCACGAGCTGCAGTTCGGAATTCTCAAGAAACTGCCCGGAGCGCCGATCGCGAGGCACGACACGGACTGGAAGATGAAATACCGCAGCGAACCGCCCTATGATATTCTCGAAAGCGCCAGCCTGAGCAGGGAGCAGGTGGAAATACTCAAACGCTTCGCGCGCTTCTGGGACTTGTTCCACAACCGGGGCAATTTCCCGCGTTTCATGCAGATGCTTCCGGGCAGAGCAGAAAGCCCTTTCACGGCGTTCATGAAGTTCAGCCAGTGGCTCGAAGACCGGCTGGGACGCATTTCCGGCATCCCGCAGCTTGAACTTTATGCCGCCGCACTGGATTATATGAACAACAGCGGGGACGCACGGCAGGCGCTGCGGGACGACTATATCGCGGGCGGACGGCGCGGCCATGTTCCCCGGTTTCTGAAAGAGGCGGGCACGGCCCGCAGGGAGTAGAAATGGATGCTGTCTGGATTGTAGGGCCTGTCATCCTGGGCATCACACTGGCTATAATCATTATATCCTCTGTGATGGAAACGAAACGCGCCGCGGCGATGGCCGCCGCGGCCGCTGCACTGAAGCTCAACTTCCAGAAAAAATGCGGGCCGGATATCATTCGTGAATTGAGGGAATTTCATCTCCTCCAGCGCGGGCACTCGGGACGAATTATGAACCTGATCAGCGGCAGCGCCATGAATCTTGACCTGCGTGTTTTTGATTACAGCTACACCATCAGCGGCGGGAAAAGCAACACGGTGGTGACCCAGACGGTCATCAGCTTCACATCGCCCGAACTGGAACTTCCGGACTTTGAACTTGCGCCCGAAACCTTCCTTCACCGCATCGGAGAAGCCTTTGGCGCGCGGGACATCGACTTTGCAGAGCACCCCGGCTTCTCAAAACAGTATCGGCTCAGGGGGGCGGATGAAGCCGCCGTTCGGGCCCTGTTCGGCAGGAATATCCGTGAAGCCTTTGAGGCCCGGCCGGGATTTTCAATGGAGGGTCGGGACCACACCCTTTTGTTCTACCGCCGGGGAAAGCGAATCAGGCCTGAAGTCCTGAAGGATTTCATGGCCGAAGGCTTTGAAATTCTGAAACTGTTCAGGGAATGAACGAGCGGTTCCCGCTTGTTTGGCGAGGGGTGCTGCGATAAAATACGGGCCTATAAACTGTGGAGACCGGTCATGAGAATATTCGGGGTGTCCTGCGGCGCATGTGTTTTGTTTCTTTCGGGCCTGACAGCATGGTCCCAGGTGCCGCCTGTTGTTAATTACCAGGGCCGCATACAGGTCCAGGGCACTAATTACACCGGCGCGGGCTTTTTCAAGTTCGCCATCGGCACCGAAAACATGGACACGGTGTTCTGGAGCAATGACGGCACCCCGGCCGGAGAACCCGCCGCCGCCGTGCAGGCAAATCTCGAAAAGGGCCTTTACTGCATAGGTCTTGGAGACAACGCTCTTGCCGGCATGGACGCGCTCGACCCGGCCATACTTGCAAACACCGGCCTCTGGCTTCGCGCATGGTTCAGTGACGGGGTGTCCGGATTCGAGCAGCTCATTCCCGATCAGGAATTCGCCAGCGCACCCTATGCCCTTGTGGCCGGAAGTGTTGCCGGTCTCTCCGGGTTCAGCGTCACAAACCTTGACGATGTAACCGATGCCGGGAGCGGACAAATCATCACAGATGCCGAGCGCGGACAAATCGCAACAAACACATCGAACATCTCCGCAATGAATGTGCGGCTCACGCAGGCGGAAATCAATGTGACCGCTCTCGGAAGCGCTGTCTCCGGCAAGGTATCAAGAGCCGGGGACACAATGACGGGCCCCCTTTTCATCAACAACCACACCACTGAAGGAGGCATTTTCATCGGCAGCACGGGCACCACCATATCCGTCGGCACGGATGCAAACGGGAGCGGTCACGGCCTGGCTGTCGGCCGCTACGCCAACGGGGCCGGCTACGGAGCAGCGCATGGATATTATGCCGATGGTTCCTTTATCGGGGCCGCCATGGGCTATTCAACAAAAGCAGGCGGCTACGGGGCCGCAGTTGGCTCTTATGCGAACGGCACCGCCTATGGCGCCGCGCTGGGTTACAATGCCAATGCCGCCTTCGGGGGCCTTGCACTCGGCGCGTCCTCCCACGCGTTGAATGAAGGCATCGCGCTGGGGCAGTCGGCGACGGCCGACGGGGTCGAGCGCATTGCCATCGGCAACCGGATCACCAACGAGGTAGACCACAGCACGGCCGTGCGCGGCACCCTTTATCTGGATGGCGGCACCACGGTTTACTATCGCGCTTCGGCGGGCGGCGGCGCGTGGACTGATTTGCTTGGCGGCATGGCCACAGGTACGCCGCTGTATGCCTTCAGCGAAGACGATCCCGTCTGGGAAGCGGAGAAGACCGGTTACGCCACAGGCACGCCGCTCTACGCATTCAACGAACTGGATCCCGTCTGGGCGGCCGAGAAAGCCGGTTATGCAACCGGAACCCCGCTGTATGTGCTCAGCGAGTCGGATCCGGTATGGATTGCGGAGAAAGCCGGTTACGCCACAGGCACGCCGCTGTATGTGTTTACCGAGGCGGATCCTTTTTCGGTCAAGATTTCCGGTGACACCATGACCGGCGCACTCAACATCAATGTGGCGGATGCGGGCGGAGATCTGGTGATCGGCACCACAGGGACCGCCGTATCCGTCGGACGCAGCGCCAACGGAACCGGCAACGGCGCGGCGGTGGGACGCAATGCCAACGGCGCCGGCTACGGAGCGGGTGTGGGCTTTTATGCCGACGGATCGGACAATGGGGCAGCGATCGGATATTCGGCCAAGGGCGGATGGTACGGCGCGGCCATCGGGCCGCTGGCCAACGGCACCATCTACGGCGCCGCGGTCGGCCGTTCGGCCAATGCGCTTGGCGGTTCGGCCGTGGGCTTCGGCGCCAACGGCGCGGTGTTCGGGGCGGCGCTGGGCCAGGATGCAAAGGCAAACCACGGCGGCGTGGCCGTCGGCTACCTGGCCAATGGATCATCCACAAACATTGCAATCGGCATGGCCTCCGCGGCAGCGGGACTGAACCGCATTGCCATCGGCTTGAACACCACCAACACCATCGACAACAGTGCCGCGGTTCGGGGGTCGCTCTATCTGGACGGCGGGACGGGCACCTTCATGCGCGCATCCGCCGGGACAGGGAACTGGACAGGCTTCTATACGGACGGGACCAATCTGTTCTTTGTCAACGCCACCGGAGGCGTCCAGCAAATCACCAGCCTGTAACCTCCGCTAGGCCCAGAGCTGGCGATCAAGCGTGCGGTACTGAATCGCTTCGGAAATATGCGGGGCCTCGATCAGTTCCGATCCGTCCAGGTCGGCGATGGTTCGCGAAACCTTCAGAATCCGGTTGTAGGCCCGGGCGCTGAAATTCAGCTCCTGAATGGCGTTTTTCAGCAGATGATGGACATCATCATTCATGCGGCAGTGTTTCTGCATGTCCCCTGCAGTCATGGCCGCGTTGCTGTGCACATGCGCGGATTTCCTGAAACGCTCCTGCTGCACTTCGCGCGCGCGGATGACGCGCTGGCGAATTATCGAAGATGATTCGCCCTCCTGCAGCGACGACAGCTCTTCATAACGAACCGTTGGAACTTCCACGTGGATATCAATGCGGTCCAGAAGCGGGCCGGAAATCTTGTTCCGGTAGCGCTGGATCTGCTGCGGCGTGCAGCGGCATGGTCTCTGCGTGTCTCCAAAATATCCGCAAGGACAAGGATTCATTGCAGCCACCAGCATAAAGCGGCACGGAAATGTGACACTGGCCGCCACGCGGGATACTGTTACAAACGCATCCTCGAGCGGCTGCCTCATAACTTCCAGCACATTGCGATTGAATTCCGGAAGCTCGTCGAGAAATAAAACTCCGTTGTGCGCAAGGCTCACTTCGCCCGGCATTGGATACGATCCGCCGCCCAGCAGGCCCGCGTCGGATATCGTGTGATGAGGCGCGCGAAACGGACGGCAGGCGATCAGCGCCTGATGCGGGGCCAGGATTCCCGCGATACTGTGAATCTTTGTTGTTTCAAGAGCCTCTTCGAGACTCATCGGCGGGAGAATGGAGGGCACGCGCCGCGCGAGCATCGTTTTCCCGGTTCCGGGCGGCCCAATCGCAAGAATATTATGGCCGCCGCTCACGGCCACTTCGAGCGCGCGCTTTGCATACTCCTGCGCCTTCACATGACGGAAATCTTCGTCGTATACACTGTTGATTTCGAAAAGCTTCTGCCGGTTGACGCGACAGGGCTCAATCGGAAGCATGCCCTGCAGAAAATCCGCTGCCTGACGCAGTCCCCTGATGGGATATACATCCAGCCCTTCAACGACCGCGGCCTCCTCCGCATTGGCCTCCGGCACCAGCATCCCTTTGAAACCGGCATCGCGGGCGCAAATGGCCAAAGGCAGAACACCCTTCACAGGGCGGACCTGTCCGCTGAGGGCAAGCTCTCCCACGACAACATAATCCTTCACAGCATCAGCCGACAAAGGGCCATCCGCTACCAGCACACCCAGCGCGATCGGCAAATCGAAACGCGGGCCTTCTTTTTTGACATCGGCGGGCGCCAGATTGATTGTCGTGCGGCCGAGGGGTGTTCCATAATCGGAGTTGATCAGTGCGGTCCAGACGCGGTCCTTGCTTTCTTTGACGGCGGCATCGGGAAGGCCGACGGTCACCACATCGGGTTCGCCGTCACCGGTGTTGACCTCGATTTCGACAATGAATGCATCAACGCCATACACCGCGCCCGAATGGATTTTTGCCAGCAAAATGACCGTCCTTCCTGTACGTTCGACACCGGTTTTGGAATTTAACAATCCCGCCGCGCGAAAACAAGGGGCATTTCAACCCGCAGTGTCCGCAGCAAAGAGCCTTCTCATTCGCGTTTAAATGCAGTTCCCGCGGAAAATCTGTAAATAGTACTAATTTGGTACTATTTACGGCGTTTATGAGTTCCAGCCCGTTTTTGGTGATTTTTGACGTTTTTTAACGATTTTTGGCCTTTTTTTGGCCGTTTTTGGCTGTTTTTGAGCATTTTTAGGCCATTTTGAGCATGTTTTTAAGGTTTTCGGAAGCACCCTCCTTGACACACGGCCGGCGCGGATTTAGATAATGGATTGCGGGTTTCAGGGTTCAGGGTTCAGGAGTGGAATTGCACAGGAGAGTGAATGGCTGCTTATCGCCGGTTAGAAGATTTGGACGTTTATCAGAAACTATGCCGTCTGCATATCGAGGTCTGCGCCCTTACACAGCGCTGGCCGACTGAAGAAAGGTTCGAGCTGGGGTCACAAGTCAGGCGTTCTTCAAACAGCACAGCGGCCCAGATCGCAGAAAAATATGATGACCGGCATATTCGCAACAAGATAGAGGGGGTCAATCGGAGCCGGGGAGAGGCGGCGGAAACAATTCATCACCTTTACATGGCGCTCCTGAAAGGTTATGAGTCCCGGGAAACCTATGAAACATATCGCAGTAAGTATCAGGAATGCATACGCATGTTGAACGGATTAGAACGCACTCTGGAGAAGCAGCTTCCTCAATCCGACCGCCGATGGCCGGACCCTGCTGTTAAAGAACCCCCCGAAGAATATGACGCCCATCCCTCCGGATATCCCGAACCCTGAACACTGAACACTGACAACTATGGCAACATTCAAAACCCAGATTGCCGCGGCGCGGGACGGAATCATCACCGATGCGATGAACGCGGTGGCGCAGAAGGAATATCTGAAGCCGGAGTTCATCCGCGATGAGACCGCGGCCGGCCGGATCGTAATTCCTGCGAACCGCCATCATGTCCGGCTGGATCCCATCGGCATCGGCAGAGCGCTTTCCACGAAGATCAACGCGAACATCGGGAATTCCGCCACCACCAGCGGCCTGTGCGAAGAGTTCGAGAAGATGAAGATCGCCATTCAATACGGGGCCGACACCGTGATGGATCTCAGCACCGGAGAAAACATCAACGAGATTCGCGCGCGCATCATCGCGGAAAGCACGGTCCCGGTCGGCACGGTGCCCATATATCAGGCGCTTGCCATGGTGGATGATCCCATGGACATTACCGCCGAGCTTCTTCTGGAGGTTATTGAAGCCCAGGCGAAGCAGGGTGTGGACTACATCACGGTCCATGCGGGCCTTCTTCGGGAGCATGTGCCGCTGGCGAAGAAAAGGCTGATCGGCATTGTCAGCCGCGGCGGTTCTATCCTCGCAAAGTGGATGACCCGGCACAAAAAGGAAAATCCGCTCTACGAGCACTTCGACCGGATGCTTGAGATCTGCAGGGCGCACGATGTCACGCTTTCGCTGGGTGACGGGCTCCGGCCCGGCTGTCTGGCGGATGCTTCGGATGAGGCGCAGTTTGCGGAGCTGCAGGCGCTGGGTGAACTGGTGCGTCGCTCGCGCGCGGACGGCGTGCAGGCCATGGTTGAAGGACCGGGCCATGTCCCGCTGGACCAGATTCAGATGAACATGGAAAAAGAAGATGCGATCTGTGACGGCGCGCCTTTTTATATTCTCGGGCCGGTGGTCACCGACTGCGCGCCCGGGTACGACCACATCACATCCGCCATCGGCGCGACCCTGGGCGCCTATTACGGCGCATCCATGCTCTGCTATGTCACCCCCAAGGAGCATCTGGGCCTGCCCAATGTCCGGGATGTGCGCGAAGGGGTCATCGCATACAAAATCGCGGCTCACGCGGCCGACATCGCGCTCAGGCGGCCGCATGCTCGCGATCGCGACGATGCCATCTCCCGCGCAAGGGTCACGTTCGACTGGGAAAAGCAGTTTGAACTGGCGCTGGACCCCGAAAAGGCCCGCGCGCTCCGGGCAGAAGCGCTGGAAGAAACGAAAACGCATCCGGACGTCAAGGACGGCTCCACGCATTACTGCACCATGTGCGGGCCTAAGTTCTGTTCGATGCGCATCAGTCAGGAAATTGGCGATACGGACTGATCGGACGCCGCTCCGGCTACAATCGGATGCGCTGCGTGACGGCCGGAGGGAGCTCGATCGGAAGCGCAACGAAGAATGTGGTGCCCTCGCCCTTTTTGCTGGTCAGGGAAATACTCCCCTCGTGGCTCTCGATGATGCCATAGGTCACAGCCATGCCCAGTCCGGTGCCCGTGTATCCTTCGCCTGTTTTTGTTTTGGTGGTGAAAAAGGGCTGAAAGACCCGTCGGGCGGCTTCCGGGGCCATGCCTACCCCTGTGTCGGTGAAGCGGACAAGAACCTCGACTCCGGTTCTGCGCCGCTGCAACGAGGTTTCCACCGTCAGGGTTCCTCCATTCGGCATGGCCTGAATGGCATTCATCACGATATTGATGAAGGCGCGCTTGATCTGCGCATGGTCAAGCCGGATGACCGGAATATCCGCCTGAAGTTTCCGCTCAAGGGTCACGGCCGCCCGCTCAGCCTCGGGAGCAATAAACTCCAGCACTTCATTTACCAAACCGTTGATGTGAACTTCCTCCTTGTTCGGCATGGATTTCCGGGCGAACTCCAGAAGCTGTTCCACGATATGGTTGGTATGAGAAACACCTTTCCCAATTTCCTCCAGACTTCTGCATATCCGGTCGCGGAAATCCGGAGGCACGTCCCCCTGACGGGCAAACTGAAGCTGGCAGAACTGCGTATGGCCCAGAATGACAGTGAGGGGATTCTTTAAGTCATGCACCAGCCCGGCGGAAAATTCCCCGATGGCGGCCATCTGCTCATGCTGCAGCATTTTCTCCTGAGTTTCCTTCAGTTCACGGTGCGCGGTTTCCGTGGCCGCTTTTTCTTCCAGCAGGTTCTCGTAGAGGCGGGCCGTTTCCAGCGCGGTGCAGAGCTGCAGGCTGATCATCGCCAGCAGCTTCAGATCGTCCTGGCTGAACTGCGCCGCGTCTCCGAGTGTATCGGCGTACAGCACACCCAGCAGGTTGCTTTTGCTTATCAGAGGCACACAGATGGCAGACCGGATGCACTGGCTTCGAACCGTATCCTCCGCCTGAAAACGCTCATCGTGCAGCATGTCCTGAATCAGCACGGCCATCTGTTCGTCACAGGTGTATTTGGCCAGAAACCGGCTGTACGGAAATACCTCCGGACCCGCCGGGGTGCCGCGCACAGACCATGATGCGGGACTGAACAGCGGGCTGTTCGGGCTTTTCAGAAGCACAGCGCACCGGTCCACATGGAGAATTTCATCCAGAACAATCTCAACTGCCTTGTGATACAGTTCTTCTGTGCGGAGAATGGCGCTGATCGCCTGACCGGCCCGGTTGGCCGCCGCCAGCGCGTTGCGCGCCTTGTTGAGCGCGGCGACGTCGCGGCTTTCGGCATCCCGGATGCCCAAGACCTCTGTGCGCAGCACATGCATGGGGATCGTGGCGGTCGCGTTGAAGTTCGCGTCGAAGTTCATGTCTTCTTCGCGGGTCTTGATGAGATCAAAGCGCAGGGTGGTCTGGCCGATTTCAATGATATCCCCGGTGTGCAGCTCATGACGGGTCACGGGTTTCCCGTTCAGCAGGGTTCCATTGCGGCTCCCCATATCTTCGATTTCCGGAGTGGGTGTGCCGAGAATCAGGCGGAAATGCCGGCGGGAAACGGAAAGATCCTCGAGCGTGATGCCGTCGCCCGGCTCACGGCCGATCATCACTTCCGGCTTGTCCAGCGGGAATATCTGCCCGGTCCCGGGCCCTTTCACTATGGTCAACGTCAGCATGCTGTTTTCCGGCCGACCGCCGGCCCGTGGAGAAGAAAGTACCAAAGATGAGCCGCGATTCCAGAAGTATTTACGGGTTTTCAGGAACAGGCTTCTTCCTGAACACCGCGCGGAGAGACTGGTGCACCTGCCGCCAGCGGCGCTGCAGCGGCGGCACGGCCAGATAACGGGCCAGCGCATCCGCCAGCTTTTCCGCTGTCGCATAGCGCTGCGCCTTGTTTTTCGCCATGGCCTTCATGCAGATTCCCGCCAGTTCGCGGTCCACCTGGGCATTCAGCCTGCGAATGGATTCGGGCGCTTCATTAATCACCGCATTGAGCGTCTCCAGGAGCGAGGCCCGGGCAAACGGGCTTTTCCCTGTCAGCAGGGAATAAAGCACCGCGCCAATGGAATACACATCCGTGCGAACATCCACTTCCGCGGTTTTCCCCTGCGCCTGCTCGGGAGACATGTAGGAGGGCGTGCCGATGATGTCGCCCGACATTGACAGCACGCCGCTGTCCAGATTGCGGGCGAGACCGAAGTCGGTGATGACCGGCTCCCCCCTGTAGTCCACGATGATGTTTCCGGGCTTCAGATCCCGGTGAATGATTCCGTTTTCATGCGCGTAATGAACGGTTTCGGCGATCCGGCGGCAGAGTTCAACTGAATCGCGCAGGCCGGGACGACTGGTCATGATCAGTTTGTCCAGCGAAGTTCCATCCACAAAATCCATGCTGAAGAACGGCTGGCCGTCGATTTCACCCACTTCATACACGGTAATGATATTGGGGTGGCGCAGCCGGGCCAGCGCCTGCGCCTCCCTCAGAAAGCGGAGTTTGGCCTCCATGGAGGCGTGCCGGCCTTCTTTCAGGACCTTGAGCGCAACCGTCCGCTTGAGATCCTCCTGCCATGCCTTGTACACAATACCGGTGGTTCCGCGCCCCTGCACGCTCTTCGCCTGATAACGCCCGATCATGAATCCCTCGGCAGAGGGTTCTGCGCTCTTTGCTTCAACCACCGGAATTTCCTGCGCACTCCGCTTCGCGAGAGGCAGGGTCTCCGTCACATCCTGAGCCGGCGCAGGTGCAGGCTCCACGTCCTCCGGCGGGGCGGGAGACACCTTGACCGTTTTCTTTTTCTCACGTGATATTTTTTTCTTTCTGGAGGGTTTCTTTTCCTTTTTGGGTTTTGGCGGCCGCGGCGGAGCCTGCGCCCGCTGCCTGCGATACCTGCGGTAGAGCGGAAGCAGGGCCACTGCAAAAAAGAGTGAAAGCGCATAGGGCCACCACTGCGGGAGTGCCCAAGTCCGCTCTGCATCGCCGGTTTCTTCAACCGTGTCCTCCTTATCGGCCTCCGGCGCCGAGGGAGCATTGGTGCTGTCCGGCCGGTCCATGTGCTCCCTCGCCATCTGCAGCATTCTTGACAGCTTGGAGACATCCTCCCCCGGAGCGTCATCCGGAACGGGCTCAGCGGCGGACTCCGGCGGGGCGCCGGTACTGGCGGATGCGCGCGCCGTCACGTCCGGAACGTTTGTTTTAGAGGTCATGGCAATCACACGCTGTGCGGGTTTTCGGCGCCATTCGCTCCGAACAGCGACCAGTTCACCCAGACCGCGCTTGTTCACCGGGACATCAAGCCGAATCAGGTGCTCTCCGCTTTTCAGCAGCACCTGATAGGCTTTCCCTTCGACTGCAGCGACACCCAGTTTCTTTCCAGCCTCGAATTCAACATGGCCCCTGCTGGAGGATGCTGCGCTGCCGAAAACCATGCGGCCTTCTTTAGTCACCCAGACCGGGGGATCAGCCCATATCGGCCGGCGAACGGCCACCAGGCGCCTGAAGGGAGCCTCCCCGCTGATGATGCCGACAAAATAGTCCGCGTTTTCCTGGAAAAGAGGGATGTTGTCGCCGGCCCGAAATGCCACGTCTGCATCGGGAACGGAGAGCCTGATCTGCGGGGATGTCACCTCCACGTAGCCGGCCAGCTTCAGCGGCTCCGCCGGGGACTGGGCACAGAGAGAGCCTCCTGCCGCCGTGAGACAAAGCAGGACAAGCCATCGCACTGTCCGGGCCGTCAAGTCTGTTCCCATAACCGGAATCCACTCGCGGAATTCAATATACCCGGGCGCGCAACGAATGGCAATGCGCACTTTCAGCGCCGGACTCGCCATGAACTTGATATTTACTCCGGCCACGGATAGGATGCAGGGGGAATAAGAAGGGAGACTGTGTTATGCGACGCAATCTTTTATTGAGCATACTGCTGCTGGCGGCCACGGGCTGCCAGTCGGTATATTTCGGCGCCATGGAAAAAATGGGCGTGCACAAGCGCGACATCATGGTCAGCCGCGTCAAGGCCGCGCGCGACGCGCAGGACGAGACCAAAGAGCAGTTCGTCTCAGCCATGGAGGCCTTCAAGAGCGTGGTGAACTTCAAGGGCGGCGACCTTGAAAAGGAATACAACCGTCTTAATGCCGTGCTGCAGAAAAGCGAAGCCGGCGCACAGGAGGTGCGCGACCGCATCCGCGCCGTTGAAGATGTATCCAGGGCCCTGTTCCGCGAATGGCGCGGGGAAATCAAGCAGTACTCCAACCGGGAACTGGCGCGTTCCAGCCAGGAGAAATACGACCTGACGAAGGGAAGGTATGAGGATCTCATCGCGGCGATGAAAAAGGCCGAGTCGAAGCTGGAGCCGGCCCTCACCCCGCTGCGCGACCAAGTGCTCTATCTCAAGCACAATCTCAATGCGCGGGCCATTGCCGGACTCAGCAGCGAACTGATCAGCGTGCAAACCAATGTGGACCGGCTGGTCCGGGACATGGAGGCATCCATTGCGGAGGCCGACCGCTTCATCTCCACCCTGCAGGACCAGTGAAGATACGCGCTGTCTTTTTCGATCTCGACGGGACCCTGCTGGACACCCTTCAGGATCTGGCGGATTCTGCCAATGCGGCCCTGGCCCGCAATGGGCTGCCGGTCCATCCGATCAAGGCCTATCGTCATTTTGTCGGCAGCGGCGCCATTACACTGATCACACGCGCCATTCCTCCGGAGAGAAGGACGGAAGACACCGTGCAGGCCTGCTACAAGGACTTTCGCGGGGAATATGATGCGCGATGGGACCATAAAACACGGCTCTACGACGGCATTCCGCAGCTGCTTGATGCACTGCATCAGAACGGAGTCCGCATGGCCGTGCTCAGCAACAAGCCCCAGGCCGCGGTCGAACTCTGCGTGAAACGATTTCTTTCCCGATGGACCTTCGACCCCGTTCGCGGCGAGCAGCCGGGTGTTCCCGTAAAACCCGACCCCGCCGGAGCACTGGCCATGACGCGGCATCTCGGCCTTCGGCCGGAAGAAGTCCTCTATCTGGGCGACAGTGATGTGGACATGCAGACCGCCGTGCGCGCCGGATTTTTCCCCGCAGGCGCGCTCTGGGGATTCCGCACAGAGGATGAACTGCGGCAGGCCGGAGCGCGGGCCCTGCTCAGCCGGCCGACGGACCTTCTTTCCCTTCTGGCCTGAGCAGCCCGTTCAAGAATCCCGCAATAATACCGCCGCCGGCCAGCCGAAGGATGAGCTGAGCGGGATGAATCTGCTCGTGTCCGTCCCGGACCTCCGCAAACCTCCGCAGCAGGAGCGCCGCCACGGCGAAACGCGCCAGGCCCGAAACGGCAAACAGGCCGGGAAGAGAAGAGATGAAACCGACCCGTAGCGGCCCCAGCGTGTAGACAGACGGCAGGTGATTGGCCAGAGGCGCTCCTATCAGAGTGCCTCCTGCAAACATGCAGAGCCCGTGAAGCACGCTCACACAGGCGGCGACACGGGCGCGCTTCTGGACTGACACTGCATCGAACGTGAAATTCTGTGCCGCGATGGTGAACCCCGACCAGCCGATCCCCGACACAAGCTGCACGACAAGCAGATAGGAATAATTCGTGCTGAACATCCACAAAAACGGGAGCAGCGGGAGAATGAAGCTGGTCGCCGCAATCACGACCCGGTTGCCGTACCGGTCGCCGATTCTGCCCCACCACCCCACCAGCAGAACCTGTGTCAGCAGGAATACGGCCTGCGACAGTGTGTAGTGGGCATAATCCCACTTCAGATCCCGAAGCATGTAGACGGTGAAAAAGGGCGCCGCGATGTTCGATGCGCCCATCATCAGCGAAAAATACAGCGCATAGCGGGCGAAGTTGGAATGGGGCATCCGGCGGATGAAATCCAGGAATGTGAAATGCGCCTCCGGCCCCGGCGCATAAGGCGGATCATAATGCCGCCTGAGGATCAATGCCGAGATGAAACGCGCCAGAAACGCCACACTGAAAAGAATGCCGAATCCCGCCCATGTGAGCCCCGCCCGCTGGAAAAGGGACAGGATGCCGCCGGCCGTCAGAGATGCCAGCAGCACGGTCAGCGTCAGTATGCGGCTGCGGCGGCCCCAGTAGTCGCCGCGTGTCGCGCCGGGCACCACTTCCCCCATCATGCTCGTCCAGATCGGCGCGGCCGCCATGTTGAACATCACCCCCAGGGCCGCAAGCAGAATCAGGGCCGGGACGGCCGCGGACCGGAACAGCAGCGGAACGAAGAATATCGGGAGAAACACAAGGGCATGCAGCATGATCAGCGGGACAATCAGGTCGCGGCGGCGGCCCAGCCGGTCGGCCCAGTGCGCACCGATCATCTGCGCGAGCGCGCCCAGCAGCGGGGGCATCGTCGTCAGCAGCCCGATGGCCCAGCTTCCCGCCCTGAGGAAAACCGCAAACGGAGAAAGATACATGTCTCCGAATCCGGCCATGACGGACCAGAAGGCGCCGTCCCACACGGAAAGTTTCAGCGTCCGACGCCGGGCCGCTTCCACATCCGCCGGGGCGGGTTCTGTCCAAAACTGCTTCATTGCCGCAGAAGATACTTCTCCCGGGCGGATTCACAAATCAAATTGAATCAAGCCGTGCGGAATTTCTGGACACCGGCAGAAACCGCGCCATCATTGAGGGCATGAAAAAGGGATTTCCGCCCATTGCCGATGGCCGGCCGTGTGTGCTGATTCTAGGGAGCATGCCGGGGGAGGAATCGCTGCGGCAGCGGCAGTACTATGCCCATCCGCGAAACGCCTTCTGGCCCATCATGGGCCGCTTGTTCGGATTCTCCCCCGACGCAACCTATGCGCACCGATGCCGGCGTCTTGCGCGCTGCGGCATCGCACTGTGGGATGTCCTGAAAGAATGCCGGCGGGACGGGAGTCTTGATGCATCCATTGATGACCGCTCAATCATCGTGAACGATTTCGTATCCTTCTTTCGGGAACATCCGGGAATCCAGACTGTTCTTTTCAACGGGGCGCGGGCGGAGAGGGAATACGTCCGGCGCGTGAAACCGCACCTGCCGGCCGAACTGAAGACTCTGGAATATATCCGCCTGCCCTCGACCAGCCCGGCCATGGCCGGGCTGACTCCGAAACAGAAGGCCGCCCGCTGGGCCGTGGCCCGGCTGAAAGCGGCAGGCGCCGCTAATCGAGCCGTTTCCTCAGCGCTTCAAGCTGATGCGTCATCTGGGAGGGAAGCCGGTCCCCGAATTCCTTCAGGTAATCGGCAATATCCGACAGCATATTCCGGTACAGGCCCGCATCCACCTTCATCAGTTCCGCATAATCATCCGGGGAGATGTTCAGGCCCTTCAGGTCGAGATCGCCGTCCTTCGGCATCAGGCCAACAGGCGTCTCGCGCGCCTCAACCCGGCCGTCCACGCGCTCGCACATCCACTTGAGCACGCGGCTGTTCTCGCCGAAACCGGGCCACAGCCATTTTCCGTCCTTGTTCTTGCGGAACCAGTTGACATAGAAAATACGCGGGGCCTTGTCGTCCATTCGCGCGCCCATCTTGAACCAGTGGGCGAAATAATCGGCCGCATTGTATCCGCAGAAGGGTTTCATCGCGAAGGGATCAAACCGCAGATGCTGTTTCACATCCAGCGCGGCGGCGGTGGGTTCGGAGGCCGCTGTGGCACCCATGAACACGCCGTGCTCCCAGCTCAGCGCTTCATGCACCAGCGGCACCGTGGTGGTGCGGCGGCCGCCGAAGATGAAGATGTCAATCGGCACCCCCTCGGGATCCTCCCAGTCCGGACAGATCACGGGACACTGAGATGCCGGGGCCGTGAAGCGCGCGTTCGGATGCGCGCCCTTGACCGCCCTGCCGTCCTTGTCCTTCATGCCCGAATGGAAGGGCTGCCCTTTCCAGTCCGTTCCGCTCCTGCACTCGCAGCCGATGTCTTCCCACCAGATGTCGCCTTCGCTGGTGACCACGCAGTTGGTGAAAATGCTGTTCTTGCTGCAGGAGGCCAGCGCCATCGGATTGGAGGCCTTTGACGTTCCGGGCGCGACGCCGAAAAACCCGTATTCCGGATTGATCGCGTGCAGGCGGCCGTCCGGACGAATCTTCATCCAGGCGATGTCATCCCCGATTGTCTCGACCTTCCAGCCGGGAATCGTGGACTGCAGCATGGCCAGGTTGGTTTTTCCGCAGGCGCTCGGGAACGCCGCGGCGATATGATACTTGCGGCCTTCCGGATTGATCATGCGGAGGATGAGCATATGCTCGGCCATCCAGCCCTCGTTGCGCGCCATATTCGACGCAATGCGCAGCGCGAGGCACTTCTTCCCCAGCAGGGCGTTGCCGCCGTAGCCGGAGCCGAACGACCAGATCAGGTTCTTCTCCGGGAAATGAGCGATGTACTTCTTCTCAATCGGCGCGCAGGGCCACGGCACATCCTTCTGGCCCGGCTCCAGGGGCGCGCCCACGGAATGCAGGCAGGGAATGAACTCGCCGTCGTCGCCCAGCACCTGCAGAACCTTCTTGCTCACGCGGGTCATGATATGCATGTTGCAGACCACGTAGGGGCTGTCGGTGATTTCAATGCCGATCTTCGCGATCGGCGAGCCGATCGGGCCCATTGAAAACGGGATTACGTACATCGTGCGGCCCTTCATGCATCCCGTGTAGAGCGCGCGCATCGTTTTTTTGAGCTCCACCGGATCAATCCAGTTGTTCGTCGGGCCGGCCTCCTCCTTTGTGCGGGAGGCGATATACGTGCGGTCCTCAACACGAGCCACGTCCGACGGATCGGAATTGAAGGCAAAACTGTTCGGCCGCAGTTTTTCATTGAGCCGGACGGCCGAACCCGATTCAACCATCTGGTTCATCAGCCGGTCGTACTCGGATTTCGTGCCTTCGCACCAGACCACACGGTCCGGGGTGCACATCTTTTCGACCTCCGCCACCCATGCGAGAAGCTTTTTGTTCTTTGTCGGTGCCGTCATTTTTTTCCTTATTTTTTGGTCCGTCCACGTTCCCGCGGAAAAGTCCGGCGAAAATATCCGATCAGGCCGGCTCCGTCAACTGCATTTCCCGAAAATATTTTCCGGCCGGGAAAAGGTTCCAATCACTGCAAGTCTGCGGAGAAAAGTTCCAATGACTGGAAGTTTTTGCCGGGAAACTTCCAGTCATTGGAAAAACACAGGCCCGCTCAGTGGCCGATGCGCGAGAACGGCGAAGTGAAGTTGTCGCTGTCTCCCCATTCAAAGGAGGAGTTGTAGCTTTCAACCCCCGGCAGATCCAGCGTGGTTTCATCGTGCGGAATGGAGTCCATACTGGATTCCGAACCGCCGCCGATCATAATGCCGATGCCGGCGCCCGAATCAAGCTGCGCCGCGGTGATTTCCAGATAACTGAGCGGGATGCTCATCTCGTAGAAGCTGTCGCGGCTGGTGCTGTGCCCCTCGCTCAGGAAGTTGCGCGTGGGTGCGCCGCCGTCAAAGCGGTTGTCTGCATCCCCGACGCCCCAGAGACTGGCGGCGCCGAAGGTGCTCCCCTTGGCAGCCGTTATTCCCGCCGCGGCGATGGTGTTGTAGTTTGTTCCGCCATCGTCCAAAGCGAATACGCCATCCACCGCGCGCGAGATGTAGCCCTGCCAGAGACTGCCCGCAAGGTATATCTGGTAATCAGGCTTGTTGGCCCCCACCCAGCTGTTCTTCTTGCCCCACACGTCCGTGGTGGCCCCCTCGCTGGCCTTCGTGTCTATGACAATCCATTGCAGAATACCGTCGTTGTTGGAAATTTTCCCGCTGGCCGCGCCGCCCGCGTTGGCAGGATCAATCACGTCAGTCACGTCCACATACTGCCAGGCGAGATACAGATTCTCGTCATCCCAGGCCGCCCACATGTGCGTCAGGTCGATCGGCGCCTCATGCATGGTCCAGTTGCTGGACAGGGACCGCGGATCGTCGTTGGCCATATCCAGGGCAATCAGGTGATTTGTGGTCCATCCGGACGGATTCCCGTCAATGGTCATGGTGCCGCGCTGCCCCAGTGACGGGTTCGTTGAATACGGCTTGTCGCCGCCCTGCGGCGGCGGCTCGACCGATCCGATGGTGACGACGTAATCACTGCCGCCGTTGTTGTCCCAGAACTCCGTCCCGTAGGCGTCCTTCATCATGATGGCGAACTGCACAATGGTGCCGTTGGTCAGCACCTCAAGATCCTTGTGCCACCAGTCGCCGTTCTCCCAGTCGGGAATGCGCTCCATGGCCACCAGCGGCCATGCATTCGTATCTTCGGGATCAGGATTGATGCTGTAGACCACCCAGGCCTCGACGGAAGCCCCTTCCGGATAGCCGGCGGAGTTGATGAACACCTGGTTCTCATCACTGACCCAGTGATGCGTGCCGCCGACGTGCGTCATCGCCAGGGCGGAAGGATCGGTGTA
>JAKQHR010000116.1 GCA_029557905.1 Verrucomicrobiota bacterium
GCGAGCGTTGCGGCCTTCTTGACGGCATTGGCTTCAAACGTGTCGCCATCCTCCTCCACATCGGGCAGGTGCGGAAAATCCAGCGCGCTGGCAATCTCCACATGCGCCCCGAACAGTTTCCGGAACTCATCGAGCTTGTGCCTGTTTCTTGTCGCAATCAGAAGTTTCATGCCGCGGAAAATATACGCATCCGCGGAAGAACACCAGACAAAAGGAGGCCGCTCCCGCGCCGCATCCTCAGTAAATTAAGGGTTTTCGCTGAAATGGGTGTGAATTGTCCTTGTTTGGGCCGGTCAGTGCGCTATGCTTGCCGTGAACTGGGCAGAAAAGAGGCGGCATTGCTGCCGCCTCTTCAGGAAACGCTTTTAAATCAGACGCTGCGAACAGTGGGCTGATCTGCGTTATCTAACTTTGTCTTGGTTCCAAACAAGACTGTCATATGTGTATCAGGAGGCCGTCATGAGTGCAACAAGAAAACGCGATCTGATCCTTTCCTTCGATATCGGGCACAGCTCCATCGGCTGGAATGTGCTGATGAACTCCCCGGACGGCCTCGCCGAACTCGGGCTGGGAACCGTAATCTTCGAGGCGGACGGCTGCCTTGCCAGCAAGCGAAGAGATTTCCGCAGACAACGGCGCACCATACGCTCCCGCAGACAGCGGATCGAATGGCTCGAAAAAGTTTTTTTGACGCAGGGTCTTTTGAACCCCAAACAGATAGAGGCGAAACACAACGCCGGAGGAGGAAACAGCGCGCCGTGGCTCCTGTCAGCGGCCGTGCTGGCCGGAAAAGGCAAATGCGTGCTGAGCGCCGAAGAACTGTTTGATGTACTGCGCTGGTATGCGCACAACCGGGGTTATGACGGCAACCGTCGCTGGTCCGGAACCGCGGACGAGAACAAGGAAGACACAGAGAGAGAGCAGGCCGCCCTGAACCTGATGGAGAAACACGGCACCACAACAATGGCCGAAACCGTCAGCGCCCAGCTAGGACTGGCACCCGACGGCCACAAGCGGGCTTCCATGAACTATTACAAGGGCCGCGACATAGGGGCCGCGTTTCCCCGCAGTGTGGTCACAGCGGAAGTGAAAGCCATACTGCAGATTCATGCCGGAAAACTGAAGGGCTGCACGGAAGAGTTTATGCAGGCCGTGTGCGGAGAAGCAGATGAGGCATGGAAAGCCATACAAACAGAAGGAATCCGCATGGCGAAAAACTTCAAGGGCAGCCTGCTTTTTGGCCAGAAGGTTCCGCGGTTTGACAACCGCATTCTGTCATTCTGCCCGGTCTCAAACACGCCGACCCCGTTGAAGTCTTGCAGGGAATTCATGGACTACCGGTGTGCGATGTTTCTTGCCGCAGTTCGTGTGGCGGCCGCAGAGGACAAAGCCCTGCGGGCGCTGAATGCGGCCGAACTGAAGGAACTGTGGGACCGTATTCACCTGACAGGCTACATGCCGGCCGGAGAATTCAAAAAGGCCGTCCGCAAAATGACGGGCTGCACCCGGGACAATCTGGACGGACTGATGGTGATCGAAGACGCAGGCACGAACCTGATCACCGATCCGGCGCTTAAGCTGGTGCATTCAAACACCGTTCTTAAAATAATCTGGCCGGAAATCCCGGAAGATGCCTCCAGTGCCCTTCTCGCACGGCTGCGGGCAAAGCAGAGAATAACCGTGGCGGATATTCTGGCCGGGGCGGGAACCGCGACAGACGGCCTCAACACCGCAGTAGATTCCGCCTATAAAAAGGAGCGCAAGAAGATTCCCGACAAAACCAGATGGATCGAGCGTAAATCATTTCATGCCGAATATGACAGCGGACGCGCCCCCTACTCCCGCTCAGTCATGACCAAGGCGGTGCAGGAGGTTCTGAGCGGGAAAGACCCCCGGGCAGAAGGAGGCTGCCTCTATGTAACAAGCGAAATGAGTGCAAGACAAGCGGGCCGCAGCCTGGACAAGATGACCAACAATCACCTGGTCCGGCACCGGCTTCTGATTTTAAACAGACTGATGAAAGACATCCTGAATGAGTTTGCGGCGGGAGACAAGGACCGGGTCGAAACCATAGTGGTGGAAGTCAACCGCGAGGTCGCCTCGATGTCCGGTAAAACCATAAAGGAGATCAAGACCGAAGAAGGCCGGAAGAGGGCCGACCACAAACGGGCCCGCAAGATCATGGAAGACGCCGTGCAGGAGGCGGGCAGCGATGCGGAAATCTCAGCCGGCCTGATCCGCAAGGCGCGAATTGCAGAGGATCTCGGCTGGACCTGTCCCTACACAGGGAAAAAATACGGTCCGCTCGATTTGATTCACAAGCAGGTGGATATGGATCACATCATCCCCCGTTCCGAGCGCCTGAGCGACTCCATGGCGGGAATGGTGATCACCTTCTCCGAGGTGAACCGGTGGAAGGATAAACGGACCGCATGGCAGTTTGTCGAGCAGGAGCAGGGCAAGCCCGTTCAGGGAAATCCCGCCCTCACGATCACTTCGCTGAATGCCTACCGTGAGTTCGTTGAAAAGCTGAAAACCGCGGGCGGGGTGGACGAGGATCAGGCCCGGCGCAAAGCCCGAAAGCAGTATTTACTGATGCCTGACTATATTGAAAAAAGCTTCACCCCACGCGACCTGACCATCAGCTCCTACGTCACCAAAATGGCGGTGCAGCAGATAACAAACACCTTCAACACATGCAAACGCAAACCGCAGATTGTATCCCTTCCGGGGCGATTGACGGGTGAAGCAAGAAAAAGCTGGAAGCTCACGGGCCTCCTGCATGCCGTGAACAGTGAAATAAGCGGAAGTACCCTTAAGGATGAAGTCCGGGGCATGACGCACCTGCACCATGCGCTTGACGCATCCGTAATGGGCCTGCTGGCCGCAAACATCAGCGACCTGAGTGACGGCGCGGTGTGGCAGCTCCTCCTAAAGCGGCATCTCACGCGCGATGAAAGCCGCTACCTGAAAGAACACACCCGAAGGATCAGCATCGACTCCGAGGGGCGGCCCCACCTGCAGGACATCCCGAAAACGATAACCGGACAGCTGCAGAAGCTTCTCGCCGAACGGCGCGTGGTCCAGCACATCCCCGCCAGCATGACCGGACTCCATGTGAAACTTAACACTCATGGTATTCTGGGCATGGATGACCAAACCGGCAAAGTGATCCTTCAGCAGAAAAAAGAGGGCAAGCACAAGCCCGAACTGGACAGCGAGCATCCGGTGAAGGTTCTGGGCTTTGCCGCTCCAGCGGGCTCAAAGCTGAAAAAACAAAAAGGGGCGCGCATCATAGATCAGAACTACGGCGTCGCATTGACCCTGCCCGAGCCGCAGATCATCCCATGGCATAAAGTCTGGCCCAGGCTCAACGAGATCAGAGAGAAAACCGGAAAGTGGCCGCAGGTGCTGCGCAAAGGCATGATTATCAATGTCCCGAAAGGTCGGTACAAAGGCACATGGAAAATCTTTTCTGTGAAGAACGAACAAAGATATATGGCGCTAGACATGGGCGCGCCTGATGGCTGCGAGGCAACGAAACGAAGTGTAAATCTGACAACTTTGACTCGCGACAGCATGCAGATAATAAGAACAAAACTGACCGGGAATGGGCTGTGTCGTATCACATCATCCATATCGACAGCCCCGACATCCGGCTGAACTGCCGCGACGGGCAGTTGATATGCCGGGGGGCGAACGGCGAAAAAACGCTTCCCATGGAGGACATCGCCGCAGTGGTGATTTCCAGCTTTTCGGCCAGCATCCAC
>JAKQHR010000120.1 GCA_029557905.1 Verrucomicrobiota bacterium
GAAGCTGAAGCCTTCAGAAGATGCGGTGGATCAGGGCAATGACTACATCTATGGCTCCGGACTATTTCTTGCGGCCCGCTACAACCGGTATCATTTCTGGGGCCGGCGGTATGCTGTGCTCATGCTGGTGCGTCCGATTCCTCGCCAGCTCTGGCCTACCAAATACGAGGATACCGGGATGGCTTTCATTGTTGAAGAGGGCGCCCGGGCGGGAATGGACGATTCGCAGTGGCTGGATGCGATTGGATGGATCCCGTATCGCGGCTCTGCGCCCGGACTGGTCAGTGATCTGTTCCTTGAGTTCGGCTGGCTGGGCCTGGCGGGCATATGGCTGGCGGGTGCAGGTTTGGCCTGCCTCTGGAAGAATGCCGTGCTGGAAAAGGGTCTTTGGGGCGTGCTCTATTCCCTTGCCGTCCTGCTGTCGGTTTATCTCCCGGCACAAGGCGTTACAGCCTTTCTGTATCGTTTCGTATTCATGAGCATTCCCTGTGCCCTGCTGTGGTATTATCTGGTGCATAGAGCAGCTGATTCTGGATCGGGAGATGAATGACATGAGGACCTCCGCCAGTCGGGTCGCTGTTGCACAACTTGGTGCCCGCCGGCATTATGCCGTGCCGCTGGCGTTCTGGCGGGAAGGGCTGCTTGAACAGTTCTTTACGGATGTTTATCTGAAGGGCATTTGGCCGCCCGTCATCTCTTGCGCCGGCCGTTTCCTTCCCGTCTCCGGAATTCGTCGGCTGTCCGGCCGACGACATGAACAGCTCCCGCCGGAAAAAGTAACGGCGGTGTGGACAACCCGGATGATCGGAAAACTCCGAGGTCCGGCAACCGCCCGGATGGACGAATGGATGGCGACCGGCGAAAACTTCTGCCGGAGAATTCTTGCAAAAGGACTGGGCCGGGCCGATGCCGTTTACGCATTTTCGTCGGCTGCAAGGGAGCTTCTTCTCTACTGCCGGGAACACGGGCTGACAGGTGTTCTTGACCATGCCACCGCGCCTCAAGGAGCCGAAATGAAGCTGGTTCGCGCAGAACAGGAGCGCTTCCCCGGCTGGGTTTGCGCAGAGACGGAATCCTCGGTGCTCGAGGCTTACAGCCGGAGGCAGCATGAAGAAGATCGTTTGGCGTCCATCATTATTTGCGGCTGCTCGTTTGTAAAAGGCATGCTGGCGGACACGGGCGTGGACCGCGACCGGATTAAAGTTGTCCCGCTGGGGATATCCATTCCGCCGGAGATGCCGGTCGTGTCACATGGCGGACTGAATGTGCTTTTCGTCGGCAGTGACGGCCTGCGCAAGGGCATAGGATATTTGGCCCGAGCGGCAAGGCTTCTCGGGAGTTCGAATATTCACTTTCGGGCAGTGGGAGACTTGGGCCTGACCTCGCAGGGGATGAATGAGATCCGTGAAGACATTAAAGTGCTCGGCTCTGTTCCGCGTTCTGCAATGCGTGAACACTGGGCCTGGGCCGATGTGCTGGTTCTCCCGTCGGTCAGCGAAACCTTCGGTCTGGTTGTTCTTGAAGCGATGGCCTCGGGTCTTGCTGTGATCACCACCACAAGCACTTGCGGCCCGGATGTGGTTCGCAGTGGAGTGGACGGATTTGTTGTTCCTCCTCGCAATGCAGAGGCTCTTGCAGAGAAGCTGGACTGGATGGCCTCGAATCCTGTGCTGCTGTCTGAAATGAAGCGCAGTGCACGTTCACATGCAGGTGATTTCACGCTGGAAAAATACGGCCGACGGCTTGCGGAGGCCGTAAGAGGAGGTTCAAATGCGTGAACGCATAAAATGGCTTCTTTTCCCAGGAATCAACCTTCATACGCGGCAGCGTTATCGGATCCTGCCCCGCTGTCTTGAGTCCGCGGCACCCGGCGGAGCATGCCTGCTGGATGCGGGGTGCGGCAACGGAATGCTGTCCTATCGGGCCTGTTTAAAAGGATATCGCGTCAAGGGAATCAGTTTCAAGGAGGGGGAGGTGGCGCGCTGCAGAAAACTTTTCAACGGGTATCTGGGCATCCCGGAACAACGACTGCAGTTCGAGGTTATGAATCTGTATGATGTCGAAGCGCTCAATCAGCAGTATGACCAAATCATATGCACGGAGGTTCTTGAACATCTCATGAGGGATGAAGCCGTGTGCCGCAGTTTATTTGCCCTTCTAAAGCCGAATGGCGTTATTCATATCTGCTGTCCCAACGCGGACCATCCCTACAACCGCAGTTTCCCTCTGGACCCCGGGGAAAACGGCGGACATGTTCGGGCGGGATATACCTATGAAAGCTACAGGCGTCTTCTGGAACCCATAGGATTTCGCATTGTGGAACAAAGGGGCCTTGGAGGGCCCGTGCGCCAGTTTTTCAACAGCCGAATAAAACGGCTTCAGGAGAAATATGGAGATGCTGTTGCGTTCCCGCTTTTCCTGCTCTCTTTTCTTTTCCTGTGGCTGGATCGTGAGGAGGCCCGCGTTCCTTATACACTGTACGTAAAGGCGGTGAAGCCGGCATGAAAAACGGGCGATTGAGAGTCTGGCTCCTTACCAATGCTCCCAGTCCATATCAGATGGAGTATCTGGCCGCGCTTGCGAAGCATATGGATTTGGATGTGCGTCTCATGAGGCATGCCTATGCCGACGCGGCGTGGGCGGGCGGGGCAATGCCGCCGGAAGCGCATGTCATGCGGGGCTGGGGGAGCGAGCGGCATCGTGATGAGTTGCGCCTGCATCCTTCGGCCCTGACGGAGGTGTGGCGTGGCGCACATGATGTGTATGTGCTTTCCGGGGTGTATACCAGTCCAACCTTCCTGATGTGCGCATGGATTCTTCACTGGCGGCGGAAACCGTGGGCCGTCTGGTTTGAGCGCCCCTGGCCGGAAGACTACCGGCCGGCATGGGCCCGTCGCGCCTCGGCGCGAAGCGGGTTGGCTCGCGTACTCCGGAAAAGAGTGCTTCGCTGGATTCTCAGGAGCGCCACACGGGTGTATTGCATAGGTTCGGCGGCTGTGAACGCATACCGTGAATGGGGCGTTCCTGAAAACAAACTGGTGTTCCTCCCGTATGTGTGCGATTTGGAGCCTTTCCGCTCATGTCGCATTAGCGAGGGAGATCATATCAGATTTCTCTATGTTGGTTTGCTTGATCAGCGCAAGGGAGTTGACCTGCTGCTTGATGCATTTGAGAGACTTGCGGATGAATATGCACAGGTCGAGTTGATCCTCGCCGGCCACGGCCCTGTGAAGAAGGGCTGTGAAGGCCGCCGGTCGGCCCGGGTGCGGTTTGCGGGCCATGTCGAACGTGCAGAACTTCCGGCTCTTTACGGTTCGGCGGATGTTTTTGTGTTTCCCACACGATATGACGGATGGGGCGTTGTTCTCAATGAGGCCTGTGGCGCGGGTCTGCCCGTGATTGTCACATCGGCCGCCGGAGCGGCCGCCGATCTGGTCGAAGACGGCGTAAATGGCATTGTTATCAGTCGCGATGATCCCGAAGGATTGTATCAGGCCATGAAATACATGGTTGACCATCCAGAGTCCCGCGAGGCATTTGGCCGGCGTTCTCTGGAAAAATCGTCTGTTGTTGATATGGCCCCGGGCGTGGTCCGCTTTCTTCACGCGGTGAAGGACATGGCTGGATGAGAATACTACAGGTCATTGGGGGGTTGGCTTCATCCAGCGGGACGACGCCTGCGGTTCTGGCCCTGTCTGACCGTTTGGCAAATGCCGGGCACGGAGTGGATATCTTTTATGTCAGTGGGCGCACTCCGGATACCGTAATGCCATCCAGCCCGGGCGTGCATGTCGAAGGCTTTCCCCTGAGCGGTCCCAGGATATGGGCCGGCTCTTGCGCATTGTCCCGGGCCCTGATGAATCGGGCGGGAGCGTATGACGTAATCCATGGCTACAGCCTGTGGCTGTTTCCGAACATTGCGGTGTCGCGTGCCTGCCGGCGTGCCAGAAGGCCCTATATCATTTCTCCGCAGGGTGCCCTTGACCACTGGGCGCTGAGTCATCACGGCCTGCGCAAAAAAATATATGCTGACCTGATCGAGCGAAGGATCCTGAGCCGCGCGGCCTGTATCCAGTGCGTGACGGAGCATGAGGTATCTCTGGTGAAAAACTTCGGCCTCTCGACGAAAACGGCCATCATACCAAATGGAGTCGAGACCGGTTTCTTTAATCCTTCTGCAAAACAGTATCCGCCGGAGATTCTGTTCCTTTCCCGTCTGCATCCGAAAAAGGGCCTGGATATTCTACTCCCCGCCTTTGCCGCCGCGCGCCGCGAATGTCCCGGGATTCGCCTGACAATTGCCGGAGGCGATGGGGGAAGTGGATATCGAAAAACCATAGAGGCATTGATCGCCGGGCTTGGCCTGGGTGACTGTGTGCGGCTGGTGGGGGAGTTGAGGGGAGGGGAGAAGACGGCGGCATTTGAGTCATCCGGTATGTTTATTCTCCCGTCGCGTTCCGAAGGGCATCCCCTGGCCGCGCTGGAGGCCATGGAGAGGGGGCTCCCTGTTATACTCACGCCTCAATGCTATCTCCCGGAGGCTGCAAAGCAGGGTGCCGGACTGATCGCGGGCGCGGATGTGCAGGAGATATCCCAGGCCATAGTCCGGCTGGCGTCATCGGAGCCTGATCGCCGGAAAATGGGCCATGTTGCCCGCAGGCTGATTGAGGAACAATTTTCAGCAGACAGGATCGCTTCTCTTCAGGCAGAATTGTATAAGGAAGTTGCGGCGAAAGGTTGAATATCATCATGCCAAGGAACATGCAGGTATATATTCTGGCGAGAAATGAGGAAGACAACATCGCAGCCTGTCTCCAAGCCCTGCCGCGGTCCGGCCTGCAGGTGACGGTGCTGGATTCAGGTTCAACCGACGGGACACTCGCCGCGGTGTCACGATTTTCAGGTGTTCATGTGGAGCCCTATGCCTACACGAGCCACTGCGAGGCATATAACTGGATCACCGCGAAAAAAGGCGCTTCCCCCTATGTCATGGTGCTGGACGCGGACATGAAAATCAGTGATGCGCTGATGAATGAGATCACGAACCTGATTGACGCGGCGGCACCTCAGGTTATACAGGCGCCGGTCACGATGTGTGTGGACGGTGTCCCGCTGAAGCACGGGTCGCTTTATCCCCCGAAGCCCATTGTGTTCAAGGCCGGCGCAGCCTATTTTACGGCTGACGGACACGGGGAAAGGCTCCTCCCGGAGTTGGATGTCCAAACCTGCCGTAAGTGTCTCGTTCACGACGATCGCAAGCCTTATGAGGCCTTCCTTGAATCGCAATGCCGATATTCGCGGAATTTCATCGGCCGGGAAACGTCCGGCCGTCTGGACTGGCAGGACCGTCTCCGGGCGGGCACATGGCTCATGATGTGGATCGTCCCGCTGTATTCATGGATCATCTGCCGGGGCTTTCTTTCCGGCCGGGCCGGCCGGGCCTATGCCCTTGACCGCTTGATCGCAGAAGCCATTCGCTGTCGGTTCATTCTGTCCCGCAAACTGCACGCAAAGTCGTCCAAAGAAGCATGAGCGTTCATCTGGCCAGGATGAAAACTGCGGCGGAAAAAATTCCGCCAGGTCTCGGGCCTTGGCTCGCAGCGGTGCCGTTTTCCCTTCGGCTGGGACCTGCCTACAGTCGCGCCCGGCGCGATTTGCGGAATGTCCTGCAAATGGGTCCGGGAGAACTCCGGGAAGAAGTGTGCGCGCGCATCGCGGCGCTTCTTCCCGTTGCAAGAAAGAGCCCGTTCTGGCGGGAAAGGCTTCCGGAAAGGCTCCCGGATTTTGATGCTGTCGCAGCTCTCCCGCTGACAACAAAGGACGATCTGCGGGCCGTGGCCATCGAACAGCGCTCTGTGCAGACCTCCGGCTGCTTGCGTATCAATACAGGAGGAACTTCGGGTTCGCCGCTTTCTTTTTACATCGATCGGCAGGCTTTTGCGCGGGAGTGGGCTCACATGCATTACATCTGGCAGAAAGCCGGATATCTTCAGACGGACATCAAGCTGACCCTGCGCGGACGCATCCCGGGTGATCAGCCGCTCCGCTACAATGCGGTCCACAATGAATATGTGCTCCATCCTTCATTCCCGGCCGACCGGCTGGCCGCCGCCGTGGAAAAAATTGCATCCCGCATTCGATTCATTCACGGGTATCCATCGTTGATATATTCGTTTCTTAAATACTGCGACGAATGCCGGCCGGAGGTTATCGGCCGTCTGCGGAAATCACTGAAAGGCGTACTGCTGGGTTCGGAGTTCCCGGCTCCGGTGTACAGGAACTTTATTGATGACGTGACCGGGGTGCCCAGTGTTTCGTGGTACGGGCATTCTGAAATGGCCCTCCTGGCCCTGGAGCAGGAGCGGGGGGTTTATGTCCCGCTTCAGTCCTATGGATATGCCGAGGCCGTTCCGGCCTCGACGGCCGGCGAATACCGTCTGGTGGGAACATCGTATTTCAACACGGCATCGCCTTTTATCCGCTATGACACAGGGGACCTGGTGGATGCGCAGGTGGAAGACGGCCTCCTGAAATCCTTTCGCATCACATCGGGCCGCGTGGGCGATTTCGTGCAGGATCGACATGGCTGCGCGATCAGTTTGACGGCGCTGGTTTTTGGCCGCCACCATGCTCTCTTTGATCGGGCGGCTCATGTCCAGATCCGGCAGACCGCTCCGGGTTGTGTGGATCTCGTGGTGACGCCGGGCCCGGGACAGCGGATGACGCCGGAGAATGTGCTTGCGGCATTTGATTCGAGCGGGGTTGATCTGGATTTCCGTGCGCTGGTGGTGGACAGTCCGGTGCGGGCTCCCTCGGGAAAAATCCCGCTGCTCATCAGGGAGTGGCAGACATGAACAGGATCACAAGGTGCTTGCGAACGATCGCTGATCTGCGCCCGGTGCAGATTGCTAATCGCGTTTGGCGGCACATATACTGCCCCGCGCCGGACCTGGCCCCGCCGCCGGCATTCAGAAAGCCCCTGCAGCAGTGGAAGCGCTTTGCCCCCAGACCGGCTTCAATCGGAAGCGATTGCACACTGGAACTTTTTCATGAGCGTCACCGGCTGTCCGGCCCGGACGACTGGAACAACCCGGCATGGCCGCGCCTGTGGCTTTATAATCTGCACTATTTTGACGGACTCTGCGCGGAAAATCCCAATGAAGCATGCGGCCAGCTGGTTGAGAGGTGGCTGCGTGACAATCCTCCGGGCAGCGGCTGCGGATGGGAGCCGTATCCGCTTTCGCGTAGAATCGTAAACTGGATTAAATATGAGTTGGGCGGAAACCATCTGTCTGAGCTCGCGCTCCACAGTCTGGCTGTTCAGGTGCGGTATCTTCGTGCTCGGCTGGAATATCATCTGCTAGGAAATCATCTGCTGGCCAACGCCGTTGCGCTCATATTTTCCGGCCTGTTCTTTGAAGGAAAGGAACCAGCCCGCTGGCGGCGAAAAGGAGTGCGCCTGTTCGAGCGAGAATTGAAGGAGCAGATTCTTCCCGACGGCGGACATATCGAGCGGTCTCCGATGTATCACGCCATTGTGCTGGAGGATCTGCTGGATATCATTCAGCTTCATGGCGTGTACGGTCTGGACTGTCCGCCGTCCTGGGCCGAAACCGCCGGCCGCATGCTTTCGTGGCTGCGGGTAATGACGCATCCGGATGGGGGATTTGCACTGTTTAATGACTGCGCCTTCAATGGGGCCTCCGCGCCGGCGGTGCTGGAGACCTATGCCGACGGTCTGGGCATTCCGCGGGCCCCTGAGGGGAACGGCAATGCATGGCTTGAACACACTGGATATTTGAGAGTGGAAGAGGGAAATCTCGTGCTGTTCTTCGATGCGGGTTCCGTGGGCCCCCGGTATCAGCCGGGTCACGCTCATGCGGACACTTTCTCTGTTGAGATGTCCATCGGGAGACAAAGGCTTCTCGTAGATTCCGGAACGTCCTGTTATGGCATCAGCCCCGAGCGGCAGCGTCAGCGCGCAACCCCCGCGCACAACACACTCAGCGTGGATGGCTGCGACTCCACCGAAGTCTGGAGCAGCCACCGCGCGGGGCGCAAGGCCCGCGTGACTTCCATCAAGTTCTCCCAGCCTCCGGGAGGACAGGGGCTTGCCGTGCTGGCGGTACAGGACGGATTCAGCCGGCTGCGCGGGGTGCGCATGCACAGCCGAAGACTGGATGTTCGGGATGGCCGGATCGTCATCGAAGACACCATTGACGGTTCGGGTCCGCATGAGCTGAAGCTTTCATTCCATTTCCATCCGGACATCATTGTGTCGAAAAGCCGTGATGTGGGCTATAATCTCAAAAATCACGAGGGCCTGTTTCTGGGTACGCTGCAGATGGATGACTCCCTGCGTTCGGACGTGGAGCCGGCAACATGGCATCCTGAATTCGGGATGACCAGAAATTCCGTGAAGCTTGCGGGGACCTGCACCGTTAAACTTCCGGCAAGGTTCACCACCGTATTTGAACTGGCGGAAGCGCTCAAATGAACATCCTTTTCCTGTCGCACTATTTCCCGCCGGAAGGCAATGCGCCCGCCTCAAGGGTCTATGAATTCTCCAGGCGCTGGGCCGCCTCGGGGAACGAGATCACTGTGATCACCAGTGCGCCCAATGTTCCCGGCGGAGTGGTCTATCCCGGCTACCGCAACCGCTTTGTGCGCGAGAATCAGGATGGCATTCGGGTGCAGAGGGTTTGGACATATCTGGCGCCTAACAAGGGCACGGCACGGCGGATTCTGAATTATCTGTCCTATATGTTTTCGGCCTTCTTCGCAGGGCTTGCCGGACGGCGTCCGGATGTTGTTGTCGCCACTTCCCCGCAGTTCTTCTGCGCGTGGGCCGGCCTGCTGCTGGCGATCTGCCGCCGCCGTCCTTTTGTCCTGGAGATTCGTGATATCTGGCCCGAATCCATCACAGCCGTTGAGGCTATGCGGAACCGCGCGGTTTTGAATGTGCTTGAGAAAATGGAAAAGATGCTCTACCGCCGCGCGGATGCGATTGTCACCGTGGGTGAAGGATATCGTCAGCGGCTGATTGAAAAGGGAGTCCCACCGGGAAAAATATCCGTCGTTGCAAACGGCGTCACCATGAAACCCGGGGCTATTGGCCCGTCCGCTTCGTCTGAACTGCGGGCCCGGTGGTGTCCTGATGCGTCCTTTGTGTGCATCTATGCCGGCACCATCGGAATGGCATGCGGCCTGGATGTTGTGCTGCGGGCCGCGGATTTGCTCCGCCGCCGGGGCCGGGAGAATATTCATTTCCTTCTGGTGGGAGACGGGGCTCATCGGGAGGAGCTGGAATCCCGAAGCCGGGCCATGAGTCTTCGCGGCGTGATCTTCACCGGACTGCAGAAAAGAAGCGATGTGGCTGCATTTTTGAATATGGCGGACGCGTGTCTTGTCCACCTGAGAAAAACAGACCTGTTTACAACGGTGTTCCCGTCCAAACTGCTGGATGCGGCTGCTCTCAAGCGTCCGGTAATTCTCGGGGTGGAGGGGCATGCAGCTCAAATGGTCAGGGAGGCTGACTGCGGAATCTGCATCGAGCCCGAGAATGCCGAGCAGCTGGCCGATGCCGTGCTGAAGCTGGCCGCCGATCCGGAGCTCTGCCGCCGATTTGGAGAAAACGGAGCTGCTTATGCAAACGGGCACTTCAATGCGGATCGCCAGGCCGCGGAGTATATGGAATTGCTTACCCGAATTGTGAGCTGACCTGCCGCGTTGAATATTTCCCGGACCCGCGCATCAATGCGCGGGTTTTTTTTATGGCGTCTCGGACCGCCCGGAACGGGCGAATCAGATAGTACAGCCATGACAAAAAGGCCGGCAGACTGATGCATTTCCAGTCGCTGAATGTCGGGGCGAAGAAATACCTGAACAGACAGCACATTCGGTCCCGCCATCGTTCTCGAACCTTGAAGTGATAGTACAGCCGGGACGGAGGATGATCGGCCAGGCGGCTAACGGGCCCGCGATCCGGGATCATTTCACGAAGAGGATGGGGGAGGGGTTCCAGTCGTTCAGCCATGCAGAGCGCCAGTTCGAGCATGCGCATGGCCCCTGTTCTGCGGGCAAGCGCACGAAGCCTGTCCATGTCAAGTTCCGGACTGGTTCGGATGACGGCCCGCACATCTGCCGCCCAGATCAGTCTTTCCCATCGGTGGTAGGACCCGTGTGCGGCCAGCATGACCAGGAGCAGTTCCGGTCCCGGTGCCGGATAACTGCGCCCCTGATATCCCAGAGAATAAAGATTTTCTCTGATTGCAGCATCCGGAATGCGGAAACAGAAGAAGCCGGGCGTGATGCCCGTGCTGAGATCAATCGAGTATTCCTCGTCTCCCTGCCGGAGATTGACATCCCATCCGGCCCGAATAAAGGCCTGCATTTGCGCCGGCGGAAGATTGACAAAGCTCCGGTACCCCGCGTCCATCAGAACGGCGCGGGCTTTTGGAATGGCTTCCGCGTTCAGAAGAAGATCAAGATCATCAAAGCGACGCCTGTGAAGGGCTCCGTAGCATGCGATGGCCAGAAGCGGTCCCTTGACCGGCAGCGCCTGCAGTCCGGCGCCGGAAAAAAGATCCAGCACCCGGTTCAGTTCAGCGAGAAGGCGGGTGTTCCGGACTATGCATTTATAATGAAGATCCTGCAGCCGCTGGCGCGCGCCGTCTGGTATGGAATCCCATCCGGCCGGTTGAAGATGCTCATACAGAAGCGGCAGAACAGAATGCCGGATGGACATGTTAATGACTGTATTCCAGTCTGTTACGGACTGGATCAGTTCCGGAATGCGCGGGTCATGCGACGGGGATCCCGCGCACAAGCGCAGGAGCCTGTATTCTGCAGTCGAATCAATTAATGCCGCCTGTGAGCTCATTCGTTTGTCTGCCTGAAATCCGCTCAAACTCTATACATTATTTTGCAAGGAAACCAGATGAATGGTATTATAAACGAATGATAAATCGAGAATTGCCATCGGAGACCGGGAGTGCAGTGAATGTGCTGATTATTCACTCCGATCGGTCTGTTCTCGACCGGCTGTGTCAGGTGGTTTCTTCGTGGGATGGCAGCTCGGCGACCGGCATTGCGGAGGTTGACAAGATTGCCGGGGCGGCGGCTGGCGATTATGACATGATTGTTGCCGAATATCGCGATGCATCCCCTCTTCCTGAAATTCTGGCCGGTCTGTGGCCGTGGCTGAAACCTGTTTTTGTAGCGGCTTCTGAGACGCCGGCTCCCGAAAGCTGTTCCGGCATCACAGTCATTGCCGCAGACGATGCTGAAGCCCTGCTGGCCTGCCGTGAAAAATGCATGGACGCCCGCCGAGAACTGTTGTGCGATAAACCCCTTTCTCAGCTGCTGCGTAAGTCGACAACGGCGGATTTCCGTCGTTTTTGCGAAGGAGCCATCCGGGCCGAAACCCTGAATGAGGGGTTAAAGGAACTGGGCACAGGTATTTCAGAACTGGCCCCTTGCGCTGCCGTTGCGCTGCTCAGCCTGGATTCGGATGACACACGCCTGTTGATCCACTGCATGCAGGAAGTTCCCCTGTTGTTTGTCGGCCAGGTGCGTGAGGGCATGCTGAATGTTTGCCGGCATATCGCGGATACACAGCCCGACATGCAGAGCATCCGCATGCACGCAAACGGCATGGCGTGTGAAGGAGAAAGGGAATTCGGACTGGCTGTTCCTTATTATGTTCCGGCCATGCACGGGTCCACACTCGTGGGCCTGTTTGGTGTTTTCCCCGCAGACGGGATCGCATTCACGCCCGATAGCGCTGGTCGTCTCTATCAGGTGCGTCATCAGCTGTCGCTCGTGCTGGCTTCACTTTCACATACAGGACGCATCGCCGCCCGCGATGTGCTCACGGATCTCTTCAACCGTCGGGGCCTGAACGAGGAGTTCGAGCGTTCATGGCAGCTGGCTAAAGAAACGGAGTGCGCTCTGGGTGTGATTACCATGGATATTGACCATTTCAAGACGGTCAATGATACCTGCGGTCATGCGGTGGGCGATATCGTGCTGCAGGAAATGGCGGATATTGTGCGCTGGGCCACCCGAACGGGGGATTTGGCCGGGCGCACCGGAGGCGATGAATTCGTGCTGCTCCTTCCCGGGGCAGATCCCGGCAGTATAAGGGCCTTTGCTGACCGGCTTATGAATCAGGTCCGAAAACACATCTTCTGTAAAACAATGCATGGCCTGCGGTTGTCCATCTCGCTTGGCGCGGTGAGCTGTTTCCCGGGCCGCGACGACCTGACCCCGGCGGAAATCCTGATTCAGTCCGACTACGCGCTGTATCATGCCAAGCGAACCGGACGCGATCGCCTGTGCCTGTGGACTGATATCCCAACCACTGTGAAGCAGCAGCCCATGCAGCTGGAAGTTGAATCCGGGCCGGAAGAATCCGGTGATCTGCTGAAGAAGCGCATAGCGGGCCGTATCCTCGCCGTGGAAGATGATCCGCTCATTGCCCGCCTCCTGCAGCGTATTCTTGAGAAAAAAGACTATGAAGTCAAAACGGCCCTGTCTGCGGAAGAGGCGATGGAGGCAGTCCAGGGCCATTTGGAAAGGTTTGACCTTGTCCTTGTGGATCTCAACCTGCCGGGCGAGCAGGGTCTTGATTTTTTAAAGCGCCTCAAGCGAATGGACGAGACCGTCGTGGGGATTGTCATCACCGGCATGGCCTCATCGGAGAACATCCTTGCCAGCCTGCGGGGAGGGGCTTTCGACTTCATAGCCAAGCCTTTCAGGCCGGAGATCGTGCAGCAGTCGGTTGACAGAGCCCTTCAGTTCCGCCGGCTTCTGGTGGAGAACAGGAATTATGCCCTGGATCTTGAGGCCATGGTCCGGTTGAAGAGCAAAGACCTGACAAGCGCCCTGACTCGTTTGCAGGCATCCTACATGTTTACTCTTGAGGCTTTTGCCGCTCTGGTTGGCGCGCGGGAGCAGGACACGGGACAGCACAGCCACCGCGTCTCGGAAATCGCCCGCATGATTTCAGAGAAGCTGGCTCTTCCCGATCAGGAAATTGAGGATATCACCCGCGGGGCGCTGCTGCATGACATCGGGAAGATTGCCATCCCGGATGCCATCCTGCTCAAACCCGGGCCCCTGACGGATGCAGAACGAACGATCATGCAGACGCATGCCGAGGTGGGATACAACATTCTGAAGTCCAGTGAAGCGCTCTGCAATGTTGCTGAACTCGTTTACTCCCATCAGGAGCGCTTCGATGGATCGGGCTATCCGCGCGGCCTGCGTGGCGAGGAAATATGCATCGGTGCGCGAATCTTCTCTGTGATTGATGCCTATGATGCCATGCGAGCTCATCGGGTTTATCGCAAAAGCATGACTGTTGAAAAGGCCGTGGAGGAGCTCAAGCGGGGCAGCGGCTCCCAGTTTGATCCGGAAGTTGTGAAGGCCTTTCTGGCTCTTCTCCCGGAAATCGAGGCGGCGGGCCAGTGGCCTGAGGGAGAATGAAGCATCAGGCTTCATATGGAAGCTGGCCATCTCCGATAAAACCCTGTGACCTCGCCGGGGCCTGTCTCGGGATTCAGTCACCCCGAATTGTGGACGGGACACTCTTCTGGCTGGAAAGCCGGCCTGCTGAAAACGGCCGCTGTGTTGTCTGTTCTGCCTCCGGGGATGCGGTTCCCTCCGGGTTCAGTGTCCGGAACCGGGTGCACGAATACGGTGGCGGAGCCTGGACCTTCATGAAGGGGAATCTGTTCTTTTGCAACGACAGCGACCGCTCTATCTGGCGCTGCCGGCCGAAAGGGCCTCCGGAAATCTTTATCCGCTCGGACGGGGCCCGCTATGCCGATCTGGAGCCTGATCCAACCCGGAATCGTCTGATCTGCATCCGGGAGGACGGGGCCCTGTCTGCCGTCATTTCCGCAGATGTCTTAAATAGGACTGAAAAGGTACTATTTAGCGGGGCCGATTTTTATTCGTCACCAAGAGTCAGCCCTGACGGGAAGAGTCTGGCGTGGATCGAGTGGAATCACCCGGACATGCCCTGGGATTCCACCGTGCTCTGCCGCGCGGACCTGGATGCCGCGGGAAATCCCGGCCCCGCTGTGCGGCTCGCGGGCGGAGAAAAGGAATCCGTTGTGCAGCCGCAATGGTCGCCCGACGGCAGGCTTTATTTTGTTTCAGACCGGACGGGCTGGTGGAATCTGTACCGCGCGGGGGCCGCCGGGGATGAACCGGTCGCTTCCATGGATGCGGAATTCGCACAGCCGCTGTGGCAGTTCGGCATGAGCAATTACGCCTTCGTGTCCGACAAATATCTGGCTGCGGCTTTTACGCGCGATGGGCTCTGGGCACTGGCTCTTGTGGATACCCGGACCATGAAGATGCGTGTGTGCGACCTGCCCTTCACCAGTTATGATCATGTCCGCGCCGGGAACGGCCTCGTCGTATTCCTGGCCGGATCTCCGCGTGAGCCCGGCGCTCTTGTTTCGATGAATGCGCAGTCCGGGCAGTGGACTGTGGTGAAGCGAACCACAGATATCGGAATCAATCCGGACAGCCTGTCCGAACCGGAGCCGGTCGCTTTCCCTTCGGCCGGAGGACGGACCGCCTATGGGCTTTTTTATCCGCCGCGCAATGAAAGCTTTGAAGGCCCTTCCGGGGAAAAGCCGCCTCTGATCGTCACGGTCCATGGCGGCCCGACGGCGGCGGTCAGTCCGGCATTCAGTCTCAAGACGCAGTTTTGGACGACTCGCGGCATCGCCGTGCTGGATGTGAACTATGCGGGGAGCACGGGATACGGCCGGGTCTTCCGGGAGGCGCTCTACGGGCAGTGGGGAATCGCCGACGTGGACGACTGCTGCGCCGGCGCGAAATATCTGGCCGGCCGCGGACTGGTGGACCCGGACCGCATGGTCATTTCGGGCGGCAGTGCCGGCGGATTCACCGCCCTGTCCACGCTGGCTTTTCGGAGTGTATTTTCCGCGGGAATTATCCGGTACGGCATATCGGACTGCTCTGCAATGGCTCGGGATTCGCACAAATTTGAAGCGCATTATCTGGATCGCCTTATTGCGCCTTATCCCGCCCGCAGGGATGTATATGAGGCCCGCTCGCCGCTTTTTCACGCCGAAGGCATCAGCCGTCCCGTGATATTTTTCCAGGGTCTGGAAGACCGGGTGGTTCCGCCGGAACAGACGTTTGCGATGTATGAGGCGCTGGCGGCGCGCGGTGTGCCGGCTGCTTATGTCGCCTTTGAAGGCGAACAGCACGGGTTCCGAAAGGAAGAAAACATCCTGCGCATGGTGGAGAGTGAGCTGTACTTCCTGTCGCGAATATTCAATTACCATTCGGCGGATGCGCCGGCGCCTGTGAAGATCGCAAACCTTTCTGCCGATTGAGAAGGGGATAGAACAGCACGCGCGGCAGCGCAAATAAACACAGAGTCGCGATGATTGTGTTCACAGCAGGACCTTCGTTCAGCGGCCAGTTGAAATGCGCAATGAGCCAGCCCCCGAGCGCAAGCCCCAGCGCCATCCAGATGTTCAGCAGCATCCTGACACGAGGTCTCGCCCAGATGCCGAATGCCTGCGGCACGTTGAAGAACAGGTCATAAACCCAGTGCTCCAGCAGTGCGCCCTGCTCTCCAAACACAGGGATGATGTGAACGGCCGAGGTTGCCCAGCGCCCGGCCATGAACCGCGCCAGCTTCGGATAGGTCGCCGTCATCTGCAGGGGGAAAGCCAGATAGCCGATGTATTTCACAAATGAAAGCGGCATCGCCACCATGTAGTCCCGGAAATTTCGTTCCCGCAGCATCAGATAGAGCACAAAGAGTCCGCGGCAGATGGATCCGGGCGAGATCGGAAGAACCTGAAACAGGGCAACCACTGCGGCAAAAGCCAGCGAGGCGTCCGTCCGGCTTTGTCCGGCTGCCAGCATTTTGAATGCCACGATGCCGCCCACTGCTACCGAAACAATCTGCGTGACCGGCAGGGTGGCGAAATGAACCCCCAGGCATTTCAGATATTTAACGATGAATGGGTCCTGAACGTGATTCCGAATTTCTGTATATTCCTCCCCGGTGAGCATTCCCTGTCGCCTGCCGTCTTCAATCTGATCAAGAAACCATTTTTCCCGATACGCGGCATTGCTGATGAAGTTCTTCAGAAAAAGAAGAAAGCTTTTGAGGCGACGGAAAGCATAGAGCGGTTCGCTCACGGCCCGGTGCAGACCAGCCGGTAAAAGTCCAAGAGTCCAGCGCTCCATCAGGAAGAGGCCGGGGTGCTTTGCCAGCCCGAGGGCATGTCCTTCATTGACGCGTCCTTTGCGAAGCCACAATACCAGGCCGCGCGCGCACCGCGCAGATAACGCCTCCTGCATGTATGCCCATGACCCGGCGGCGTGCTTCAAGTGCTGACGGTATAGCGAATTCCCGGCGATCTGCCGCAGGATTCGACCGAGAACAGGAAAAGCGCCCAGGAAATAATAAACCGCAAAAAGCCCGGCCGATTTTTCCAGTTTTCCCGCGAAGTCCTCATCTGTCAGCCTGTTCATTCTGTACCCGCAGATCAACCCCCGCCTCACTTCGCGCCGCAGTTCGCGGTCAAAGAGAAGCCTCCATCCGTGATGCGTGATGTCCGGCAGAGATCTGCGGTACTTCCGGTCGCAGGCCTTGAGTTCCTCAATCATCGCGGCGTCATCTTTGAAGTGCCCGGCATGCCTTGCGATGAATTCGTCAAGCTTGCGCAGATTGCAGCGGTCAAACTGCACAAGGGATTTTCGGCGGAACAAGCCCTGCAGGATCAGCCGGAAATCGCCCGGGCTCATCGGGAGGAAGGGAAGAAGGGCAAGTCCTGCCCGGAAATCAATGGCGCACAGTCCGCCACCCGGTCCGGATTCGTCAACATCCGTCCGTTTCAGGACGTTCGGCTGGCTCTTCATTGTAGACCATTCATACTGCCGCGCAAATTCCGACGCGCCCATGTCGTGCATCAGTTCAACCATGTCCCGCATGAACCGCCGTTTCGCGATGTATTCCGCGCTTGCGGTTTTCTCTAAATCAATGGTTTCCCAGTGCCGGCGCTTTCTGATGTGCGGATCAGACTCCAGCCGCCATGTGCGGCCCTCCACCCATTCGGTGATTTCCCCGTAGGCTCTCAGATTTTCGTCGCAGAAAGACGCATACACATCTTTAACGGACGTGGACCGCCCGAATATCAGCTCTCCCGCCTTGCGGAAGAGCTTCTGCCAGAGAAGTCCGGAGCGCGAGGCCGCCTCGCTCACCTGGGCGCTGAAGGGTCCCTGAAAAGCGAGCCAGTAAATGAAATTCCGGAAGAGTGTCGCCGCGCCGTCGGGGGGCTGCATGATCTTAACGGCATAGCGCTGCCCGTCGACCAGGCCCGGGATTGTTCCGCCCGACAGGCCGCTGAGAGTGCAGAGATAAACCTGGCCCGCGAAACCGCCCCCCAGGAATTTATCGACCTTCAGCCGGGCCTGCGCCTTTGTGCACGGCTGTATGCCCGTGACTTCGTACTCCAGAACATCGCCGGGGTCATAACAGTCCGGTCCGCGCCTGAAGATCAGTGTCCGGCCCGCTGCCTGATCGCGCAGTGCTTCATGCAACTCTCTGGAACAGCCGTTATTCATTTCAAGCGCACCATAATGCACTTTTTAGCGGAAATGGAAAGTTCTCAATACCCGTCATTAAACAGAAAAACCCCCTCCGGATGAGGGAGGGGGTTTTCAGTTGTGTCAGTTATTCAACGACGGTAATGCATTCCACCGGGCAGCTGTCCACAGCCTCCTGGCAGGTCTCTTCGGCGTCTTCCGGCACTTCCGCAACTTTCACAGCCGCTACGGTGTCGCCCATTTCAAACACATCCGGGCAGGTGTCGCAGCACAGTCCGCAGCCGGTGCAGGCGTCTTCGTCAATCTTTACCTTCATCGTCTTTTCTCCTTCATTAAGGTTCTAATCTGTCTTTCAGGCAAAACAGAGCAACAAGCTATACGAGATTTGAAAATGTGCAACATAAAAGAAGGGATTATTCCTGGGCCCACTTTTCATACATTTTCCAGCGCTTGTCCACGTCGGCCTGGGCCAGCTCGATCAGCCTTGCGGCCTCGTTGGGCTTGGACTTGGTCAGCATGGTGTAACGCACCTCGTTGTATGCGTAATCCTTCAGCGGCATCGCGGGGGCCTTGGAGTCCAGCACCAGCGGATTCTTGCCTTCAGCCGCGAGAGAGGGATTGTAATGGAAGAGCGGCCAGTAGGCGCTCTTGACCGCCAGCTTCTGCTGCTCCAGGCCATTTATCATGTTGATGCCGTGCGCAATGCAGTGCGAATAGGCCACGATGAGCGACGGCCCGTCGTAGGCCTCGGCTTCCAGCAGCGCATTGATCGCCTGACGCGGATTGGCGCCGAGGGCGATGCGCGCCACATAGATGTTTCCGTAGCACATGGCCATCATGGCCAGGTCCTTCTTTGCCATCGGCTTGCCGCCGGCCGCGAATTTCGCGACCGCCCCGCGCGGAGTGGCCTTCGATGCCTGACCGCCGGTGTTCGAATACACTTCCGTATCCAGCACCATGGCGTTGACGTTGCGTCCGCTGGCCAGAACGTGATCAAGTCCGCCGTATCCGATATCATACGCCCAGCCGTCCCCGCCGAGAATCCAGACGCTCTTTTTCACCAGCATGTCGGCAATCGAGGCCAGGTTTCTCGCCTCGTCCGATTTGATGCCTTTAAGCTGCTCTTTCAGGGCCGCCACGCGGCGGCGCTGCTCGGCGATCCCGCCTTCAGTGGACTGATCGGAATTCAGCAGCTCATCCACCAGTTTGTCGCCAATCTGGCCGCCCAGCTTCTTGAGCAATTCGGCCGCCAGTTCGGAATGCTTGTCGTAGGCCAGCCGGAATCCGTATCCGAATTCAGCATTATCCTCGAACAGGGAATTCGACCATGCCGGGCCGCGGCCGTCCTGATTCACCGCGTAGGGCGTGGTGGGCAGGTTGCCGCCATAGATGGACGAGCAGCCGGTCGCATTGGCAATCACCATGCGGTCGCCGAACAGCTGGCTCATCAGCTTGACATAGGGGGTTTCGCCGCATCCGGCGCAGGCGCCCGAGAATTCAAACAGCGGCCGCGCAAACTGAATATCCTTGAGCAGCGCAAGGTTCAGGGTGCTGCGATCCGTATCCGGAAGAACCTCGTCAAAGTATTTAAACGCGGCGCGTGCCTCGTCCATGATCGGAAGCTTGTCGGCCATGTTGATGGCCTTGCGGCCTTCGATCTGTTTGTTCTTCGCGGGGCAGGCCATCACGCAAAGGCCGCACCCGGTGCAGTCCTCGACGGCGATCTGAAGCGTGAAGCGCGCATCGGCAGGAGCGTCCTTGCCCTTGAGCGGGGCGGACTTGAATCCTTCCGGAGCGCTTTTCAGCTCGGCTTCCGTGCTCTTCTTTGACCGGATGCAGGCATGCGGGCAGACAAAGCCGCAGGTTCCGCACTGGATGCAGACGTCGGGATCCCACTGCGGGACGGAAAGCGCCACGTTGCGCTTTTCCCACTTGGTGGTGGTCAGCGGGTAAGTGCCGTCCACCGGGAAAGCGCTCACCGGAATATCATCGCCGCGCCCGGCCATGATTTCGGCCGTGACTTTCTGTACGAATTCAGGCGCTTCAGGGGCCACGACCGGCGGCATGTCAATCCTGCTGGTGACGTGATCCGGAACGGCGACCTCGTGCAGGTGCGCCAGCGCCGCATCCACGGCCACGTAGTTTTTCTGCACCACATCTTCGCCCTTCTTCCCGTACGTCTTTTTGATGGCCTGTTTGATTTTCTCGATGGCCTCTTCTTTGGGAAGCACGCCGGAAATCGCGAAAAAGCAGGTCTGCATGATGGTGTTGATGCGGGTGCCCATGCCGGCCTGCTCAGCGACATGGTAGCCGTCAATCACATAGAACTTGAGCTTCTTGTCAATGATCTGCTTCTGCACCTTGGCGGGGAGCTTGTCCCAGACTTCCTCTTTCGGATAGGGGCTGTTCAGCAGGAACACGCCGCCGTCCGCCGCCTGCCCCAGAATATCCGTTTGTTCCAGGAAAACGAACTGGTGGCAGCCGATGAAATTCGCGGACTGGACCAGATAGGTCGAGTGAATCGGCGTCGGGCCGAAGCGCAGATGGGATACGGTTCTGGATCCGGCCTTCTTGGAGTCATAAACGAAATAGCCCTGCGCGTAGTTGTCCGTTTCCTCGCCGATGATCTTGATCGAGTTTTTGTTGGCGCCCACGGTGCCGTCAGAGCCCAGCCCGAAGAACATGCACCGGACCTGTTTGGGCGCGTTGGTCAGGAATGTCTTGTATTCCAGGCTGCTGTGCGTCACGTCATCATGGATTCCAACCGTGAAACTGTTCTTGGGTTTGTCCTTTTTGAGCTCGTCCAGCACGGCCTTGACCATGCCGGGGGTGAACTCCTTGGAGGAGAGGCCGTAACGGCCGCCGACAACCTTCGGCATCGTCTTCGTGGGCAGTTTGCCATCTGCCGCGGCCTGCGCCAGCGCGGTGACGATGTCCTTGTAGAGCGGCTCGCCGTCGGCGCCGGGCTCTTTCGTGCGGTCGAGCACGGCCAGCGCCTTTGTGGTGGCGGGAATGACCTTCAGCAGGTGTTGCGGAGAGAAGGGCCGGTACAGCCGGACAATCAGCACACCGACTTTTTCTCCCTTTTCCAGCAGGGTGTCCACGGTTTCCAGCGCGGTCTCGGCGCCTGAAGCCATGATCACCATGACGCGCTCCGCATCCGGTGCACCGTGGTAGTCGAAGAGATGATACTGGCGGCCCGTCAGCTTCGCGAACTTGTCCATGGCTTTCTGTACAACGGCGGGCGCGGCAGTATAGAAGCCGTTGATGGCCTCGCGGCCCTGGAAGAACACGTCCGGATTCTGTGCGGTCCCGCGCAGCACGGGGCGGTCGGGCGTCAGCGCACGGGCGCGGTGCGCCAGCACAAGATCCTCGCTGATCATCTCGCGGATGGTCTCGTCTCCAAGCACCTCGATCTTGTTGAGCTCGTGGGAGGAGCGGAATCCGTCAAAGAAATGGACAATGGGCACGCGGGCCTCGAGTGTGGCGGCCTGCGCGATCAGGGCCATGTCCATGGCTTCCTGGATCGAGGCCGAGGCGAGAAAGGCCCAGCCGGTGGCGCGCGCGGCCATCACGTCGGAGTGATCGCCGAAAATCGAAAGCGCGTGGGTGGCCAGCGTGCGGGCGGAGACGTGGAACACCGTGCTGGTGAGTTCGCCGGCGATCTTGTACATGTTCGGGATCATCAGCAGCAGCCCCTGCGAGGCGGTGAACGTCGTCGTCAGCGCGCCGCCCTGCAGGGCGCCGTGCACGGCTCCGCTGGCTCCGCCTTCGCTCTGCAGTTCAACCACATGCGGGACGGTGCCCCAGATATTGGTCTTGCCTTCGGCCGACCACTGATCGGCCAGTTCACCCATGTTGGAAGAGGGGGTAATCGGATAAATGGCGCATACTTCATTGGTTTTATGAGCCACATATGCGGCGGCGGTGTTCCCATCCATGATGGCGATCTTCTTTTTCATGAGCATCTCCAGATATTAAATAAAAGCTATGTCCAAACGGCGCAGAAACATAGGCGACCCCGCTTCAAAAGTAAAGCGTTTTAGACCGATTTGTCGCCAGCCGGTCAGGGACCATGACTGGCCCGTCAAGGGCTGTTTCCCCGCTGCGCCGGGTCTTCGAAAACTTTTCTAATACGCAGAAGTTCCAATGACTGGAACTTTTCGTCAGAAAACTTCCAATGGTTGGAACTTTTTGTCAAAATACTTCCAAGAAAGCCAAGCGCCGGGTTCCCCGTGGCTTGCCACGGGGAGGAAGGCGCTCCTTGCTGGAGGGGTTTAGGGGAGGCATGCAGCCTCCCCTGGGAGTAGGTCCTTGCATGATATGGTATAAAGGTTGGCATGAC
>JAKQHR010000152.1 GCA_029557905.1 Verrucomicrobiota bacterium
ATAATAGGGGCTGTTGTTCTCCGGAAAATACATCCAGCATTTGGTTTTCAAGTGCTCAGGCGGCGCTCCCGCCATTCCGACGCCGACCACATGGGTCGCGGAGTACACCAGACCATCCGCAAGCTTCTCCTCCGTGACACCCGGCGCGCATCGAATCAGGTGATTCAGCGGCATGGTGCTGATGAGATGCCGGTATTCGCACTTTGTTCCGTTTTGGGTCCGAAGCGATTTGTCCCCGGTGCTGATCTGTGCGACCGCATCCCCCATCGTGACGCGATCCGGATCCAGCATCCGGCCCAGCGCATTCCAGATGGCGCCGGTTCCTCCATGCCCGGGAAACTGGAACAGCTTGTTGGGTCCCCATGAAACCTCATCCCGGTTCATGCAAATGGATTTGAGCACACCGCCAAGCGCGGGAACCGAAACCCGCTCGCCGATCCATCCGTAGTCCATCGTGTGCGGCGGCCACGCCCAGACCTTGAAATTGTAGGGATGCATGAAAATTTCCGTGATGCCCCGCCCGAATGTCGCCAGCATCCATTCCTCGAAATTCGCCGGGGCGGGCATTTTCTGATCCTTGTTCAGTGATTTTTGATAGGCCTCCAGCAAACCCTCCACGCAGGCCCAGCGGTCCTCGGGATCGAGGCGGTGCAGGTTGTTCTGAAACGGATAAGGGATAAAACGGCGGCGGATCCAAACCCAGCTTTCGCGCTGATGGGAAATCCAGCCGTCCCTGCCCAGCGCCAGCTGCATGTACCGGTCGAAAGTGTCATAATGCGAAAACTGCACATGCCCGCCCAGATCCCAGGTGAAGCCCTGTTCATCCCGGAACGACGCCGACAGGCCCCCAAAATGATCATCCGCCTCGATCAGGCGCCAGTCCGCGCCCCGCTCCTGCAGGCGAAGCGCTGCCCCGATGCCGGTCGGCCCACCGCCAACAATAAGATAATCAACCTTCTTCAATATCTCCTCCGCCGATTAGAAGAAATCCCAGAAACAGCTTGGCGAATCACTGCAGCTTCTGTTTCCCACATGATCAGACGCCCATGAGATCGCGCACCGCGCTTATGACATCATTCACATCTTCATCTGTCAGTTTTGCAGACAGCGGGATGCTCACTGTTTGCCGGCCGAAGGCCGTGGCAGCCGGATAATCTGCCGGCTTCCATCCAAAGGAACGCTGATAGAAGGGATGCTCGGGCATCGCCAGATAATGCACCCCGACACCGATCTTCCTCGCAGTCATTTTCTCCATGAACTCATCCCGGGACAACCCCGAGCGCGGACCCACCCCCAGTTGAAAAAGATGATACGCATGCCGGACATCTCCGAAGGATCTCGCAGGAAGCGTCAGCGGAATATCTGAAAAAGCATGCATGTATCTTTGCCATATTTCTTCTCGCCGTTTCCAGTATGCGTCAACCCGCTCGAGTTGGCGAATGCCAAGCGCAGCCTGCAGATCGGTCATGTTGTACTTGAAACCAGCGGCCTCAACGAAATAGTGCTTGTAACCTTTGTCTGAAAACCGCTGCCATGCGTCCAGGCTCATGCCGTGCAGCGCCAGCATTTTAATGCGGGATATGAAATCCAGATTCCGGCTAATTATCATCCCCCCTTCAGAGGTTGTAATGTTTTTTGTAACGTAGAAACTGAAGACCCCGCAATCGCCAATCGTGCCGGCCGGCGCCCCGTGATATTCTGTTTCGATGGCGTGAGCACAATCCTCAATCATAAACAGCCCGTGTTTTCGAGTCAGGCCCATCAAGGCGTCCATTTCACAGGGCCGGCCAGCCATATGAACAACCAGCAGTGCTCGAGTACGAGGCGTGATCTTTTCTGCAACCCGGGCGGCGTCAATGTTCCCGGTCTCTGGATCAATATCCGCAAGAACCGGCGTGGCCCCGCTGTGAATGATGGCGTTCACCGTCGCACAAAAAGTCATGGCGGTGGTGATCACCTCATCGCCCGGCTTCAATCCAAGCGCGAGACAGGCAAGATGCAGCCCGGCCGTGGCCGAATTCAGCGCTGCGGCGTGCGGGATGCCCTTGTACGCAGAAAATTCCTGTTCAAACTTCCGAACGCGGGGTCCGGTTCCAATCCAGCCGGAGCGAAGACAGGCCTCCACTTCAGCAATCTCGGGTTCCTCAATCTGCGGAGATCCAAAAACAAGAAAATCTTTTCGCATACGGTTTGTCCTGTCAATATGATTGCTTCATTTGAATACGGATCGCACCAGGGTTTTCAACAGCACGGCATGTAAATCCACATTAAAAATGCCGTGCCTCAATCCCTGCATGACAAAATACGCACAGTGCACATGCCGCCTTAAGGCATGATGATGTCCGGCATTTTCTAAATAGGCTTCCTGCAGCAACCTGCGCATCTCGGTCCGCGTGGCAAAATGCGACCACACACGACTTTCCCAGATTCTTTCCATGGCGCCGACATCTCTCGGGGTCCACTTCCAGTTGCTGGTGGTCACGCCCTCGGAAGACCGGCGGTACGCTGCACACACTTCCGGAATCAGTCCAAAGTCGTGCTTCACGGCGGCCCGCAGCAGGATGTCCCATTCCATGCCCAAATGTACAATGTTCTTTCTGTCAACAGCATCCAGCCAGACCCTCGGCCGCACCATGATGGAACTGATGGAAATAAAACAGTTTTCCAGCAGCGCTTTCCCGCAGTTGCCGGTGGGCGGCAACCGGCCCTCGTGACGGATTTTCAATACTCGCCCTTCTCCATCAATCACATTCACATAGGTATGGCAAAGGCCGATCTCCGGATGGCTTTCCATAAACGCAACCTGTTTGCTGATCTTGCCGGGCGCCCATAAATCATCCGAATCCAGAAACGCGCAGTACTTTCCACGAGCCCGCTCCACACCTTCATATCGGGGCAGCTCGCAAGTCCCGGAGTTCTTCGGCCTTCGCACCACCGTGATGCGGCCCTTGTACTCGTCCAGAATCCGAAACATTGCCTCATTTGAAGACCCATCATCAACAACCAGCACCTCCAAATTGGGATAGGTCTGGGCCAGAATACTGTCGAGCGCCTCGCGAAGATAGGATTCCCGGTTATAGGTGCAGAGAATCGCGGTGACCAGAGGCTGTTCCATCTCCGTCAAACCCCTCCCCGTCCGAACAACTTCTTCCGCAGCAGAATCGGCAAACGCCTCAATGTTGCGCGCAGCGCCATCTCGGTTCGAATGGAATCCATATCCACCAGCG
>JAKQHR010000168.1 GCA_029557905.1 Verrucomicrobiota bacterium
GAAGCGGTTTATTCGGTGGACTGGAATTACCGGGATGACCACATTGCCGCGGGACTGAAGGACAATGCGCCGGGTTTTGAGATATGCATTTACCGCTTCACCAACAGTACGCTTCTCCTGCGCGACACTCATCCGGTAACCGCCCACTGCAATACCGTGCGCTGGAGCCCGGTCAGCAACATTCTCGCGGCCGGGTCCGGTTCAATGCATCTCAGTCCGGGAAATCTGCATCTGCTGAGTTTCACCAATCAGGTTTCACTTCTCGGCATTACAAACATGGCTTTTTCGGAACCGGTCCGCGCCGTCGCATGGCGCTCTTCGGGAACCAATCTCGTGATCGGAATGCAGGAAGCCAGCCCTGAATTGTGGATGTACCGTTTCCGGACCAACCGGCTGGCGCTGGTGACGAACAGGGATGTCACGGTGGGCAATCAGCTTCGCATTTATCCCAATGCTCTGGATTGGCGGCATAACGACACCAGGATCGCTGCGGGCTTCGGCAACAATATCGCGTCCGAGGAAGTCCAGGTCTTTGATTTCAATGGAACGGCTTTGCTGGATGACGCACAGCAGGAGATTACCATATCGGACATGTCCTGCGTGGACTGGTCTCCGGACGGAGCCCTTCTGGCTGCCGGGGCCTTATCCCTGATTCCCGCCTACAAGGCCTTCTCTGTATATTCCTACAACTCGACAGCCAAACAGCTTGAATTGCAGGTCAGCACTCTTCTAAATGCCAGTCCGCTGACGGTGGACTGGTCTCCGGCCGGTGATTTTCTGGCAGTGGGAACGGAGCTGAATTCCACCGGTCCGGAACTGTACTTGTATGAATACAACCGGTTGTCCGGCGCGCTCCGGCTGCTGAATTCCAATGAGCATATTTCCGCCGTGAATTCGGTTCGCTGGTCATCGGACGGGAAATATCTTGCCGTGGGCGACTCGCAGAACAAGCTGACAGTCTACCGGATGCTGTTTGCCGATCTGGCTGTGAAGAAGACGGCCTCGACCAATGTGGTGATGGACGGCCAGCAGTTTGAATACCATCTCTATGTCACGAACAGGGGCCCGGACACGGCCTCGTCGGTGATCCTGGCGGATATCCTTTCGGACGAGGTCGGCTATGTTTCCTCCACCGTCACGGTGGGCACCGCAAGCTACACAAACGGGACGGTTACATTTGATCTCGGAAATCTCACCAATCTTGCGGTGGTAACGGCCAGCATTTCGGTCACGGTCACGCCCGCGGCGGCCTTCAGCATCATCAACACCTGCGAGGTCAGCAGCTCCACGGCCGATCTCGTACTGAGCAACAACGGCGCCATGGCGACCGTGACTGTGGTGGTGGACGCCGACGGTGACGGGGTGCCGGACGGGTCGGATAACTGCCCGGATGATTACAATCCTCCGACAGACTGGGCCGATTTGTCTAACGACTGGCATGTCGCCGAGCAGGAGGATTATGATCTGGATGGCGTGGGAGACGTGTGCGACGGATGTGTGTGGAGCAACAATCCGCGTGCGGCGGTGTGGTACGATATGCTGGGCGGCACCAATTACAATTCACAGGTGGATTTCGATCTGGACGGCAAGCAGGACGCCTGTGACAACTGCCCGGATGATCCCAATCCGGGACAGGATGATTATGACATTGATTTGATGGGCGATGTCTGCGATCCGGACGACGACAATGACGGCCTGCCGGACGACTGGGAGTTCCTTTATTTCGGCGACAACTTGAGCGCCGTGACGAATGTGGATTCGGATACGGACGGTTTCACCAACTGGGAGGAGTATCTTGCCGGCACCCATCCGCAGGACTCCAATCTTTATTTCCGCGTGGAATCCATGTCGAATCTGCAGAGCCATGCCGTCTATGTGGAATCCGAGACCGGCCGGATTTACCGGCTTTTGTATGCGGATGAACTGGCGAATCCCGTGATCTGGGCCACCGGGCAGGTGCGGGCCGGGACCGGCTCTTTGCTGAGCCTGACCAACAGCACGACCCGAACGAGCCGGTTTTACCGCGTATCGGTGTCGTTTTCCCCGTAGAAAAATTTCTGAAATGCGCGTCAAAAAGGATGCAAACAGCGGAGCGGAATAGTATATTCCTATGGTTATGCCTAAAGTACTTTTAGTGGATGATGATGCGGCGATTATTGAAACGCTGCAGTGTCTGGTCTCCGTGCGCGGCGGCGAGGTCGTGGCGCTCACGGACAGCCAGGAGGCGGCGGACCGCATTCAGGCCGGCGAACAGTTCGACCTGATGCTGACCGATCTCCGGATGAAACCCGTGGACGGAATCCAGCTGATCACGCTTGCCCGGGAGAAGCTCCCGGATATGCCGGTCATTGTGGTTTCAGCCTATCTGGACGATAAAACGATTGAGCACATCCAGGAGCTGGGATGCCGCGCCTATCTGGACAAACCGTTCAGTGTGGATGATGTGAACAGCCTCCTGCAGATGTATCTGGGGCCTTCCGCCTGATTTTCCCGCCGGAATTATTTTGCAAAATATTTTTCAGAAACCATTTGACTCCTGTACTGTTTCCTGTAAAGTACGCCGCACCGTTGATGCGGGAAACCGCAGCGGCGGGACAGACTAGATTAGGTTGAGCAGGGCACGGTCTCTCATTTTTCTGCTGGGAATAAGAAATGAGGGGAACGGATGTCCTGTGTGATTATGTCTGCTGAGTGAGATGGGCAGGGTGTAGCGGCGGCGGATGCGTGTCCTGCCGGCAGACGGCGAAAGCGCGGCCCACGTAGCTCAGTTGGTAGAGCACATCCTTGGTAAGGATGAGGTCAGCGGTTCAATCCCGCTCGTGGGCTCCAGCAGGGCCGATGGATTTTAGCAGAAGAGAAACTGAACATATTAACAACAGAGAAAGACGCTAGGAGGAGAGTTCCATGGCAAAGGAAAAATTTGAAAGAACAAAACCCCACGTCAACGTGGGCACGATTGGTCATGTTGACCACGGCAAAACCACGCTGACGGCCGCCATCACCAAGGTGCAGGAAGCCAAGGGCCTCGCGACGTTCATTTCTTATGACCAGGTGGCGAAAGCCTCCGAGTCACAGGGCCGCCGCGACTCGACGAAGATTCTGACGATTGCGACCTCGCACGTGGAATATCAGTCGGCCAACCGGCATTACGCCCATGTGGACTGCCCCGGCCATGCGGACTATGTGAAGAACATGATCACCGGCGCGGCGCAGATGGACGGCGCCATTCTGGTGGTGAGCGCTTCCGACGGCCCGATGCCCCAGACGCGTGAGCACATTCTTCTCGCCCGCCAGGTGGGCGTGCCTTCCATCGTCGTTTTCCTGAACAAGGTGGACACGGTGGATGATCCGGAACTTCTGGATCTCGTGGAGCTCGAAATCCGCGAACTGCTGAACAAGTACGAATTCCCCGGCGACGACACCCCGATCATTCGCGGCTCGGCGCTGAAGGCGACCGAGAATCCGAGCGGCCCGGATGCGGAGTGCATCCAGAAGCTGATGGATGCTCTGGACGCCTGGGTGAAGGAGCCTCCCCGTCCTCTTGACCAGCCCTTCCTGATGCCGATCGAAGACGTGTTCTCGATCGAAGGCCGCGGAACCGTGGTGACCGGCCGTATTGAGCGCGGGATCATCAAGGTCGGTGAGGAAGTCGCCATCGTGGGCATTCGCGACACCACCAAGACGACCGTCACGGGCGTGGAAATGTTCCGCAAGCTGCTGGACCAGGGCCAGGCCGGCGACAACGTGGGCTGCCTGCTTCGCGGCGTGAAGAAGGATGATGTGGAGCGCGGTCAGGTGCTGGCGAAGCCCGGAAGCATCACGCCCCACACGAAGTTCACCGGCGAGGTGTATGTCCTGAGCAAGGATGAGGGCGGCCGTCATACCCCGTTCTTCAAGGGATACCGCCCGCAGTTCTACTTCCGCACGACGGACGTGACCGGGGATATCATCCTGCCCGAGGGCGTGGAGATGGTGATGCCGGGCGACAACGTGAGCATGGAAGTGACCCTGCTGACGCCGATCGCTATGGAAGAGCACATGCGGTTCGCCATCCGCGAAGGCGGACGGACGGTCGGGGCCGGCCGTGTGTCGAAGATTCTTGAGTAATCAGAACTAAAAACCGGGAGCCCCCCTGCGAGGGGGGGCTTGCCGCAAAGCGGCCGGAAGCAAAGGCCGCAGGAATGTGAACAGTCATGGCGAGAGAAATCATAACCCTTGCTTGCACCGAGTGCAAACGGCGCAATTATACAACCACGAAGGACAAGCGCCTGACTCCGGGCCGCATGGAAAAGAAGAAATACTGTCCCTTCGAGAGGAAGCACATCCTGCACCGGGAGACCAAATAACGCCATGTTTTCCGGTAGGCCAGTAGCTCAATTGGCAGAGCACCGGTCTCCAAAACCGGGGGTTGGGGGTTCGATTCCCTCCTGGCCTGCCACTTGAGAGTTAGGAAGTCAGCATGAACAGATTGTCAGCAGGTGTCAGCGGATTCCGCAATTTTATGGGAGAAGTATGGCAGGAACTCCGCAAGTGCAACTGGCCGACCCGTCCGGAACTCATGGAGTCCACGGTGATCGTGATTGTGTCGGTTCTGCTGGTGGGCATTTATGTGAGCATTTGCGACGTGGTCGCTCAGGGATTTCTGAATCTGGTGATCAGATAGGACCGGCATTGCGCCCGGGTGAATACAATGGATAAACAGTGGTTCGTTTTACATACGCTTTCCGGCCAGGAAAACAAGGTCAAGGAAAACATCGAACGCCGCACCGTTCTCGAAGAGATGGGTGAATATATCGGCGAAGTGCTGATCCCGACCGAGAAGGTGTCGGAAGTGAAGCAGGGCAAGAAGATGACCACGACCCGCAAGTTCTATCCGGGATATGTGCTCATCAATCTGGCCCTGTACGATGCGGACCACAAAATAAATGAAAAAACCTGGTATTTCATTCAGGAAACCCAGGGAATCATCGGGTTCATCGGGGGGGACAATCCGGTGCCGCTGCGGCCGGCGGAAGTGGATGTGATTCTCAATCAGATTGAGGAGAAGAAGGAAAAGGTCAAGCCGAAGGTGAATTTTGAGCCCGGAGAACCGGTGAAGGTGACCGATGGCCCGTTTCTCAACTTCAGCGGAGTGGTGGAAGAGGTGGATCCGGATCACGGCAAGCTGAAGATATCAGTCTCCATTTTCGGCCGGACGGCTCCTGTGGAACTGGAATACTGGCAGGTTGAACGCGAATAAAGCTCAGGTGAAATGATATGGCAAAGAAAGTCACAGGAATAATTAAACTGCAGATCCCGGCCGGCCAGGCCAATCCCGCGCCCCCCGTGGGCCCGGCCCTGGGCCAGCAGGGCGTGAACATCATGGAGTTCTGCAAGGCCTTCAATGCGGCCACGCAAAAACAGGCGGGAATGGTCATCCCGGTGGTGATCACGGTTTATCAGGACAAGTCCTTCACGTTTATCACCAAGAGCCCGCCCGCGGCCACGCTGCTGAAAAAGGCGGCCGGAATTGCCAAGGGTTCGGCCATGCCCAACCGGGACAAGGTGGGCAAGGTCACGAAGGCGATGGTCCGCGAAATCGCGGAGAAGAAGAAAGACGATCTCAACGCAAGGGATATTGAACAGGCCATGCGGATGGTGGAGGGCACGGCCCGCAGCATGGGGATTGAGGTGGAATAGCAATGGCTACGCATGGAAAAAAATATACGGATGTCCGGACGGCTCTCAACCGCAGTGAAGTTTATTCGATCGACGCGGCAATTGAGGTTCTGAAAAAGTCCTCCACGGCCAAGTTCGACGAGACCGCGGAAGTGGCTTTCCGGCTGGGTGTGGATCCGAAGAAGTCGGACCAGATGGTGCGCGGAACCGTGTCCCTTCCTCATGGAAGCGGCAAAACGGTTCGCGTGGTGGTTTTCGCAACCGGACCGGCTGCGGATGCGGCCCGCGAGGCGGGTGCCGCGGAAGTGGGCATGGATGATCTGATTGCCAAGGTGACCGGAGGCTGGACTGATTTTGACATCGCCGTGGCCACGCCTGAAGCGATGAAAGAGGTTCGCAAGCTCGGAAAGGTGCTGGGGCCCCGCGGACTCATGCCCAACCCGAAGACCGGAACCGTGTCAGACGACACGGCCACGGCCGTGAAGCAGTTTCAGGCCGGCCGCGTGGAATTTAAAATGGACCGCCATGGCAATGTCATGGTCCCGTTCGGGAAACTGTCCTTTACAGCCGAACAGCTGGCGGAAAACTGCCGCGCGGTGATTGAAGCGGTGGTGGCGGCCCGCCCGGCCGTGGCCAAGGGCATTTTCCTGAAGAAGTGCGTGGTCACCTCCACGATGGGACCCGGGCTTCAGATCAACGTCAAGGATTACGCCGGAGCGGCATAAGGAATCAGTACCATGAGACCAGAAAAAAAATCCATTGTAGACGAAATGCGCGCCGAAGCGAAGGACGCGGGTTTTGTGATCCTGACCGACTATCGCGGGCTCAGCGTGGCGCAGACCGAAAATCTCCGCACGCAGCTGGCTCGCGTGGACGCGCGTTTTCGCGTGATTCACAACCGCATGTTCAAGAAGTTCACCGGGGAGCTTTCCCTGGACGGCTTCGATTCCGCCCTCAAGGGCCCCAGCGCCGTGGTCACCGGCCGCGGTGATGTGGCGGAGACCGCCCGGGTGCTGAAGGATTTCATGCGGGCGAACAAAATGCCGTCGGTGAAAATGGCTGCGGTGGAAGGCCAGCTGCTGAAGGCGGACGAAGTGGATGAACTGGCGGAGCTGCCCGCGAAGCCGGTTATGCAGGCAATCCTGCTGGGCACTCTGGCCGCGCCGATGACCCGCCTGGCGGGTGTGTTGAGCCAGAAGGTGGCCAGTGTGCTGTATGTGTTGAAAGCTGTTGAAGAAAAGAAACAAACGAGCTTGTAAAAGAGCTGCTGTAGGAGGAGTAAAAACATGACCGATAAAGTTGAAGAGAAAACGGCCCCCGTCCTTGAAGGCAAAGCGGCCGAGTTTGTGGACTGGATTGAAGGGATTTCCGTGCTGGAGCTTTCCAAGCTGGTCAAAGCCCTTGAAGTCCGCCTGGGTGTGAGTGCTGCGGCCCCCGTGGCCATGGCGGCTGCTCCTGCGGCAGGCGGCGGCGCTGCGGCCGCTGAAGAGAAGACCGAATTCGCGGTGGTGCTGGCCAGCGCCGGCGCCCAGAAGATTCAGGTCATCAAGGAAGTCCGCGCGATCACCGGTCTGGGCCTGAAAGAGGCCAAGGATCTGGTGGATGGCGCCCCGAAGACCGTCAAGGAAGGCGTTGACAAGGCTGAAGCCGATGCCATGAAGAAACAGCTCGAGGCTGCTGGCGCGACCGTCGAAATCAAGTAAATACGGCCTTTTCAGGCCCAAGATTTTCAGCGGACACAGAATGTGTGGCGCCTTCGGGCGCCTTTGCGATTAGCCGAGAGGTGACTTCAATGGTTGACAGAATTAAATTCGGGAAGCTGGCAGATGTGATCAGTCTGCCGGATCTGATCGAGATTCAGACTTCTTCGTACAAGGACTTCCTTCAGATGGATGTGGCTCCCACGCGCCGCCGGCGCGTCGGGCTTCAGGCCGTCTTCAAGGAAGTGTTCCCCATCGAGAGCTACGACGGGCAGTGCGTGCTCGATTTCGTGAAATATGAAATCGGCGAGCCGAAAATGTCCGAAGTGGAATGCCTGCGCGAGGCGGAAACCTTTGCCGCGCCCATGCATGTGACGTTCCGCCTCAAGGAGGGGAAGTCTGTTCAGGAGGAAGTGGTCTACATGGGAGAGGTCCCGCTGATCTCCTCGTCCGGCTCGTTTATCGTTAACGGAGCCGAGCGGGTGATCGTCAGCCAGCTGCACCGTTCACCCGGCATCTGCTTTGAGCAGAGTGTCCATGCGAACGGCTCGCTTCTGTACTCTTTCCGGATTATTCCCGACCGCGGTTCCTGGGTTGAAGTGCAGTTCGACACCTCTGACCTGCTGTATATCTATCTTGAGCGCAAGCGCCGGCGCCGGAAGTTCCTCGCGACCACTTTCCTGCGGGCGCTGGGATTCGGCAGCGATGAAGAGCTGATCCGCCTTTTCTACACGGAGGAAACCCTCAAGCTGTCCCGGGACTTCACCGAGGAAGAGCTGGCGAACAAAGTGCTGAAAGACGACATTGTGGACGCCGATTCGCAGTCCATTCTGGCGCGCCGGTATGACGCACTCACGCCGGAAACCGTGAAAGCGATGAAGGCGGCCGGTTATAAAACGGCTGATATCGTGAATGTCTCGTGGGACGACGGAATCTTCATGAAGAGCATCCAGAAGGATCCCGCACATTCAATGGATGAGGCGCTGAAGGATATCTACCACAAGCTGCGGCCGGGAGATCCTCCTACGGTGTCCAATGCCCGTCAGCTGATCCGGCGCATTTTCTTCGATCCCCGCCGCTATGATCTGGGCCGCGTAGGCCGCTACAAGATTCAGCAGAAGCTGGGACAGGAGCCGAATGATTCACTGGTGCTCCGCACGGAAGACCTGGTGGATGCCGTTCGCTATCTGATCAATCTGCGCCGCGGGGAAGGCACCATTGATGATATTGATCATCTGGGCAGCCGCCGTGTGCGCACGATCGGGGAACTCCTGGAAGGCCAGTGCCGCGTGGGGCTGGCTCGCACGGAACGGCTGGTCAAGGAGCGCATGACGCTGTATGACGCGGCCACGGACAAACTGACGCCGCAGCGCCTGATCAATCCGAAAGCGCTCTCGGCTGTGATCAAGGACTTCTTCGGCCGCAGCCAGCTGAGCCAGTTCATGGACCAGACCAATCCGCTGGCGGAACTGACGCACAAACGCCGTCTGAGCGCACTGGGCCCCGGAGGGCTCAGCCGCGAACGCGCAGGATTTGAGGTCCGCGACGTGCACTCCAGTCACTACGGCCGCATTTGCCCCATTGAGACGCCGGAAGGTCCGAACATCGGACTGATTTCCTCCCTGAGCTGCTATGCGCGGGTGAACGAATTCGGTTTCATCGAGAGTCCATACCGGAAGGTCATCAACGGCCGGGTGTCCGATGAAGTTTATTATCTGACGGCCGATCAGGAGGAGAAATATGTCATCGCGCAGGTGAATGCGCCGCTGACGGCCAAAGGCACATTTGAGCGCGAGCTTGTTTCTGTACGGTACCGCGGCGATTTCCTTGAAGTGCCGCGCGAGCGTGTGGACTACATGGATGTTTCGCCCAAGCAGCTGGTCAGTGTGGCCGCAAGCCTGATTCCGTTCCTGGAGCACGACGATGCCAATCGCGCGCTGATGGGATCGAACATGCAGCGTCAGGCGGTTCCTCTGCTGGTTCCCGAGCGCCCCTATGTGGCGACCGGCATGGAGGGCCCCGTGGCCCGGGATTCTCATGTCATGGTGCTGGCGGAACGCCCCGGGAAGGTGGCTTACGTTTCCGCCGACCGGATCATCGTCTCGAAAAACGGCGAGATGCCGACAAAGAAAACCCCGGCAGCCGAAGCCCAGGTGTATGAACTGCGCAAGTTCATGCGCTCGAATGCCGCAACCTGCATCAACCAGAAACCCTGTGTGGCGCAGGGCGACACCGTGAAGGCGGGCGACGTGCTGGCCAACGGCCCGGGCACCAGCCATGGTGAGCTTGCTCTGGGCCGCAATGTTCTCGTGGCATTCATGCCCTGGTGCGGATATAATTTCGAGGATGCCATTCTGATCAGCGAGAAGCTGGTTCGCGAGGACGTTTACACATCTGTGCATATCGAGGATTTCGAGTGCGGCGCCCGCGACACCAAGCTGGGGCCTGAAGAGATCACGCGCGATATTCCCAATGTGGGAGAAGACGCCCTGGCCAATCTCGAGCATGACGGCGTCATCCGCATTGGCGCGGAAGTGAAGCCGGGTGATATTCTGGTCGGCAAAATCACGCCGAAGAGCGAAACCGAGCTGGCCCCCGAAGAGCGGCTGCTGCGGGCGATTTTCGGTGAAAAGGCCGCAGATGTGCGCGACACCTCGCTCCGGGTTCCCAGCGGAACCTACGGGATCGTGATGGATGTCAAGGTTTCGGCCCGGAATCCCGTCCAGCAGACCAAAATGACCCCGACGGCCATTCGCAGGCAGAAGAAGGCGATTGAAGAGGAATTTGCCGATCGTTCGAAGCAGCTCACGGAAGATTTGACCGAGGCGCTGAGCAACATTCTGCTGGGCGAGAAGATCCCGCTTGATGTCGTGAACATCGAGACCGGCGAGATCATCATCCCGGCGAACCGGAAGATCACGAAAACGCTGCTGCGCAAGCTGGCGGCCGCGCACAACAACATCGAGATTGACCCGAGCCCCATCCAAATCAAGATTCAGGGCATCATCGGCGAGTACTCCGGCAAGTTTGCGGACCTGCAGGAAGAGCAGGAACGGGCCATGGACCGCCTGGACAGCGGGGACGAGATAGACCAGGGCATCATCAAGCAGGTGCGTGTGTATATCGCGAGCAAGAAAAAGCTGTCGGTGGGGGACAAGATGGCCGGTCGTCACGGCAACAAGGGTGTGATTTCCCGCATTGTGCCGGAGGCGGACATGCCGTTCCTGCCCGATGGAACGCCGGTCGAGATTGTGCTGAATCCGCTGGGTGTGCCCTCGCGCATGAACGTGGGGCAGGTGCTCGAAACCCATCTGGGCCTGGCCTGCAAGATGCTTAATATGTACGTGGAAACTCCCGTGTTTGACGGCATCCCCGAGAACAAGATATCCGAGATGCTGGAGAAAGCCGGCCTGGCGAAGGACGGAAAAACCGTTCTTTATGACGGGCGCACAGGCGAGCCCTTTGACCAGCGGGTGGTTGTGGGCATGATCTACATGCTCAAGCTTCATCACCTGGTGACCGACAAGATCCATGCGCGCGCAGTGGGACCCTATTCGCTTGTGACGCAGCAGCCGCTGGGCGGGAAGGCCCAGTACGGCGGACAGCGCTTTGGCGAAATGGAAGTGTGGGCGATGGAGGCCTATGGCGCCGCCTATGCGCTGCAGGAACTGCTGACCGTCAAGAGCGACGACATCGGCGGCCGCACGCGGATCTATGAGTCCATCGTCAAGGGTGAAAACACGCTGGACGCCGGCATGCCGGAATCGTTCAACGTGCTGATGAAGGAAATGCAGAGCCTTGCGCTGAACATAAAAGTGAACAAGGCCGGTGAATAAAATTTGAACGATTGTCCTCGTCCAGGGCAGGAGGTGCACGTTGGAAAGCAGCAACGCCGCTAACATATTCGGTTGGGAAACCAAAAGCAGATTCGACACGGCAAGCATTTCGCTGGCTTCGCCGGAAACAATCCGGTCGTGGAGCTTTGGCGAAGTCAAGAATCCGGAAACCATCAACTACCGGACGTTCAATCCGGAAAAGGGCGGTCTGTTCTGCGAGCGTATTTTCGGGCCCACAAAGGACTGGGAGTGCTCCTGCGGAAAATTCAAGCGCATCAAGCACAAAGGCGTGATATGCGACCGCTGCGGCGTGGAAATCACCCAGGCGCGGGTTCGCCGCGAACGGATGGGGCATATTGAGCTGGCCGTGCCGGTCTCGCACATCTGGTTTTTCAAGTGCACTCCCAGCCGCATGGGCCTTGTTCTGGACATGACCAGCCGCAGCCTTGAGCGCGTTCTTTATTATGAGGACTATATCGTCATTGATCCGGGCGACACCCCGCTGCAGGAAAAACAGCTGCTGAGCGAGATCGAATTCCGCGAGGCTCAGGAGAAATACGGCGAGACGGCGTTTGAGGCCAAGATGGGGGCGGAGGCCATCCGTGATCTGATGGGCCATATCAAGCTTGCGGAGCTGCTGCAGGAACTGGATGCGGAACTCGCGCAAACCCGGAGCAAGCAGACCCGAAAGAAACTGACAAAGCGCATGAAGGTTATTGACGGCCTGCTGCAGAGCGGCGCAAGGCCGGAGTGGATGATTCTGGAAGTGCTGCCGGTGATTCCCCCGGATCTGCGCCCTCTGGTCCCGCTGGAGGGCGGCCGGTTTGCGACATCGGATTTGAACGATCTCTATCGCCGTGTGATCAACCGCAACAACCGTTTGCGGAACCTGCTGCAGCTGAAAACACCGGATGTGATCATCCGCAACGAGAAACGCATGCTTCAGGAGGCGGTGGATGCGCTGTTTGACAACGGGCGCCACGGCCGGGCCGTGACCGGCGCCGGCAACCGTCCGCTGAAATCCCTCAGCGACATGCTGAAGGGCAAGCAGGGACGTTTCCGCCAGAATCTGCTGGGCAAGCGTGTGGATTACTCCGGCCGTTCCGTGATTGTGGTCGGACCGGATCTGGACATGCGCCAGTGCGGCCTGCCCAAGAAGATGGCCCTGGTGCTTTTTGAGCCTTTCATCATACGGCGTCTTAAGGAAAAGGGGATTGTGCACACCGTTCGAAGCGCGAAGAAAATGATCGAACGCGCCGACGATGTGGTGTGGGATATTCTGGAGGAAGTGACCCGCGGGCATACCGTCATGCTGAACCGCGCTCCGACCCTGCATCGTCTGAGCATTCAGGCTTTTGAGCCGGTGCTGATCGAGGGCGAGGCCATCCGGATTCATCCGCTTGTCTGCACCGCGTACAATGCGGACTTCGACGGCGACCAGATGGCCGTGCATGTGCCGCTGTCTGTGGAGGCGCAGCTCGAATCGCGCCTGCTGATGCTTGCGCCGAACAACATCTTTTCGCCTTCGAGCGGGAAACCGATCACCACACCCTCTCAGGATATTGCGCTGGGCTGCTATTACATGACCATGGAGTCGCAGCAGGATAAAATCCGGCAGCTCAAGAAAAAGACGGGAGGCGATGAAGTCGAGCATCTGCCGATTCTCGCCAGCATTGACGAAGTGCATACCGCCTTTGACGAGGGCGCGTTGAAACTGCACAGCCGCATCCGCTTCCGCAATCCCGATTATCAGAGGGAGACGCTTTACGGCTCGGCAGGAAAATCGGTCATCACCACGACTGTTGGCCGGGTGTTCTTCAACGAAATCTGGCCCGAGTGCATGGGGTTCATCAATCAGAAGGTCACCAAGAAGAATCTGGAAAACCTCATCCGCCAGTGCTATTTGCGGGCCGGCCACGATGAAACCGTGCAGGTTCTCGACCGCCTGAAAAACGCCGGTTTTGAATTCGCCACGCTGGGAGGCATCTCCATCGGGCTGACGGACATGATCATTCCCCCCGAAAAGCAGAAAATAATTGCCGACTCCCGCGAGCAGATTGCCGCTGTGGATGCGCAGTACCGCAAGGGTGTAATCACGGACGGCGAGCGCTATAACAAGATCATCGACATTTGGACGCACAGCACGGAAGAAATCGCGCATGTGATGTTCAGCGTTATGGAATACAACGAGAACAAGGAAACCCCCAACCCCATCTACATGATGGTGGACTCCGGCGCCCGTGGGAGCCGTCAGCAGATCCGTCAGCTGGCCGGCATGCGCGGTCTGATGGCCAAGCCTTCGGGCGAAATCATTGAGCGTCCTATTCTGTCGAACTTCCGCGAGGGCCTCAGCGTGCTGGAGTATTTCATCAGCACGCACGGCGCGCGCAAGGGTCTGGCCGACACCGCACTGAAGACAGCCGAATCCGGTTACCTGACGCGCAAGATGGTGGATGTGGCTCAGGACATTATTGTGGTTGAGCAGGACTGCAACACCTTGAACGGCATTCAGATGAAGGCCATTTATGAGGGGGACGAGGAACTGGTCCCGCTGGCGAACCGGATTACGGGCCGGACTTCGGTGGACGATGTCTATGACCCGCGCACCCGCGAGATCATTGTGGCCGCAGGCCAGGAAATTGATGCCCGCGCGGCAGAGGCGATTATGGCCGCCGACATCCGCATGGTGAAAATCCGCAGTGTGTTGACTTGTGAATCCTCGCGCGGATGCTGCGCGAAATGCTATGGCCGGAACATGGCCACCGGCGAGCCGATTTCTCTCGGTTCTGCGGTGGGCATCATTGCCGCGCAATCCATTGGAGAGCCCGGCACCCAGCTGACGATGCGGACGTTCCATATCGGCGGAACGGCCAGTTCCGTGTTCAAGCAGCCGCAGATTATCGCAAAGCACGACGGATATGTCCGCTATCAGGACATGCGCACGGTGCAGGTGGCGGATGGAAGTTTTGTGGTGCTCAACAAGAACAGCACGCTTGGCGTTTACGACGACGAGGGTCGCGAGCTGGATCACTACACGATAGTGCTTGGCGCGGTGATCTCCGTGCCCGATGGAGGCAAGGTGAAAAAGGGCACCAGTTTTGTCCGCTGGGATCCCTACAACGTGCCCATCCTTTCCGAACAGGATGGACAGATCAAGTTCCGTGATTTCATCGAAGACGTTACGTTCCGTCGTGAAACCGATGAGGCCACGGGTCTTGAGGGAACCGTGGTCATGGAGCACAAGGAGGATTTGCATCCGCAGATCCTGCTTGTCAGGCCCGGCACAAAGGAAATCCTGAATTACTACAGCATTCCATCTGGAGCCGTGGTTGTGGTGAAGGAAGGCGAGAAGGTGGTGGCCGGCGCCATGCTTGCAAAGACGCCGCGCCAGGTTTCACGCACGAAGGACATCACGGGCGGTCTGCCGCGCGTGGCCGAACTGTTTGAAGCCCGCCGCCCGAAAGATGCCGCTGAAATTTCAAAGATTGAAGGGGTGGTCGAATTTGCCGGGAGTGTGCGAGGGAAGCGGCGCGTTCTGGTTCGTGATCCGATCACGCAGCTTGAGGAAGAGCATCTGATTCCCATGGGCAAGCATGTGGTGGTCTTTCAGGGCGACCGTGTGCAGAAGGGGCAGCAGCTCACCGAGGGCCCGGTGGTCCCGCAGGAAGTGCTCGAAATCTGCGGTCCGCAGGAACTGCAGGAGTATCTGGTGAACGAGGTGCAGGAGGTATATCGCCTGCAGGGAGTGGAAATCAGCGACAAGCACGTCGAGGTGATTGTGCGCCAGATGCTGCGCAAGGTGCGCATCACGGATCCCGGCGATACGGACTTCCTCTGGGGTGAACAGGTGGAGCGCTATTATTTTCATGAGAAGAATCAGCAGGCCATGGCGGAAGGCAAGCGCCCGGCGGAGGCATCTCCGGTGCTGCTTGGAATCACCAAGGCTTCGCTCGAAACCGAGAGCTTCATTTCGGCGGCCTCGTTCCAGGACACCACGCGCGTGCTGACGGATGCGGCTACGCTGGGTCGCGTGGATCAGCTGATGGGATTCAAGGAAAATGTAATCATGGGACATCTGATTCCCGCGGGCACGGGTTTCCATCTGTACCGGAACATCCGGCTGGTGCCTCTGGCTCCGCCGATTTCGGCGGAGGAACTGCTCGGGGATACGCTTCCGGATTACAGCGCAGCGAACGAATAATTTCAAGTTGCTGTTGCAAAAGGACGGAATAGTTTGATACTGTTCCGCCCTTTGCTTGTCAGAAGAAGGGAAAAATACAGAATGCCAACGATAAATCAATTAGTGAGAAAAGGGCGCTCACGGGTGACGCAGAAGAGCAAGTCCCGCGCTCTGGCGCAGTGTCCCCAGCGCCGCGGGGTTTGTCTGCTGGTCAAGACACAGACCCCCAAGAAGCCGAACTCCGCGCTGCGCAAAATTGCCCGTGTCCGGCTCACCAACGGTGAAGAAGTCACGGCCTATATTCCCGGCGAGGGACATAATCTTCAGGAGCACAGCATGGTTCTGGTCCGCGGCGGCCGCGTGAAGGATCTGCCCGGCGTTCGTTATCACATCGTGCGCGGCACACTGGACTGCCTGGGAGTGGACGGGCGCAACCGGGGCCGTTCCAAGTACGGATGCAAGAAGGTTAAAAAATAAGGAAAATTTCCGATGGCCAGAAGACGCAGACCCTCAAGAAGAGAAACCGCTCCGGATCCTCGCTACAACAGCAAGCTGCTGGGGCGCTTCATCACCAACATTATGAAGTGGGGCAAAAAGTCCAAGGCGGAGGCGCTGGTCTATGGCGCGCTGGATTTGATTGCGGAGCAGACGCAGGAAGAACCCCTCAAGGTTTTCGAACAGGCCGTGGAGAATATCAAGCCGCGCCTGGAAGTGAAATCCCGCCGCGTCGGCGGTGCCACATATCAGGTGCCGGTTGAAGTCAGCTGGGACCGGCAGGTGACGCTGGCTTTCCGCTGGCTCATCATGTATGCGCGCGCGCGCAAGGGGATGGGCATGCGCAAGGCCCTCGCCATCGAACTGGTGGACGCCTACAAGAATCAGGGGTCCTGCATCAAGAAGCGCGACGACACGCACAAGATGGCGCAGGCAAACAAGGCTTTTGCCCACTACCGGTGGTAGGTTTTTTGAACGCGAATGGTGAACTGAATGGTGACCGTGATAGAGCCCGATACAAAGCAGACAGGAAAGGACGCCGCCTCCCGGACGGAAGCGGACGGTCGTCGCTGCGCTTTGGACCGGATTCGCAACATTGGCATCATGGCGCACATTGACGCGGGGAAAACCACCGTTACCGAACGCATCCTTTATTATTCCGGCCGCCTCTACAAAATGGGTGAGGTTCACGAGGGCACCGCCACGATGGACTTCATGCCGCAGGAGCAGGAGCGCGGCATCACCATCAGCAGCGCGGCCACAAGCTGCCGATGGCTGGATCACCAGATCAATATCATTGATACGCCGGGGCATGTGGACTTTACCGTGGAGGTGGAGCGTTCACTGCGCGTGCTCGACGGCGCGGTGGCGGTTTTCTGCGGTGTGGCCGGTGTACAGCCCCAGTCGGAGACGGTCTGGCGGCAAGCCCAGAAGTACAAGGTGCCCCGCCTGGCCTTTGTCAACAAGATGGATCGCAAGGGTGCCGTGCTGGACAGCGTGGTGACTCAGATGAAGGAGCGCCTGGCTGCTCCCGCGGAAGCTTTGCAGATGCCCATCGGATCGGAAGAGAATTTTGAAGGGGTCGTTGATCTGGTTCACATGAAGGCTCTTCGTTTTGCAACTGAAGACCTCGGAGCCAGAGCCGTGGAGTCGGAAATTCCGGATGGCCTTTATGCCGAGGCGCTGGCCCGCCGCGCGCGGCTCATCGAAGCCGTGGCCGATCGGGATGAAGAGCTGCTGCATCTTTATCTTGAACAGCCGGAAGTGCCGGAAGAGCCTTTGATGGCCGCCATTCGGCGCCAGACAGTTTTCGGACGCTTTGTCCCGGTGCTGTGCGGTTCCGCGCTGCGGAACAAAGCCGTTCAACCGCTGCTGGATGCCGTTGTGCATTATCTGCCGTCTCCTCTGGATGTCCCGGCTGTAACCGGTCATGATCTCAAGGATGAAGCAAAAACAGTGGTGCGAAAATCGAGTGATTTCGAGCCGCTGAGCGCGCTGGCATTCAAAATCTCCGCGGACGCCTATGTGGGCAAACTGACTTTTGTGCGCGTGTACTCGGGCCAGCTGAAAAAAGGTCAGAATGTCTTCAACCCCCGCACGCGCAAGCGCGAAAGACTCGGCCGCATTCTTCAGCTTCATGCCAACCATCGCGAAGAAGTGGATGTGCTGTATGCGGGAGAAATCGGGGGCATCGCCGGACTCAAGAACATCACCACCGGCGACACGCTTTGTGCCGAGAACCAGCCCGTGATTCTGGAGCGGATTGAATTTCCGGAGCCCGTGATGTCCATGGCCATTGAGCCTAAGACGTCTGCCGACCGTGAGGGCCTGCAGCAGGCGCTGGCGGTCATGGCCGCTGAAGACCCGACCTTCCGCACCGTCATTGATCCGGAAACCGGACAGACCATTATTCATGGCATGGGCGAACTTCATCTTGAAATCATCAAGGATCGCATGTTCCGCGAGCACAGGGTGCAGGCCCGCGCGGGCCGTCCGATGGTGGCCTATCACGAAACGGTGCGGGCAACAGCGCGCGCTGAACATGTGTTCCAGCGTGAAATCGCAGGCCGCGGGCAGTTTGCCCAGATCACGCTGGAAGTTGCGCCGCGTTCGCGCGGCACGGGAAACAAAATCGAGTTCCAGGTCTCCGCTGACCGCATCCCGACAGAGTTCCGGGAAGCGGTGGAAGAAGGAGTCAAAGACGGCCTGGTGACGGGAGTTTTGGGCAATTATCCGCTGACGGATCTGCTGGTGAAGGTCGTGGATGGAAAATTTCATCCGGTGGATTCGACAGAATTAGCTTTTCGAATGGCGGCAGTTATGGCATTACGTGACGCTTCCAGTTCCGCCCTGCCGGCGATTCTGGAACCGATCATGGCGGTGGAAATCATCACGCCGGAAGAATACATGGGTGATGTGCTCGGTGATGTGAACAGCCGTCGCGGACGGATAAAAGAAATGGCGCTTAAGGAAGCGGTGCAGATTATTCGCGCAGAAATTCCCCTGGCGGAATTGTTCGGATATTCGACCGCGCTGCGTTCCCTGACTAAGGGGCGCGCCAGTTATTCCATGGAGCCTGAGATGTTTGAAGTGGTCCCGGAAACAATCCAGGAAAGCATTTTGAATCGGTGAGGATAATATGAATGGGCAACGGATAAGAATACGTTTGAAGGCATATGACCACAGGGTCTTGGATCAGTCGGCGGCGGACATTGTTGAAACCGCCAAGCGGACCGGCGCGCGCGTGGCGGGCCCGATTCCCCTGCAGACCAAGATTGAGCGCTATACGGTCAATCGCAGTCCGCACGGCGACAAGAAGTCCATGGATCAGTTTGAAATCCGGACCCACAAGCGTCTGCTGGACATCATTGGCCCGACCGCCAAAACGGTGGACGAACTCAAGAAGCTGAACCTGCCGGCAGGTGTGGACATTACCATTAAAATCTGAGTGCTAATATGAATGCATTAATTGGAAGAAAACTGGGAATGACCCAGGTGTTTGATCAGACGGGCGCGCAGGTGCCCGTGACCGTAATACAGGCTGGCCCGTGCGTGGTGGTGCAGCGCAAGACCCTCGAGAAGGACGGCTACGAGGCGGTGCAGATCGGCTACGAGGAACAGAAGGAAACCCGTCTGACCCGGCCGGTGGCCGGTCATTTCCGGAAGGGCGGCATTACCCCGAGGCGTGTGCTGCGCGAAGTCCGTCTGGAAGAAGGCGGGAGCGACACCAAGGTGGGCGATGTGTTCTCGGCGGAGATTTTTGAAGGGGCCGGATTTGTGGATGTGATTGCAACCACCAAGGGCCGCGGATTTCAGGGCGTAGTCCGCCGTCACGGCATGATCGGCGGTCGGGCATCGCATGGTTCGGGCAATCACCGCAAGCCGGGCTCCATCGGCATGCGCGAGCATCCCGGCCGCATTTTCAAGAACAAGCGCATGCCCGGGCACATGGGCAGTACGCAGGTTACCACGCAGAATCTCGAGCTGGTGCAGGTTCGCAAGGACGACAATCTCCTTCTGGTGCGCGGATCAGTTCCCGGCCCGAAGGGCGGCATCATTCTAGTGAGAAAATCCATTAAGAAGGCAAGCAGGGCATCATGAGTAAGATCCCATTACGCAATATAAAAGGTGAAGAGCTGGGTGCCTATACGCTGGCGGACAGCCTGATGGTTCTCGACAAAGGGCTTCAGGCCATGCACGACTCCGTGGTGGCTCACATGGCTGCTCGTCGCGCCGGAACAGCTTCAACGCTGACCAAAGCGGAGGTGTCCGGAAGCAACAAGAAGCCATGGCGTCAGAAAGGCCTTGGCCGTGCGCGCTCCGGTTATCGTCAGAGTCCGGTGTGGCGGGGCGGAGGTGTGGCCTTCGGTCCCAAGCCCCGATCCTACCGCAAGAAGATGACCAAGAAGGCTGCTCGTCTCGGCTTCTGCCGGGCGTTCAGCGAGAAGGTCGCTGCCAATGAGGTGATTGTTCTGGATGAACTGAATCTCGCGGCTCCGAAGACCAGGGAATTCGCCGCCATTCTCAAGAAGCTTGGCGCCGACAGGGGTGCGCTGGTGCTGGTTGACCGCATCGAGGAAAACATCCGCCGCGCATCCGGGAATCTCCCGCGCGTTGAGGTGTGCGAGGCGCGCAATGTGAACACCTACCAGATCCTCCGTTATCCGGTTGTGGTGGTCACGAAAAGCGGTATGGCGGACATGGAGAAAAGGCTGACATCAGATGCCGGGAGTGACGCATGAAGGATTCCTATTCGATAGTCAAGAAGCTGATGCTCACCGAAAAGGGTACACGCTTGTCTGAAAGCGAAAACAAGTACCTGTTCCGGGTGGACCGCAGCGCAAACAAAGTGGACATCAAGCGCGCCGTGGAGGAACTCTTCAAGGTTGGCGTGGTGGCCGTCAACACAATGAACCGCCAGGGAAAGAAGAAACGTGAGCGGACCCCCAACTTCGGACGCACTGCGAACTGGAAGTGTGCGGTCGTAACGCTGAAACCCGGCGATAAAATCGATTTGACGTAAGGAGAGCGGACAAGCCATGGCTTTGAAAAAATACAGACCCACAACTCCCAGCCGGCGCTTCACGGTGCTGTCGGACTTTGCGGAGATCACCAAGAGCAAGCCCGAGCGCAGCCTGATTGAGCCGCAGAAGAAACAGGCCGGTCGCAACCGTGCCGGCCGGATTACGGTGCGCCATCGCGGCGGCGGGCACAAGCGTCACTACCGGATTATTGATTTCAAGCGTGAGAAGCACGGGATTGAGGCGAAGGTGTCGGCCATAGAGTATGATCCGAACCGTTCGGCGAACATTGCCCTGCTGACCTATCGTGACGGTGAAAAGCGCTATATTCTTGCGCCGCTTGGTCTGAAGGTCGGCGACAAGCTGATGTCCGGTCCGGATGCGGAACCGTCTGTGGGGAATTCGCTGCCGCTGGCCAGGATCCCGCTGGGCATGGCTGTCCACAACGTCGAGATGCAGGCGGGCCGCGGCGGGAAGATGGTCCGAAGCGCGGGCGGATCGGCCACGCTGATGGCGCGTGAAGGCGGCATGGCCACACTCAAGCTCCCGTCCGGCGAGATCCGGCTGGTGAAGGATGACTGCAGCGCCACGATCGGCCAGATGGGCAATGTGGAGCATGAGAACATCTCCATGGGCAAGGCGGGCCGCAAGCGCCACATGGGCATTCGCCCGACGGTTCGCGGAGTGGCAATGAACCCGGTGGATCATCCGATGGGCGGCGGCGAAGGCCGCACTTCCGGCGGAGGTCATCCTCGCTCGCCATGGGGGCAGCTGGCCAAGGGCAAGCGCACCCGCGTCCGTTCCAAGGCTTCAAGTAAAATGATTGTGCAGCGGAGGAAGAAGTAAGCTATGGCTCGTTCAATTAAAAAAGGTCCGTTCGTTGACGCCAAACTGATCAAAAAGGTGGAAGCCATGAATCAGGGCGGAATCAAGCGGCCGATCAAAACGTGGTCTCGCCGTTCCATGATTGTCCCCGAGTTTATCGGGCACACCTTTGCGGTTCACGCCGGCAAGGCATTTGTTTCTGTTTTTGTGACGGAAAACATGATCGGGCACAGGCTGGGGGAATTCGCCCCGACGCGGACATTCCGCCGCCACGGTTTGGCGACGGATAAGACCGTCTCCCTGAAGTAAAGGATTCCGGATTCAGAGAAATGCAGATTTGTGCAAGAAAGGCTGGCAATTCGTTTTTGGATGCGTAAATTACGGCTTTGCCCAAGGCCATTCGGCAGTTAGCGAGAGTACATATGGAAGTGATAGCAGTAACTAAATTTGTGCGGTTGTCGCCCAGCAAGGCGAGGGATCTCACGCGCGCCATTCAGGGCCGCCCGGTGGCGGAAGCGCTCAGCGTGACCGAGGTCAGCAGGCGCAAGGCGGCGCGGGAGATTCAGAAAACACTGAAGTCGGCGATTGCCAACGCGGAGAACAACGCCAAGCTGTCAGTGGACAAACTTTATATTAAGGAAGCCGTGATTGAGCAGGGTCCTTCGATGAAACGCTTCTGGCCGCGCGCGCGCGGCATGGTGAGCCCCATCCGGAAGAAGCTCAGTCATGTGCGTATTGTTTTAAGTGATGAAAAAAAGGCGCGGGCTTAGAGCCTGCGGCGAAAGGAGGGCCGCTTTTTGGGCCAGAAAGTAAATCCAATTGGATTAAGAGTGTCTGTCAACAAAGACTGGCGGTCCCGCTGGTTTGCCGACAACAAGCAGTATGGTGATCTTCTTCATGAGGACATCAAAATCCGCGAAACCGTCGCAGAGCGCCTGAAGGATGCCGCGGTTTCCGAAGTGCGCATTGAGCGGTATGCCAATCGCGCGCGCATCACGGTGTATACCGCCCGTCCCGGCATTGTGGCCGGCCGCCGCGGCGAGGATATCGAGCGTCTGCGCGCCGATCTCGCAAAGCTGACGGGCAAGGAAATCTATATAGAAATCCAGGAAGTCAAGGATCCGGACAAGAACGCCCAGCTGGTGGCGCAGAACATTGCCACGCAGATGGAGCGCCGCGTGTCGTTCCGCCGCGCCATGAAAAGGGCCATCCAGATGGCGATGGAAACCGGTGCGCTTGGCATCAAGGTGGAGTGCGGCGGCCGTCTCGGCGGAGCTGAACTCGCCCGCCGGGAGAAATACAAGGAGGGGAAGATTCCCCTGCACACGCTCCGGGCCAATGTCCAGTACGGCTTTGCCGAAGCGCACACTCTTGCCGGGAAAATCGGCGTGAAGGTGTGGATCTGCAATGAGCCGGAAGCAGAAGTAAAGGAGAAGAAGTCTTATGCCCCTTATGCCTAACAGAACGAAGTACCGCAAGGCACAGCGCGGCAGCCGCAGGGGAAATGCCCAGACCGGAAACAGCATTGCTTTTGGCGAATACGGCCTGCAGGCGCTGGGCCGGGGCTGGATCACCAATGTCCAGATTGAGGCCTGCCGTGTGGCCATCAACCGTTCCATGAAGCGCAAGGGAAAAATGTGGATCCGCATATTCCCGGACAAGCCTGTAACTGCAAAGCCCCTGGAAGTCCGCATGGGAAAGGGCAAGGGCGCGGTGGAGGAATGGGTGGCGGTGATCAGGCCCGGCTGCATGCTTTATGAACTGGATGGCGTGACCGAGTCCGTGGCGAGAGAGGCCCTGCGCCTGGCGGCGGCCAAGCTCCCGATTCGCACACGGTTTGTGCAGCGCAACGTACACGCATAGGATTTGACCAGATATGAAGGCAAGTGAAATCAGAGAATTAACAGGCGAAGAACTGGCGCAGCGCATCGATGACGCCCGCAAGGAGCTTTTCAACCTGCGGCTGCAGCAGACCGGCGGCCAGCTAGAAAAACCCTCGCGTATCCGCGAGGTGCGGCGGGATATCGCGCGCATGAGCACCGAGGCGCGCCATCGCCAGAAAGTTTCGAGGTAGTCCTTATGACTGAAGCAGCAAGAAATCTTCGGAAAACACGCACGGGCATTGTCACCAGCGATGCCATGGACAAGACCATTGTCGTGGAGGTGGGCCGCCGCATGAGCCATCCGCTCTACGGGAAAGTGGTAAACCGGAAAAAGAAGTATCACGCGCATGATGAGAAAAACGAGGCGCACAAGGGAGACCAGGTCCGGATTGCCGAAACCCGCCCCTTGAGCCGCCTGAAGAGATGGCGCCTGGTGGAAATTATCAAGAAAGCAGCAGCAGAGTGAGGCAGGTGGGTCAATGATTTCAGTGGAAACAAATCTTGATGTTGCGGACAACACCGGTGCGCGCAGCGTCCGGTGCATCCGCGTCCTCGGACAGCGCAAAACGACAGCCGGCGTGGGTGACATTATCCGCGTGGCCGTCAAGGAGGCGCAGCCCAAGGGTATGGTCAAGAAGGGTGAGGTTCATCTGGCGCTGATCGTGCGGACAAAGCATCCGATCCGCCGCCCGGACGGATCGCTCCTGCGCTTTGATCACAATGCCGTGGTGATCATAGATGACCAGAAGAATCCGCGCGGTACACGCATCTTCGGGCCGGTGGCCCGTGAGCTGCGCGAGAAGAATTTTATGAAAGTGATTTCCCTGGCGCCTGAGGTTCTGTAATGAAAAAGAAAAAACAGGTATTTTCCGCGAAACCGCAAATCAAAAAAGGCGACATGGTGGAGGTTCTTGCCGGAGATGACGCCGGGAAGACCGGCAAGGTTCTGCAGGTGATCCCGCAGAAGGGCGCAGCCATTGTCGAGGGCCTGAATATCATCAGGAAATGCGTGCGGAAGACCCAGGATAATCCGCAGGGCGGAATCGTTGAGCGCGAGGCGCCCCTGGCGCTTTCGAAACTGCGTGCGGCAAAGAGCGCAGGCAAAAAGGCCGCGGAAAAGAAGAAGTAGGCCGCCTGTCTGCGGCGGGAATTTGAAACGAAAGGGTTCGAAGAATGACACCCCGGTTGAAGGAAAAGTATAAAAAGGAAGTTGAGCCGGCGCTGCGCAAGCAGCTGGGATGCAAGAATCCCATGCAGGTTCCGCGTTTTCAGAAAATTGTGATCAATGTGGGCACCAAGGCCACACTGGACAAGGATTCTCTTAAGGAAATTGCGGAGAACCTGGCGAAGATAACCGGCCAGAAAGCGGTGGTCACAAAGTCCCGCAAGAGCATTGCCAATTTCAAGCTGCGTGACGGTATGCCGATCGGCGTCAAGGTGACGCTGCGGGGCGACCGCATGTTTGAATTCATGGATCGGCTGGTGAATGTTGCGCTTCCGCGCATCCGTGACTTCCGGGGCATTTCTGCGACCGGTTTCGACAAGAGCGGGAACTACACACTGGGCCTGAAGGAGCACGATCTCTTCCCGGAAATTGATCCTGACCGCGTCAAGGTGGCGCACGGCATGGATATAACGATTGTCAATACGGCCGCCAACCGCACGGAAGCTCTCGCGCTGCTGAAGCTGATGGGTTTCCCTTTTGCGGGTGAATGAGCATGAAGTTTGGAGGATAATCCTTTGGCAAAAAAATCATTAGTGGTGAAATCAAACCGGGCGCCGAAATTTTCGGCGCGGAAATACAACCGCTGCCGCAACTGCGGTCGGCCGCGCGCGTATATCAGGAAATTCCAGTTGTGCAGAATATGCTTCCGGGAACTCGCCTCGCAGGGCAAGCTCCCCGGTGTCACAAAGGCCAGTTGGTAACGGAGCAGTTATGAGTTTATCAGATCCCATTGCAGACATGTTGACCCGAATCCGCAACGCCAGCGCCGCCGGCGCGAAATCGGTTGAAATCCCTCATTCGCGCATGAAGGAGGGCCTGGCCCGGATTCTCAAGCAGGAAGGTTATATTTCGGATTACACGGTCTCGGGCGAGGGCGCCCGGAAGGGCTTGCGCATCCGTTTGAAATATGTGCGTGAAGGAGATCCGGTGATCACCGGGCTCCGGCGCGTCAGCCGGCCCAGCCTGCGGCGCTACGTCGCCGCCACGGAAATTCCGCGTGTTCTGGGCGGCATGGGCATTGCCGTGATCAGCACTTCATCCGGCGTAATGACCGGTCATGAAGCCCGAAAGAAGAATGTGGGCGGCGAGCTTTTGTGTACAATCTGGTAATTATTCAACGAGGACACAGCTATGTCTAGAGTCGGAAAGAATCCCGTGGAATTGCCTGCCGGCGTGACGGCGGAAGTGGGCGGGAATACAGTCAAAATCAAGGGCCCGAAGGGGGAGCTGTCGCTTGATGTGGCTCCCGGAATCAGTGTGGAGGTCAAGGACGGCCGGGTGCTGGTTTCCCGGGCGGCAGATGACAAGCAGAGCCGCGCGCTTCACGGCACAGTCCGCAGCCTGGTGGCCAACATGGTCAAGGGCGTGACGCAGGGCTACCGCAAGGAACTGGAGATCTACGGCGTGGGATACAAGGCCCGCATGGAGGGGCGCAAACTTGTGCTCAACCTCGGATATTCGCATCCCATCGAATATATGATTCCTGAAGGCGTGAAGATAACTGTCCCGAAGCCGGAAGATGTGGGCATTGAAGGTGTGGACAAGCATCTGGTGGGGCAGGTGGCCGACCGGATTCGCAGCTTTGCCCCGGCGGAGCCGTACAAGGGCAAGGGTGTTCGTTACAAGGGTGAAAAGATCCGGCGGAAGGCCGGAAAGACGGTGGCTTAAAGATGAAAGTCAAAACAAAAAAAGAGTACATTGGAAGGAGACACGCTCGTCTTCGCAAGAAGATCCGCGGGACGGCTGAACGCCCCCGCATGTGCGTGAAAGTTACCAGCAGGCATATCTATGTGCAGATGATTGACGACGATGCCGGCTGCACACTGGCGGCGGCCTCTTCCATGGTCAAGGATTTGAAGTCCCTCGCGGCAAAGAAGACGGAACTGGCGAAGCAGGTGGGCAAGGCGGCCGCGGAAGCGGCCAGAGCTGCAGGCATCACGCAGGTTGTTTTTGACCGCGGAGGGTTTACCTATGGCGGCCGGATCAAAGCACTGGCCGATGCGGCCCGCGAAGCGGGACTGCAGTTTTAAGGCTTAAGGAGCAGGCATTGTGAATGATATAATTTCAGAGAAGACAGAAGGGCACGAAGTCGAAGAGCGCGTGGTGCATATCAACCGCTGCTCCAAGGTGGTCAAGGGCGGCCGTCGCTTCAGTTTCAGCGCGCTGGTGGTGGCAGGCGATCATGGGGGCCGGGTGGGTTATGCCCTGGGCAAGGCCAACGAGGTTTCCGACGCCATTCGCAAGGGCGGCGAACTGGCTCGACGCAACATGTTCCGAGTGAAGATGCTGAATGAGCGCACTATTCCTCATGAAGTGACTGGATCTTATGCGGGCGGCGTGGTCATGCTGAAGCCTGCATCCGCCGGTACGGGCGTGATTGCCGGCGGTGCCGTGCGCGCCGTGCTCGATCTGGCCGGAATCCGGGATGTGCTGGCCAAATCCATGGGAAGCAACAATCAGCTCAATGTCACCAAGGCCACCGTGGACGCCCTGCGCCAGCTGCGCACAAGGGAAGAAGTGCAGAGCATCCGGCGCGGATAGATTTAAAGAGCAGGACACGATTATGAAATTACATACACTCAAACCCTCAAGGGGCGCAAAGCGCTCGAAGACTCGACTGGGCCGCGGCCGCGCTTCTGGAAAAGGAAAAACCTCCGGCCATGGGCACAAGGGCCAGATGGCCCGCTCCGGCGCGAATCACCGTGTGGCATTCGAAGGCGGTCAGATGCCGCTCTACCGGCGCCTGCCCAAACGCGGCTTTAACCATGAAAAAGCCGTTGTTCTCGTGCCGGTGAATGTTTCCTCGCTCAACCGGTTTGATGCGGGCACGGAAGTCACCTTTGAGCTGCTGCAGCAGTCCGGGCTGGCCCGCGGCGGCAAGGCCGACGGCGTCAAGATTCTTGGAAACGGCACGCTTGAGAAAAAACTTGTTGTGAAAGCACAGGCCTTCAGCGCGTCCGCCGTCGAAAAAATCAAGGCCGCCGGCGGGGAGTGCACTCTGGTGTCATAAACTTTGTCTAGGGGAACCCGATGCTATCAGCCTTTTCAAACAGTCTTAAAATTCCGGAACTCCGGGCGAGGATATTCTTCACCCTGGGCCTGATTTTTATCTGCCGTCTGCTGGCGCGTGTTCCGACCCCGGGTGTGGATGCCGTTGCGCTGAGAGATCTGATTGCCGCGCTGCAGACACAGGCCGGCGGAAGCATGCTGGTGCTGTTCAACCTGTTCAGCGGCGGCGCGCTTCAGTATGCGGCGGTTGGCGCGCTCGGCATCATGCCGTACATCAGCGCCTCCATTATTCTCCAGCTGATGACCGCTGTGGTTCCGGCGCTTGAGCGTCTGGCCCGCGAGGGCGAGGCCGGCCGGCAGACGCTGTCGCAGTATACGAGGTATTTGACGGTGGCTCTCTGCATTATTCAGGGCTATGCCATGTCGGCCACGCTCTGGCGTCCCGAGGCGCTGGGCCTTCCTGCGGGCACGCAGATTGTGACCATGGGGAGGATGGGTTTCACCCTGCTGACCATTCTGACAATGACCACCGGAACCATGATGCTGATGTGGCTGGGCGAACAGATGACCGAACGGGGCATCGGGAACGGCATCTCGCTGATCATTACGATCAACATCATCAGTGATCTGCCGTCGGCGGTTCAGGCCATTGTGAGAATGTTCGTCCGCGTGGACGGTGTGGCCCAGTTCACGATCTTCCATCTGGTTGGACTGCTGGCGATGATCTTTCTGGTGATTGCAGGCACCATTGCCGTTACGCAGGCGCAGCGGAAAATTCCGGTTCAGTATGCCAAGCGCGTTGTGGGTCGCAAGGTGTACGGAGGGCAGAGCACCTATATGCCTCTGCGCGTGAACTACTCCGGTGTCATGCCCATTATTTTTGCGCAGGCCATTCTGATGTTCCCGTCTAAGCTGCTGGGCATGCTTCCCGGAGAATTTTTCCGGCGATTGGCGGCGGCCGTGTACTACGGAACTCCGGCCTACAATGTTATCTATGCCCTGATGATCCTGTTCTTCTCCTATTTCTGGGTCGCCACTCAGTTCAATCCGGTGCAGATTGCGGATGATCTGAAGAAATACGGCGGCTATGTTCCGGGAATCCGTCCGGGCAAACCTACTGCGGAATTTCTGGACCGCACCATGACCCGCATTACACTGGCCGGAGCCGTGTTCCTGACGATCATTGCTGTTCTGCCCACCATCATGGCGCAGCAGTTCAATATCCCCTGGATTGTGGCCTCGTTCTTCGGTGGAACGAGTCTGCTGATCATGGTGGGTGTGATGCTGGACACAATGCGCCAGGTGGAATCTCACCTTCTGATGAGGCACTATGACGGCTTCCTTAAGAAGGGCAAACTCCGTTCGAGACGCTAAAGGAGGCCGAGATGGACGCCATTATTCTTCTGGGAGCGCCGGGTGCCGGCAAGGGAACCATTGCGGATCTGGTGAAGGAGAAGAGCGGATATCTTCATGTCTCCACCGGGGACATGCTCCGCGCCGCAGTCAAGGCGCAGACAGCTGTTGGCCTCAAGGCCAAATCCTTCATGGAAGCCGGTGAACTTGTCCCCGATGAAGTCATCATCGGCATTGTCAGGGAACGCATGGCTCAGGGCGGACAGGATGAGAAGTACATGTTCGACGGATTTCCCCGCACCCTGGAGCAGGCGCGCCTGCTGGATGCCGTGATGGAGGAGGCGGGGAGCCGGGTCAGCCGGGTTTTCCTTCTGGAGGCATCAAAAGAACTGCTCGTATCCCGTATTTCCGGTCGTCGAATCTGCCGCAACTGCGGAGCGGTGTATCACGTGCAGAACATTCCGCCCAAAGTGGAGGGCGTATGTGATTCCTGCGGCGGCGAGCTTTATCAGCGCAAGGATGACAGCGAGGAAACGGTGCTCAACCGTCTGGAAGTTTACAAGAAACAGACCGCGGCGCTCATTGACTACTACGATGCCAAGAGCATCCTCCTGCGATTGGATGCTTCCCAGCCCAAGGAAGTGACCCAGGCCAGAATTCTCGAAGTTTTGTCGCGTTCCTGATTTGTGTTTCATGATCAGGATTAAGACGGAGACTGAACTGGAGAAGATGCGCGTCAGCAACCGCATGACGGCAGAGGTGCTGGCGGCGGTGGCTGGGCGGGTGGCCCCGGGCATTACCACGGGTGAACTGGACCGCTTTGCGGGGGAGATGATCCGGGACATGGGCGGCACCCCCGCGTTTCTTGGGTATGGAGGTTATCCCGCCAGCATTTGTGTCTCCATCAATGAACAGGTGGTTCACGGCATTCCTGGCCGCCGCGTCATCAGTTCAGGAGATGTGGTCAGCATTGATGTGGGCGTGAAATACGACGGGTTCATTGGAGACTGTGCAACGACCGTGCTGGTGGATGTGGATGACCGGGAGATCATCCGCCTGGCGGCTGTAACGCGGGCGGCGCTGGCGGCCGGCATAGACAAGGCGGTTGTTGGCGGCCGGCTTTCGGATATTTCTCATGCCGTTGAAAAGACCGTCACGGCGGCGGGCTTCTCCGTCGTGAGGGATTTTGTCGGCCACGGAATCGGCCGGGACATGCACGAGGAGCCGCAGGTGCCGAATTTCGGCAGGCCGGGACGAGGACCGAAGCTGGCGCATGGGATGACGATAGCCATCGAACCCATGGTGAATCAGGGCGGGTGCGAAGTTGAAGTGATGCCGGACGGATGGACGGTGCTCACCCGTGACCGGAGGCCTTCGGTCCATTTCGAGCACACCATCGCGGTGCTGAAAACCGGGCCGGAAATATTGACGTGCGTAAAAAAGAAAATATAGTACTGGACGCGCGGCTGCACAATGTGATAGGAAATGCCGCCTTTAAAGCCACTTTGGCCAATGGACATGAATTTGTCGCCTTTGCGCGCGACGGAGAACTCCTCCGGAAGCTGCGCGCCGGGGATTCAGTGAAAGTTGAATTGTCGCCCTGCGATATGTCAAAGGGCTGTATAGTGAACAGGACAGAAAATGAAAGTTCGAAGCTCAGTTAAACGGATTTGCGAGCAGTGCAAGATTGTGCGCCGGAAAGGCGTGGTGCGCGTTGTTTGCACGAATCTTCGTCACAAACAGCGCCAAGGTTAAAGGAGAGAAGCTATGCCGCGTCTACTTGGTATAGACATACCCGGAAAAAAGAGAGTTGATGTTTCCCTGCGTTACATTTACGGCATCGGGCCCAAGCGTGCCCTGGAAGTGGCCGCCAAGGCCGGGATTGATCCCGCAAAGAAAGCGGATGACCTGACCAGCGATGAGATTTCAAAAATTGCCGGCATTCTGCAGAGCGAATACCGGATCGAGGGTGATTTGCGCCGCGAGGTGTCCCAGAACATCCGGCGGCTCATGAGTGTGGGCGCCTACCGGGGCATTCGTCATCGCAGAAGTCTGCCGGTGCGCGGTCAGCGCACCAGCACCAATGCCCGCACGCGGAAGGGCCCGAAAAAGACCGTGGGCGCCGTGCGTGGAAAGGAAGCGCGTTCGGCAGTCAAGGCCGGTTGATGTTGTTCAGATAAAGAGGTTGTAATTCATGGCAGAAGAGATTCAGAAGGAACAGGCGGAAACAGCGGAACAGGCAGCTGCTGAAGGCAGCGTGCAGGCGGAAGGCGCCGAGGGCGAGCAGCCCAAGGTGGTGCGCCGTAAAGTCAAGGGGATGAAGAATGTCCCGCTGGGCATTGCCCATATCCGCGCCACGTTCAACAATACCATTGTGAGCATCAGCGACATGCAGGGCCGTGTCATCAGCTGGAGCTCCTCCGGCCGCTGCGGCTTCAAGGGTTCGCGCAAGAGCACCGCTTTTGCCGCGACCACGGTTGCACAGGAAGCCGCCCGTGTGGCGGTGGGCTTCGGAATGCATGAGGTGGAGGTGCGTGTTCAGGGGCCGGGTGCCGGCCGCGAATCGGCCATCCGCGCTCTTCAGGCCGCCGGCCTGACTGTGACCTCGATCAAGGATGTAACCCCCATACCCCATAACGGATGCCGTCCGCCCAAGCGGCGCCGCGTATAAAGAATTTAGAATCAGGAGACAGAAAGCCATGGGAAGATATACAGGACCAGCGTGCAAGCAGTGCCGCCGTGAACAGATGAAGCTGTTTCTCAAGGGAGAGCGCTGTTTCATGGCCAAATGCCCCATTGAGACCGGCCGTCCGCAGCCCGGAGGCGCCGGCCGCCGTCGCAAGAAGACTTCCGATTACGGGAATCAGCTTCGCGAAAAGCAGCGGCTGCGCCGCATGTTCGGCCTGCGCGAGGGCCAGTTCCACAACTTCTTTGAACGGGCTGCCAAAAAGCGCGGCATCACCGGCGAAACACTGCTTCAGATGCTCGAACTCCGCGTGGACAATCTGGTGTACCGTCTCGGGTTTGCCCCTTCGCGCCGTGCGGCCCGTCAGTTTGTGCGGCACGGACATGTCCGCGTCAACGGGGAGCGGGCCAATATCCCGTCCATGATCCTTAAGCCGGGCGATTCCATCACGGTCAAGGACGCCAAGGACAGCCGGGAATACGCCTCCAAGCATATGGACCAGGCCGAGGCTCGCGGAATCGTTCCGTGGATGTCTCTCGACAAGAACAATTTCAAGGGCGAAGTTCTGCATGTGCCGACACGTGATGAAATGGCGCCTTTGGTGGATGAGCAGCTCGTGGTCGAGCTCTACTCCAAATAAACAAGCAGTATAACACCATACGAGCCGGGTAACGTCCGGTTCTGGGAGGATAAAGTCATGCCTATTAGACTGGGTCGCTTTGAAATGCCAAAGCGCATTGAGCCGGATGATTCAACGGCTACCGATACCTACAAGAAATTCGTCGCCGAGCCTTTCGAGGCCGGCTATGGGAGAACCATCGGCAATTCACTCCGCCGTGTGCTGCTCTCCTCGCTGGAGGGGGCGGCCATATCGTCTGTCAAGATTGATGGAGCCATGCATGAGTTCTGCACTCTGAAAGGCGTTGTGGAGGATGTAACGGACATCATACTGAACCTCAAGCAGGTTCTGCTGCGCATGTATTCGCGCGAAATCCGCAAGGTCCGGATTGATGTCAAGGGCCCGGGCGAGGTCACAGCGGGCGATATCAAGACCGACGGCCATGTCGAAATCCTGAATCCTGACATGCATATCTGCACACTCGACCGCGATGGTCACTTCAAGGCTGAGTTTGAAATCCGCATCGGCCGCGGATACTGCCCGGCCGAGTGGAACAAGAAAGAGGACCAGGAGATCGGTGTGATTCCGATTGATTCCCTGTTCTCGCCCGTCCGCCGCGTGAAGTACTATGTGGAGAACACCCGCGTGGGCCAGCGTACCGATTACGACAAGCTGATTCTTGAGATATGGACGGACAGCCGCATTACTCCGGATGATGCCCTGACACAGTCGGCGGCCATTCTGCTGCACCATCTTGATGTCTTTGTCAGCTACGACAAGGATCTGATTGAGTTTGAGGAAAGCGAAAAGCAGATTGATGCCGAGAAGGAAGATCTGCGCAAGAAGCTGAACATCAGCGTCAATGAGATCGAGCTGAGCGTGCGCGCGGCCAACTGCCTGAACAATGCAAACATTACAACCGTTGGCGAACTGGCGCAGAAGACTGAAGCCGAAATGCTGAAGTACCGCAACTTCGGCAAGAAGTCGCTGAATGAAATTAAAAACAAACTCACGGAGCTGGGCCTTTCACTGGGCATGACCTTTGATCCGGAACTGCTCAAACCGGTGGCTCCTTCCGCCGAGGACAACTAACACGAGGCAGGATTAACCATGCGACACCAGAAGAGAACAATCAAGCTGGGGAGAACATCTTCACACCGCGATGCGCTGCTGGCCAGTTTGGTCTGCGCGCTGATCCGCCGGAAGCGCATCAGGACCACGCTTCAGAAGGCCAAGGCGGCAAGAATCACGGCAGAGAAGATGGTCACTCTCGGAAAAAAGGGCACACTGGCTGCGCGCCGGCAGGCCATATCAAAACTGCGTGATACGGAATGCGCCGCTTTGCTCTTTGCAGAAATTGCGCCGTCATTCAAGGATCGCCAGGGCGGCTATACGCGAATCATCAAGCTGGGACAGCGTCCCGGCGACAATTCGCAGGTGGCTATCCTTGAGTGGGTGATGGAACATTCGGTTCAGGCCACGAAGAAGAAAAAGAGTGCGGCGAAAAAAGAAGCAGAAGCGGCAGAGAAGGCTCCTGAGAAGAAGGCTCCGGCAAAGAAAAAAGCGGCCAGCAAGGCCAAAAAGGAAGAGACTTCTGAAAAGGCTCCGGCCAGGAAGAAAACTTCCCGGAAGAAAAAAGAAGAATAGTTTCCGGAAGCGGTTTCAAACAGCCCGGCGCAGTTTCTGCGGCCGGGCTGCTTCTTTACTGCTGCGGGGGAACTGAAGGCGATTGTGCTTCGGATGCGGCACTGGCCGCGGCGGCCGCCATGGCCTTGCTGCTCTGGGACCGGAACTGTTCCGCCAGCACGGCGGGTTCCGGCAGTTCCGGCCGCTTGCTGTCATATTTGAACGTGCTGCACCGCCAGCGTTTCCCGTTGGGATGAACCATGAACACAGCAGGCGTTTTGTTGACCCTGAACATCTCGGCCATGGCTTCGGTTTCCCGGTTGCTGGGCAGTGTCGCCCGCACCTTGATAACCTCCTTGAAAAATTTCTGCACGGGTGAGGTCTGGAATCCTCTGGTTTCCAGCCAGTTGCAAAGACCTTTTTCATCGGACACATCGGGCCGGACGAAGAACACAAAAATATCGGCTCCAGTCTGTTTCTGGATTTCCAGCGCTTCCTGATATCCTTCCGCGTTTTTCAGCCATTTGCTCGGCAGATTCACGGGGGCTCCATCCGATGAGGAGGGGCCGACCGGCTGCGTGGCGACCCCCGCGGGCTCCGGCAGGCCGGCCTTGTTGGTTCCCAGTTTCTCGCGGATATTAATGCGCGCGGATGCCGGGGGACGAGCCTGAACGGCAGCGGCCAGAGCCATGACGGAAAAAACAACTGTTATCGTTCGCATATTCTTCTCCTGATTTTCCATAATTCTGCCATTGATCCGGGCGGATGTGAAGGAATATGAACTGCTCAGCCGGATTTATTCCGCATTGGATTCCTGCCTGAAATGCTATACTCCGCGCATGGGAAAAAATGTGGGACAAGGCATTTGCACTCTGATGATTTTTGTGGACGGTCTGGGGCTGGGGCATTCTGATCCTGAAGTCAACCCTGTGTTTTCGGGTGCCTGCCCGGTATTATGCGAACTGCTCAGGGAGGCCGCTGCCATAGATGCCGTGATGGGGGTCGAAGGCCTTCCGCAAAGCGCGACTGGACAAACGTCTCTGCTGACGGGTGTGAATGCCCAGGCACAGATGGGCCGGCACATCGAGGGATTTCCCAACAGGGAGCTGCGCGACATTATACGGCGGGAGAACATTTTCGGGAAAATGATGGAGCGGGGGTACAGCAGCACTTTCGCGAATGCCTATTACCTTCAGGCATACACCTCGGCGGAATTGAGGCGCCGGCGATCCGTGACGACCGTGGCCACCGAAGCCGCCTTTGGAAAATTCAGGAGCCTGGAAGACATGCTGGCCGGCCGGGCCGTTTATCAGGATTTGACACGCGAGCAGCTTCGCCGCCGCGGGTATGAAGGGCCGCTGATTGAACCGGAGGAGGCTGGGTATCATCTGGTGGAGATTGCGAGGGCGCATGATTTCACGCTGTTTGAATATTTCCAGACTGACCTCGCCGCGCATCGGGGCGACCGTCAGGCGCTGCTGTCTGTCCTGGAAAAACTGGACCGTTTTCTCGGGATTCTGCTGCATATGTTTCGAGGCTCCAACGAGCTGTTCCTGCTGACCAGCGATCATGGGAATCTCGAGGATTTCGGCACGCGCCTGCACACCGGCAATCCGGTGCCCTTTGCGGCAAGGGGCAGGGAGGCGTCCCGGCTGAAGGCGAAAATTCATTCCCTGAAGGATGTGGTTCCGGCGCTGCTGGAATTATATCCTCCGGGCCATTCTATTGCTTGAAATACCGGGGCCCGATGGGGCATTCTGGTTTCATGAGTAAAGCAGCAGACACGCGGCCGGACTGGGATACCTACTTCATGGAAATCGCGCATGTGGCCGCCACGCGCAGCAACTGCTCCCGTCGCCATGTGGGGGCCATCGTGGTGCGTGACAAGCGCATTATTACGACTGGATACAACGGCACCCCGCGCGGTGTGCGCAACTGTTTTGACGGCGGCTGCCCCCGCTGTGCGAGCGATTCGCCCTCCGGGAACAGCCTGGGAGACTGCATCTGCGCGCATGCGGAGGAGAATGCGATTGTGCAGGCGGCATATCACGGCATATCCGTGAAGGACGCCGCGATGTATGTGACCATCAGCCCCTGTCTGATGTGCGCAAAGATGATCATCAATGCAGGCATTCGGGAAGTGGTGTATGAGGGTGAATACCGATTCACGGAATCCACGCGGTCTCTTCTTCAGGAGGGCGGGGTGATCTGCCGTCAGTTCACCCGTGCCGCGGGGTTTAACTCCAGTACTGGTTTGTGATCGGCATCCGCCTTTCGCGGCCGAAAGCGCATGGCGTGATCTTGATGCCCGGCGCCCCCTGCCGCCGCTTGTATTCGTTCCGGTCCACAGTGCGCACCGTCATGCGCACAATATCCCCGTCGAAACCCCTGGCCATGATTTCCTCCAGGCCGCAGTGCTGCTCGATATAGAGCTCGAGAATCGGATCAAGTATTTCGTAGGGGGGCAGGGTGTCGCTGTCCTTCTGGTCCGGCCTGAGTTCGGCGCTCGGCGGGCGCTCGATGGTGGACGGGGGGATGACCGGAACGGTGTCTTGTGAGTTCCGCCAGCGTGCGAGCTCAAATACCAGTGTTTTGGGCACATCCTTGATCACGGCAAAGCCGCCCACCATGTCTCCGTAAAGCGTGCAGTATCCCATGGCCAGTTCGCTTTTATTGCCGGTGGTCAGCACCAGCCAGCCGAATTTGTTGGAGAGCGCCATGATAATGTTGGCGCGGATGCGGGCCTGAAGATTTTCCTCGGTGATATCAGGCGCCTTCCCTGGCCACTGCCCGGTGAGTTCATTCAGGTAGGCCTTGAAAAGAGATTCGATTGCCACGGTCCGGAAATCAATTTTCAGATTGCGGGCCAGCTGCACGGCGTCGGCCCGGGTGGCTTCAGAGGAAAACCGCGACGGCATGGTGATGCCGTGCACCCGCTCCGCGCCCAGTGCATCCGCGGCGATGGCGGCCACAAGGGCGGAATCAATGCCTCCGCTGAGCGCAACAACACAATTCTGAAAAGCGTTCTTGTTCACATAATCCCGAAGCCCGGTCTTCAGGGCGGCATAAACCTCCTCCGCAGGGCCCAGCGCGGGCGCGACCGCGGAATCAGCGGGAGAGGATGTGATCTCCGCCGCCCCAGTCACCGGGATATCTATGATGTCAGCATCCGCCTGCTTGGAATGCGCGCCTTTGCGCGGCGCCGGAAGATTGAAATAGAGAGTTTCCTCCGCGAACTGACGTCCGCGCATGCATGTGGGCCCCTTCGGGCTGACGACCATGCTGGCCCCGTCAAAGACCAGTTCATCCTGTCCTCCAACCAGATTGCAGTAGAGCAGGAGGGTGTCCAGCTTGACCGCGGTCTTCTGAAGGGCCGCCTCGCGCCGGCTGAGTTTGCCCCGCTCGTACGGGGAGGCGGAGATGTTGACCAGACCGTCAAGCTGAAACGGCGCAAGAAGCCGGCAGGCCGGTTCGTCCGGAAGCCAGCTGTCTTCACATATATGAACCCCGATTCGCGCCCCGCCGAAGTTCAGGATCAGGGGGCGTTCACCCGGAACAAAAATTCTTTTTTCATCAAATACACCATAATTGGGAAGGGCGATTTTTTTATAAACGCCCCGAACTTCTCCGCCGGCGCAGACCACCGCGCCGTTGAAGACTTTCTGTTGCTCTGTCCATGGCGCGCCGAATATGGTGACGGAGCCTGCGGGGAGCCGGGCCTGCAGGTCGTGCAGCGCCGCAGTGCAGTCGCGGATAAAATGCGGTTTCAGGACAAGGTCTTCCGGGGGGTATCCGCAGAGGGCGAGTTCCGGGAAAAGGATCAGGCGTGCGCCCCGGGCGGCGGCTTCACCCGCCGCGGCCGCCATCTTGTCCGCATTGGCTCTGATGGCGCCGACCGCTACATTGATCTGGCAGAGCGCGACAGTGATCTTTTTCATTCCCGACATGATACAACGAACGCCGCCGGCGCACAACTGCCTTGCTGAGATTCAGGCGATTGACTTGGAGCCCCTTCGCGCCTATTGTATGCTGCTGAGGATAACGGGAAATGAGTGATATAACGGATGACAATCTGGAGCCTGTCCCCGCCGACAGGATGTCGAGCACCGATGACCAGCGCATCGAGAACATTCTTCCCCTGCCTCCGCCGGCGCACCTGATCCGATTTTTCCCGATCAAGGACACTCCTGCTGAAAAATTAATCGGGACCACCCGGCGCAGAATCAGGTCTATTCTGCGCGGCCAGGACGACCGGCTGCTGGTGGTGATCGGGCCGTGCTCCATACATGATCCGGCCTCGGCTCTTGAATACGCGGAACGGCTGAAAACCGAGCGAGAGAAGCGCCGCGGTGAGCTGGAAATCCTGATGAGGGTATATTTTGAGAAGCCTCGCACAAGCATCGGCTGGAAGGGGCTCATCAATGATCCGTATATCGACGGGAGCTTCAAGATCAACGAAGGGCTGCGGATTGCGCGTGATCTGCTGGTCCGGATCAATCAGCTGGGGATCCCGGCCGCCTGCGAATTTCTGGATGTGATTTCCCCGCAGTACATCGGCGACCTCGTTTCCTGGGGCGCGATTGGCGCCCGCACCACGGAGTCGCAGGTTCATCGTGAACTGGCCTCCGGCCTTTCCGCCGTGGTGGGATTCAAGAACGGCACAGATGGAAATATTAAAATCGCCGTGGATGCCATCCTTGCCGCCCGCGAACGGCATCACTTCCTGTCCGTGCATAAATCCGGTCAGGTGGCCATCGTGGACACCTGCGGGAACAGCGACTGCCATGTAATACTGCGCGGGGGCAGGGTCCCCAACTTTGATCCCAAAAGCGTTGAAGCGGCGTGCTCCGAACTGAGAGCGGCCCGGCTCCCGGAGCGCATCATGATTGATCTTTCCCATGGCAACAGCGCAAAGGATCATCGCGAGCAGCTCAAGGTGGGAGCCAATGTGGCTGCGCAGATGGCCGGCGGCGAGATGCGCATCATGGGGGTGATTGCCGAATCAAACCTGATCGAGGGCCGGCAGGCCATATCCGCGAAGAAGCGCCTGGTGTACGGACAGAGCATCACGGATCCGTGTCTTGGCTGGGAGGATTCCGTTCAGCTTCTCGGGCAGCTTGCAGATGCTGTGCGCGCCCGGCGCAAGGCCCGCAAATAGACACCGGCCGCACTCGCGCCGCGGGCGCGGGGGCTTACAGGCTGTTCCCAAAATCCTTTTTGAACTTTGCCATCAGCTTCTGCGGCCAGTCGCTGGTGGGGGTCAGGCGGCCCGTGAAAAAGCGGAGGACGGCCGGTTCGTATTCAAACTGAAGGCCGCCAATGAGTTTCCGGTTCTTGTGGAGCCACTGAAGCCGGTCCGCGACATACTTGACCTGCGAGAGGGTGAACACGCGCCGGGGCATGGCCAGCCGCAGCAGCTCCATGTCGGCCAGAATATCCTTCCCGCTGACATCACGGACACTCGAAATGGTGCCGCGCTCCATGCCGCGCACACCGGATATGATATAAAAAGCCGCCGTCAGGGCCCCGGCCGGATATTCGGTCTGGGGCACGTGCGGGAGAAAACCTTTGGCATCAATATGACAGCCCAGCCCTCCGGCCGGAGTCACCACCGGAACGCCGGCGGCATCGAGATGCTCGACCAGATATTTGATGAACTGCGGGGACTGGCTGATGCAGGTTTCGTCCTGGGTTTCGCGCAGGCCCACGGCCATGGCCTCAATTTCGCGCACGGACATTCCTCCATACGTCAGGAAGCCCTCGAAAAGGATAACAAGATCCTTGAGCTTGTCGTAGAGATGGACATCATTCGTGCAAATGCCGCCTCCGCGCGTTGAACTGACCTTTCGGCTCGAAAAGTAGACCAGATCGGAAAGATCGCACATGGTTCGCAGGATTTCGGCGATTGATTTCTTTTTGAAGGCGGCTTCGCGCTGCTTGATGAAATAGGCGTTTTCCCCGATGAGGCTGGCGTCGAGCACCAGCATAATCTTGTGCTGATCGCACACCTTGCGAACCTGCCGCATGTTCTCGATCGAAAAGGGCTGCCCTCCGATCAGATTCGTTGAAGCCTCCATCCGGACGAATGGAATCCGGTCAACGCCGTGCTTTTTAATAAGCTTCTTGAGCTTTTCGATGTCAATATTGCCCTTGAAGGGGTGGCTGCTTTTGATTTTAAGCGCCTCGCTTGTGAAAATTTCCTCGATCACCCCGCCCGGGAGTTCGATGTGCGCCTTGGTGGTGGTGAAGTGGTAGTTCATCGGGATGACATCACCCTGCCGGATGAAGGCATGGAATATGATGTGCTCCGCGGCGCGGCCCTGATGCGCCGGCAGGAAATATTTCTTCCCGAAGACCTCTTTCACGGCCTTCTGCAGCCGTTCAAAGCTCTGGGACCCGGCATAGGCGTCGTCCGCCACGAGCATGGAGGCCACCTGCTGGTCACTCATGGCGTTGGTTCCGCTGTCGGTGAGCATGTCTAGAAACACATCCTGCGTGCTCAGCAGGAAGGAATTAAAGCCGGCGTCCTGTATGGCCCTGAGGCGCTCATTCACCGGCTTGAGGTTCAGTTTCTGAACAATGCGCACCTTGTGCAGTTCCACGGGGATCTGTTCCCCGACGATGAATTTGATTACCGGGGAGTCGTGGGCTGCTGGACTGGTATTTTTCTTCATACAGTGGTTATCCTCTCTGTTTCGGATGGGGGATAGTGCCGACAGAACGGGATCAAATCAAGCGTTGATTTTGCCGACCGCGGGGGAGGCGGCCGGCTGGCCGTGAAAAATTTCTGTGTCGATGTGCAGACGGCTCACCGTGTGCAGATGCAGGGAAAGGTGGTTTTTCAGATCTTCAATGATTTGCGCGTGGGCGGTCTCGGGTGTTTTTGTGGCCATGACGATGTCGGCCGTGAGAACGGGCCCGCCCTCTTCATCTGTCAGCCGAAGGTCATGGAACGATGCGATCTCGCCGTGCGCCGAGATGTAGCGGCTGAGGACGGATTCGGCCTCGGGATAGAGGCGGTGAGAGCGGTCCACGGGATCCACATGGACAATCGCCTTGGCATGACAGTTGTCCTCGATCTTCTGTTCAACCTGGGCGGCGATCCGGTGCGCCTCCAGCGCGGTCCCGCACGCATCCACCTCAATATCAAGCGATATGAGCCGGTAGTCGCCGTACTTGTGCACGATGATGTCATGGGCATCGCGCACGCCGTCCACCTGAAAAGCAAGCTTTTCGAGCTGGCTGATCTCTTCGGCGGAGGGGGCCTCTCCCAGCAGCAGGCTGACCCGCTCGCGGATGAGCGAAAGGCCGCCATGCATGATGAGGCCCGCAATGATCAGGCCCATCCAGCCGTCCACGGCGGCCCAGCCGAAACGTGAACTGAAGAGAGCCACACAGACCAGCCCGGCCATGAGGGAATCGAAGCGGAAATGCCAGTAGCCGGCTTCGATCAGCGACGATCCGCTGGCCCTGGAGAGACTGCGGGAAAAGTGGGCCATCCACTCCTTCAGGGGGATGCTGGCGGCCACAATGGCGATAAGCCACCACGGGGCATCATAGGGGTGGGGCCGGAAAATCCGGACCACCGCTTCCTTGCCAAGCGAAAGGCCCACGCCGACGAGAAGAATGGAAACAATCAGCGAGGCAATCCACTCCATTCGCCCGTGCCCGAAGGGGTGCTCCCGGTCCCGCGGCTTGCCGGCCCAGTGCGCGCCGACTATGATCATGGTGGAGGCCGCGACATCGGAAAGGCTGTCAAACGAGTCTGCAATGAGCGCGATGCTCCCGAATACAAAGCCGAAGGTGATTTTAACCAGAAAAATGAAAAGATTGGCGATGATTCCCACGGCGCCCTGCAGCATGCCGAGGCGGCTCCGGGAGTCACCCGTCCGGAGGTCGGCGCCGGATTTCAGAACCCGCCGGGCCAGCCAGCCGGTAAAGCCCCGTATCTGCTCCTGATGTTCATTATTCATCATGGCGGGAAGTCTATCCGTATTCTGCCCCTGTGCAATCCTGTTTTCCGGGTTGCTTGTTGAACATGAATATACTATCAACTGTCAATCAGCACAGATAAAGGGCAAGAGGATTTCATGGCGTCCAGAAAAGAAGAGCAGTTTGAAGGTTCGTTTTTCGCAAAACCGGCGGTGGGTTCACTTTTCACGGTCTTGTCGGCGCTGGCCTTTCTGGTGCTGTGCATGGTGCTGCCGCTGGTGGGGCAGGCCGGGGTCGCGACGGAGTATGCCCGTCAGAATTTCTACACCTTCATGGCCGTGCTGGCCGTCTGTTTCGTGCTGGCCGTGCTGGCGGTGGTCTCCAAACTGGAGCGCCGCAGGCTGGACGAAAGTCCTCTCCCGTATTCTTCGCTCGGCCTGTGCGCCGTTTGCATCCTCCTGTTCATTGCCCTCGTCAGCGGCATGCTGGGGGTTTGACCCCGTGTGATTTGGATTGCCATCGGAGTGATTCCTGCTACCTTTCTGTTTTCGGTTTGGTTTGAAGAAGGAGTTTAAGCAATGAACAGCATGAAAATCTGGGTTTTGACAGCGCTGATGGCCGTTCCGGCGGTTTTTGCCCCGGCAGTCTCCGCGGCGGAATATGATCTTTTCGCGCAGGCCCCCTGGTCGGTCAGCTATGAAATCGGTTTCTACAATTTTGAGGGCGATGAAGAGGTTGAAGATGCCTTCTTCCATGCGTTGAGACTGGGTTATGACTTCAATCCCCGCTGGACCTTTGAGCTGGATTTCAACCTTCTTCCCAAACTGGAGCCCACGGATTTTCAGGACCCGCGGCGTTCGGACATTGATGACGACACGTGGGCGATTCGCCTTGGCCTTGATGTCCTGTTCCACCTTCGCAACATCGAGAATCTGCGCTGGGATCCCTATCTTTCCCTCGGTGCAGGCTGGTTTCATTACGGGACAAGTGATGCCCAGGAGCAGGACGAGCCTATTATCATCGGCGGGCTGGGCATGTTCTATCACTTCAACGACGAGTGGGCCGTCCGCATGGATGTCCGTCCGGTGGTACAGGGCACGGATACCGAGGGGAATATTCTTTTCAGCGCCGGCGTGAACTGGCGCTGGGGCGCCCATGTGCCCAGGGTGTATGAACTGGAAGGCACCGATATAGACAGCGACAACGACGGCCTGCTGGATCCCCGCGAGGCTGAAATCGGGACCGATCCCTACAATCCGGATACCGACGGCGACGGCCTGACCGACGGTCAGGAGGTGCTGAGCTACAGTACCGATCCGCTGAATCCCGACAGCGACTGGGACGGCCTGAAAGACGGCGCGGAAGTTCTGACCTACCGCACGGATCCCAACGACCGCGACACCGACAACGGCGGCGTGGCCGACGGGCATGAGGTGATTGAGGATCATACCAACCCGCTGGATCCGGCGGACGACTTGCAGCTCTTCACGCTGAATATCGAGTTTGACTACAACAAGGCGGATGTGCGTCCGCAGTATTTTGAACAGCTTGATGTCGTGGCGAAAGTTCTGCAGCGCGATCCGGGCGCCACCGCAAAGGTGGAAGGCCATGCCGACAAGCGCCCGACCTCCAAGCGCGACTACAACATCAGACTGTCAGAGCGCCGCGCAAAAGCGGTCATGGGATATCTGATTTCGGCCGGCGGCATCGAACCCTCGCGGCTTTCGTCGAAGGGGTTCGGCTTTGACGTTCCGGTGGCTCCGAATGACACCGAAGAGAACATGCAGAAAAACCGCCGCACGGAAATCTATATCCGGCCCAGCAAGAGCGCCGAAACGGGCGGGGACATGGATATGAGCCAGCCGCAGGAAATGCCCGAAGAGATGCCCGTCAAATAACGGAGCCGTTCGGCTGTGCCGATCTACGAATATACGGCGGTTGACTCTTCAAAAGCCTGTGAATACTGCCGCAAGGTGTTTGAGCACCTTGCGGCAGTGAAGCAGGAACCCCTCAAGACCTGTCCGCAGTGCGGTTCGCCCGTCAAGCGCGTCATTTCCGCGCCCAACGTCGGCGGATCAAAAAGCGGCCTGGATGACCGCGCGAAATCGGCCGGTTTCCACAAACTGAAAAAAATCGGCAAGGGCGAATACGAAAAGCAGTATTAGGCCGGAAAACGCCAAAAAACGGCTTAAAAACGTAAAAAATCAGCAAAAATCGCCAAAAAAGCTCAAAAATGGCCCAAAAATGGCCGAAAAATCGCGAATTGCGCCGAAATTTTGAAAAAAAGTCCGAAAATGTGCCGTTTTGATTAAAATAGGACTAAAATAGTCCTATTTAAAATATCATGCGTCCGCCGCGCGGGTGCAGGCAAAAATGCATTCAGAGACGGGCTTTCGTGCTATTTCGCGGTGTCGTTTTCCGCAGCGGCTGTTTCCGGCGGAGAAAGTTCCTCATCCGTCACGCCGTGGGCTTTGATCCGGCCCGCAATGTGAGCCGGAACGACACAAACGGCCATCAGCGGATAGCTGAGGACCGGACTGGTGAAATAGCTGATGTCGGACGCAATGTAGGTGGCGTAGGCCGGATACAGGATTTTGTAGCCCCCGCGCTGAAGTTCATGATCGGTTTCCTGCGCATAGCTGAGCGCGTCGTTCGAGGCCTGAGCCTCATGCCAGAGATTTACAAAAGGAATCACATAGATGAATGCGTAGGTTCCCTTCAGCTTCTTCTCCGCGAAGTCCTTTGAGTGCCCGCCCTCGTGCACGGTTACGGCGGGGATGTCTGAATATATGTTCAGCGTGTTGGAGTAGGGGTTGTAGTTGTCTCCGCCGAAGAAGCGCTGCGGCAGAATCGTATACTGCAGCCACCCCAGCAGCCCGATGGTGTACCGCCAGCCGAAGCCCACGGATTTGTTGCCGAGCGTCCGGCTGAGTTCGGCTCCGGGATGATACTGGTTGATCCGTACCTTGACGCTGTCGAGATGGTTCGCGGCCAGATAGGAGCGCAGAGTATCCTCCGTCTCCTGCGATACCTGATGGCTGTCCACTTTCCGATTCCAGAGAATCAGCTTGCCCAGCAGACTTCCCGGCCAGATCCAGTCGCACGCGTCGAGAAACCTGTTCGGCTTCCCTCGCTCAATCTGCTGCTCGTGCTCCGACAGGGGCGGGGCCGGATGATAATCATAAACCGCGCCGAAATGATACGGGGTCGTGGCGCAGCCGCTCAGCAGCAGGACCGCAAGAATCAGAGAACCGGCTTTGGAAGTTCCCTGCATGCCGTCCAGCCCTAGAGATGAAAATCCCCGGCGGCTTCCGGCTGATAAAGAACTTTCTCGATCTTTATCCGTCTTTTGCCCGCAGGCACCGGCCACTCGACCGTTTCTCCTTCGGAATAACCCAGCAGGGCTGTGCCGATGGGGGAAAGCACGGAAATCCGCCCGGCCTCGAAATCAGCATCTGCGGGGAAAACGAGTGTGTATTCCTCCTCTTCCTTTGTTTCCAGATCGCGAATCTTGAAACGCGAGTTCATTGTGATCACCGTCGCCGCCACGTCTTTGGACTCCACCAAATGGCCGCAATCCAGTTCCGCTGCCAGTGCCTTCAGGTCGCTGCGGGTGCGGTCAAATTCGTTGGCAACCGCCAGCAGTTCCTTGAGGCGGGCAAAATCAAATTTCGTGATGGATATTTTTCTGTTCTTCATGGTTTCTCCTGTTGCGCTTTTTACAGCAGTTCAGCAATGCTCCAGGGCACTTCAGCCACTGGTACACCGGCTTTTGCAAAGGCTTCGATTTTTGACTGCGCGGTGCCCATGCGGCCCTCGATGATGGCTCCGGCATGCCCGAGCCGCTTGCCCTCAGGCGCGCTGCGGCCCGCGATGAATGCCGCAGTCTTTTTCTTGAGCCCTGTTTTTGAGATGTATGCGGCCAGATCCTCTTCCATCGTGCCGCCGATTTCGCCGACGACCACGATTTTCTCCGTCTCGCCATCCTGCTCGAAAAGCTTGTAGATATCAAGGAATGTGGTGCCCACCATCATGTCGCCGCCGATTCCGACCACGGAGGATTGCCCGTAGCCATTTTTCTGGAGGTAATAGCAGATTTCCACGGTGAGCGTTCCGCTTCTCGATACGACTCCGACAGGGCCTTTCTTCACAAAGTCGGACGCCAGCACCCCGATCTTGGCCTCGCCGGGCGTCAGCAGGCCCGGCGTGTTGGGACCGAGCACGCGCACCCCCCTGCGCCGAGCGAGGGATATGAAGCGCATGGCGTCATGCGGACAGATGCCTTCCGTCACCGCCACGATCAGCGGAACCCCTGCCTCCACGGACTCTTCAACGGCTGCAGCGGCCACCCTCGCGGGAACAAACACCCCGCACGCGTCAATGTCGTGTTTCGCCATCGCTTCGCGGACCGTGTTGTAAACGGGCACTCCCAGATGTTCGATCCCGCCCTTGCCCGGCGTGACTCCGCAGACAATTCTTGTGCCGAGGTCCATCATGAGCTTCGCATGATAGGTGCCTTCCCTGCCTGTGAGGCCGGAGATCATGACGCTGCTTTTGCCGTTGATGAGAATGGACATTATTTCGCCTCCTTCAGCAGTTCAGCAACGCGCCGCCCGGCCTCGATGTCGTCCTCGTAGATTTCCGTGATCCCCGCCTTTTTCAGGGTTTCAAGGCCCTCCTTTGCCCCGGTGCCGCGCATGGCGATGACCATCGGCATCCTGATGCTCCCTTTGGTGTGCGCGGCGGCAAGGCCCTCGGCGATGACATCGCACCGCGAGATGCAGCCGAAGAAATTACCGAAGACAACCTTCACATTCGGATTTGAAACCACGATGCCGACGGCATCCTCGGCCTTGCCGTACGTGCGTCCCGAAACCTCGAGAAAATTGGCGGGCTTCGCGCCGTAAAAGCTGATGATGTCCAGCGTGGCCATGTTCAGTCCCGCGCCGTTGCCAATGACTCCGACGTTGCCGCTGAGTTCAACATAGCCCAAATCCATCGCCCGCGCCCGCTTTTCAAGCGGGGTGCAGGTCAGGTCTTCCTTGAAATATTCCGGGTGCAGTTTGGCGGCCTCGTCGAAAATCTCCATCTTGGCGTCGCCGGCCACGACTGTTCCGTCGCCGGTGACCACCAGCGGATTGATCTCGGCAATCTGGCAGCGGTACTCCGTGAATATCCTGTACAGGGCGAGGGCGGCTTCGCAGACCTGCGCGGCTATTTTCTTTTCAAGGCCGGTTTTTGCAACCAGTGCCTCGATTTGCGAAGGCTTCATGCCGTCCAGGACATTGATCGAAAGTTTCCTGATGGCTTCGGGATTATTTTCGGCGACCGACTCGATCTCGACTCCCCCGGTCAGCGAGAACATGAACAGGATTTCGGCGGTCGAGCGGGAAATGGTGCAGCTCATGTACATCTCCTGCCGCACATCCAGTTTCTCCTCGATCAGGATGCCGCGGGGAAGCATTCCCTTGATCGGGAGCTTTTTCAGCCGCTCGATTTTCTCCGAAAAATCCTTTGCGTTATCGGAGAACAAAATACCGCCGGCCTTGCCGCGTCCGCCGGTCAGCACCTGAGTCTTCAGCACCGCGGGCTTGTGAGCTTCAAGGAACGCAAGGCCCTGCGCCGGTTCTGTAACGGCGATGCCGTCCGGCACACGCAGGCCGTTCTTCCTGAAAATATCCTTCGCTTCATATTCATAAAGTTTCATCGCAACCGCCCTGTTCAGATTATTTCGAGACTCTGCCTGCGAAAAGAGAAAAAGACAAGCATAATGAGAGCCCGCGACACTCAGCATGGGAGATAAAGCTGGACATAATGGGGCCTGCCTGCTATTTTGCAAACAAGTAGGGACGTAAGGGCGTAGAACAGAAAGGAGATGGTCATGCAGGATCTAATGATTGCTCGTAAAATTACTTGCACGCTGTGTGACTACAACCGTCTGCGCAGTCTGCTGACAACTGCACAACGCTACGGTCTTATCCGGCCGGCGCTTTTGCGAATGCTTGAAGATGAACTCGGCCGGGCGGAGATCGTTGCTTCAGAAGAAGTGCCTCCTTATGTCGTGACCATGAACACTTGTGTCTGCCTCACGGATTTAGCCACGGGTGCAAGTATGCAATACAAGCTGGTATATCCTGACGATGAAGATATTCGGCAGGGCAGACTCTCTATCTTGTCAGAGCTCGGCGCTGCCATTATTGGCTTCTCTGTCGGCGATACCATTGAATGGAATTTTGCGGACGGCCCCCGGTATATTCGCATTGATATGATTCTCTATCAGCCGGAAGCTGTACACCACTTTGAGTGACTGCAGGAGTGGCATAGCGCGCAATACGGTCTCTTCCTTGCGCCATTCGCTTGATTGTCTGATTTCGGTTGATATATCCGCCCCGCGCCGCTGTGTCGAATTGAATTGCATTTGACGCTTGACTGTGTCATTAGTTCTATGCCGCCAGCAGCGGCGGCTGGAGCCGTTGACGGGAAAGGAATGCGACATGAGCAAAACATTGATAATGGATGTGTTCGGGATGATCGGGGGGCTGAGCCTTTTCATATTTGGCATGCATGTGATAACCGGCGGGCTGCGCGCGGCGGCCGGGCCGTCCTTGCGCACAGTTATCGGGCGGACTTCAAGCGGGCCTTTGCGCGGCGCTTTGCTGGGTATTATCCTGGGATTTCTGGCTCACAGCGGCGCGGCCACAACAATGATTGCCGGTTTTGTCAACGCGGGCCTGCTGGGTCTGCAGGCGGCGGTTGCGCCCATCATGGGTGCAAACATTGGGACTGCGCTTTCAATGCAATTGCTGTCGTTCAACATCGGCCAGTATTGCTGGGTGGCCATTGCTGCCGGATTTCTCTTGAAAAGCCTGCTTCCCGGCGAGCGGTGCAAGCAGGCCGGTCTGGCCATGATCGGATTCGGTCTGCTGTTTCTGGGCATGATCACCATCAGCGGTTCGCTGGTCCCGCACCGCGAAGCCCTCGCGCCGTGGCTGGCCCATGTCCGCGGGGATGCGTGGGCGGGGCGTCTGTCGGGCGTTGGCATTGCCGCGTTGCTGACCGCAATGATGACCAGCAGCGGGGCCATGATCGGCCTGTGCTTTGCCCTCATCAGCGCGGGGATATTTCAATCATTTGACCAGTTTTTCCCTGTCATCGCGGGCGCGCATATCGGCACCTGCATCGTTGCGTTGCTGGCCAGCCTTTCAATGAATATCGAGGCGCGGCGTGCAGCCGCGGGACACCTGTTTTTCAATATCTTCAATGTCGCGCTGGCGCTTGCTCTTTATCCTTTTATCCGCGCCGCCGTCGTTTGGAGCGCTCAGGAGCCGCTGCGCCAGGCTGCCAATCTGCACCTGCTGATGATGGCGACGGGCGCCCTGCCGCTGCTGCCGTTCACCCGGGCTTGCGCATGGTTGCTGAGGCGGCTGGTGCTGCCGAGGTCGCCCATGCCCGAACCCAGCCATCTGAAACCGGAGAACCTCAGCCGTCCGGAACAGGCCATCCGAGCCACCATTCTCGAGGTCCGGCGAATGGCCAGGATATGCATTCAGGGGATGACCATCAACGGGGAACTGATGCTGGATTACCGGCCGGCGACCCGGCGCGTCCTGCTGGCCAACGAAGCCGTCATTGACGACGTCAAGCTGGCGGTGGGGGATTATCTTGACCGCCTCACGAGCTATGCGCTTTCGTACCGTCAGACGCTCTTCATTCAGCATCTGGACCGCTGCATGAAGGATATCGAGCGCATTGGCGATTATCAGACGGCCCTCGCTGATACCACTGCCTTGCGGTGGCACCGGCGCGAAGCGCAGGTTCCGGAGGACATCTTCCGCGCCTGGTTTGACCTGTTTTGCGCCGCCCAGCGGGTTATTTTGCTGCTCGAGCGGTGCCTCAATCCGGATGACGCGAGCTTCCAGGAAATGGCATCGCACCTGCTGGAGGCCCGTGACCGTTTCAGCGCTTTGAGCGCACGTGACAAGAGCGCCTTTGCGCTGGCTGCGCGCGACCGGCGCATCACGGGAACAGCCGCCTATTATCTGCACCGCTATCAGGCAGACCTCGACCGGATGATGGGGCATGTGCGATCCATTTCCGTATCGCTCAGCCAGCCGGAATTTTGGGTGAGGCGGTCAAAGCTGGACAGGGTTGAACCCTCAATCAGGTCGGGAAAACAGGCCGCCAGAATAGATGTGAAGGACTATCTCGCGCGGCTGTACAGCGACGAGGTGATTGAGTGGAAACCGGACGAGACGCTGGGAGAAATCGAGTCGCGCCAGATGCCGCCTCCTCCGCCCCCGGAGGACACTCATGTGTTTGCCACGGACTGATCCGGCGGTTTGGCATTGCATTTATTTCTGCATGATCCAACATGGGGCCATATCACGTGAAGGATTGGATCATGAAGAAAGATAATCCGAGTCTGCCGATTGAATGGATCGAGAACACACACGCAAAGAAGCCTGGGGATTGCGAGCCCCTGGCGCGCCTGCTGCCCCCCGGGATCACGGGCGTGGCGCGCCAGTTTCATCGTCAGCTCGACGGGTATCGCATGAGCCCGTTGAAAAGCCTCTCGGGGCTGGCGGCCATGCTGGGCATCGGGGGGATTTGGGTGAAGGATGAGTCCCAGCGCCTGAGCCTCAACTCATTCAAGGTGCTGGGCGGATCGTTTGCGATCTATCAGTTTCTCAGGAAGCGGCTGGGCATCAGAGACCGCGAACTTACGGTTTCGGAGCTGAAGTCGGACAAGGTTCGTTCGCAAATCGGAGACATCACCTTCGCGACCGCGACAGACGGCAATCACGGCCGCGGCGTTGCATGGGCCGCGATGGAGCTGGGTTTCAAGTGTGTGGTCTATGTTCATGAACGCACCTCGAAGCCTCGCATCCGGGCGATTGAGGAATACGGCGCTCAAGTCAGGGTGATCCCCGGCACCTATGATGATGCGGTCCGCATGATCACGCGCGATGCCGCAAAGAATGGCTGGCAGATCATCTCGGACACTTCATGGGTAGGTTATCAGGACATCCCTCTCTGGGTCATGCAGGGGTACACCACGCTGATGGCAGAAATTCAGGAACAGCTGGCCGGGCAGGGGATCACTCAGCCCACGCATGTGTTTGTGCAGGCCGGTGTGGGCGCGCTGGCCGCGTCCGTGATCGGCTACTACCAGGGGCTGTTCGGGAAAAAGCGCCCGGTCACCGTGGTGGTTGAGCCCGACAGGGCTGCGTGCCTTTATGAATCCGCAAAAATCGGCGACGGCAAGCCGCATTCAGTCGGCGGCGATCTGAACACCATCATGGCGGGGCTGGCCTGCGGCGATCCGAGTCCGATTGCATGGGGTATACTCGACCGGTGCGCTGATTTCTTCCTGTCGTGCCCTGACTTCGTGGCGGCCAAGGGGATGCGGGTGTATGGAGTCCCGCTGGCGGATGATCTGTTTATTGTCTCCGGCGAATCCGGCGCAGTGACGCTGGGCGCGCTGATGTTCATCGCAGAACATGCCGGCCTTTCCGGCCTCAGGAAAAAGATGAAGCTGGATTCCTCCTCGCAGGTTCTGCTGATCAACACCGAAGGCAACACCGACCCGGAACATTTCCGCCGCGTCGTTTGGGAAGGCGGCGACCCTGTGCCGCGGGAATTCCGCCATGAACCGGCATGACGGAGTCTAATGCTATATCAGACGCGGATTCAGGTCAGACGATTGATTTTTATTGAGCAGAAGGCCGCCATGAAACGGCACACAGAAAACTGCGCAAAGGAGAATAAGAATACTTGGAGAATGATCTTGTTTTGATCGGGCTGCGGTGCAAACAATGAGTTCCGGAAAGGCGGGGTTTTGGTATGCCCCGGATGAATATAATGGCCTCCGAAGCTCAGTTGGGGTGAAACATGAACAATTGTTATCAACATGTCCGGGGATTAACTGTTTCTGTCCTTTTCCTTCTCGTAGCCATATTCACTCTCGCAGAAGCACAAGCCGGTTCAATCACCGGCACGGTGACCGGGCCGGACGGGTTGACGCCGTTGGCCAATATCTTTGTGGATTCTGCAAATGTTTCAACATGGGACTGGGGTTCGTCAACCTATACAGATGGTTCTGGCCATTATGAGCTGACGGGATTGGCGGCGGGAACATATCATGTGACTTTCAGTGATGATGGCGAGGTTTATGCCCCGGAGGTATATAACAACGTTGCTGGATCAGATTTATGGAACGATGGCACGGATATTGTGGTGACGGAAACGGGGACTAATACAGGAATCAATGCCTCGCTGGCCATAGGATCGAAGATAACTGGGAAAGTAACAGGATCGGACGGGTTGACGCCGCTGGCCAATATTTATGTCGAATGCGTGAATAAATCGGATTCGTACTGGGGCCCGGAAACCTACACGGACAGCAGTGGAAATTATGAGCTGACGGGATTGGCGGCGGGAACATATCATGTGGGATTCAGTGATGATGACGGAACTTATGCTCCTGAAGTGTATAACAATATCCCCGGTGACAACGTTTGGAATGACGGGGAGGATCTGGTGGTCCCTGCGGCGAGTACAATATCAAACATCAACGCTTCGCTGGTCACTGCATCATGGATCACAGGCATAGTGACGGGCCCGGATGAGGTGACCGGCCTGCCTAATATCTATGTGCAAACGTATCGCTGGAATGGATCCTGGTGGAGTTTGGCTGGCGCTAGCTATCCCGATATTGACGGATACTATGAAATCGGGGGCTTGGGGGCGGGAACCTACCGCGTGACATTCATTGATTGGAACGGGGATTATGTCAGTGAAGTTTATGACAACATTCCGGGTGACCGTTATTACGATTCGGGCGCCAATATCGTTGTTGGGGAGGGGAGCGTAAACTCGGGCATTAATGCTTCGCTCGCCATTGCGTCATGGATCACGGGTACGGTGGCTGGTTCAGACGGAATCACTCCGCTTGAAGACATTGATGTGCAGGCATATCACCGGTCCGGTCCTGAATGGGTTTATACGGGATATACAACCACGGATACGGATGGCACCTATGCGATCGGTGGACTGATGGAGGGCTCTTATCGGGTGAACTTCCATGATTGGAGCGGAACCTATGTTCCTGAAGTATACAGCAACATGCCCGGCACAGATGTATGGCGCTATGGCACAGAAATCAGTCTGCCGGCCTCTGTTACGGTTTCCAATATAGATGCGTTCATGGACGAATATGCCAGTTTAGGGGGACTCGTTGCACAGGCGGATGGGCTGACGCCAATTGCGGGTGTATTGGTGCAAATGCTCGGGCTCGGAAGGCTTGATGGCTGGGTGTTCTCGGCGCGTACGGATGTGACCGGAGCATATTTTTGCAGTAGCGTGTATCCTGGAGATTATGCAGTGCGCACAGTGCCTGCGGCTAGCATTGGCTATTTGGGTGAATGGTATGACAACAAAGGCCTTTATGTCCCCGGGCAGGAAACGCCTCCGGTGGGTGCCGATGTGGTCACTTTAACCAGCGGGGAGGACCGCACCGGGATTAATTTTGCTCTTGATCCTGCGGGTCGCGTAGCCGGCACGGTCACTGGCAATGGCATACCTCTCGCTGGATGCCCGGTGAAAGCCAAGAACGGAACGTATGGACTGGTGAGAAATGCGGCGACGGGCGATGCAGGAACCTATGAATTGATGGGTCTTTTGCCTGGATCCTATACGCTTAAGGCGGAGGCCGATGAATACAAGGACGAGTGGTGGTCAGATGCGCTGCATGAAGATTCTGCTGCGCTCATAGCAGTAGCCAGTGGAGATGATTTGTCTTATGATTTTGATCTCATGCCCGGCCAGAGTCCTGCATTGGTTGATGTCCGCTGTGATCCGGAAGTGAATGCGGTCGTCTATGTAGATTACTGGCCCACGACCAACACGACCCCAGCAATTGTGGATATTGGCAATACTGTATCACGACCTGCTGATGCCGGGGGGTGGGGTATTGCTTCTCACACAGTCTCTATCAAGAAAGCCGGAGTACCCCGGTCTGTGCCCCAGATCGCATCGGCTGTTGAAGCTGAAACCATTACGATGACATTTGATGTGTCGTCCGATGATGCGGGCAGTGTTGGTGTTGATACAACGCCGGCGGGATCACAGGTCTATATTGACTATGCGGATGTGGCGGATGGTGTTACACCTCTGGTGGTAGACAATCTTGCCCCGGGCACTCATACGATATTGTTGAAACAGCAGGGATATCTGCAGTCGCGGCCAGTCATGGTGCAGGTCGGGGCGGACCTCACAAATATGATTGTCGTACCTCTCGCGCCTGTATCGGAGACGAATCGAATCATCGCTGAAGTCCGCAGCATTCCGCCTCATGCTGAAATATACGTGGATTATCTTTCAGGAACGAATCTTACAGATGCGGTAATTGACTGGATGGATCCTGCGTCACATGCCGGTGCCGGCTGGCATAGCGCGTCGCACGTCATTTTGTTGCGCAAGGATGGGTATCAATCCAGTTCTTCTTATTATCCGCCAGAGGGCACCAACGATGCCGGATTACTGGTGGTCAGCTTGGTTGGAGATACCAACGTCCTGGTGGATTTGGATCATGACGGTATGCCCGACCAGTGGGAAGATTCCTATGATTTGACGAATGGATGGGAAGTCCAAATCTCCGACGGCGATTACGATGGTGATGGGGTTTCCAATTACGGTGAAATGATCGCCGGAACGCATCCCGGGAACCTGAATTCGGTGTTTGAAATGAGCGAGTTTGATCTTTCCTCGCCTGGCAACAACGAAGAAGTGACGTTCATATTCAGTACGGTGCCCGGCCGCAGATACATCATTCAGGGCAAAGCCAATCTTGGGAACAATTCTGAATGGATATATTTGAGCGGCATCATCATTGCCACCGATTACGAGACGTCGTACACAGCTTCAATGGCGGGGATGCGGTTTTTCCGTTTACTTGTTTGGGCTCCCTGATGATCTGAAGCAGTCGGCGTATACATACAGATGCAAAATGAAAGTCATGAAGGAATATCCGATAGCCGTTTTGTAGTTCCCAAGACAAGTAATTGGACAGCCATAATCTGCGGAGTTCTGCTTCTGTGGCCTTCGTTATCTCATATCTCTGCGTCTTCGATTGCGTTAAACTATTTCGATACCCCTAAGCGTTTGCTGTGGTCGGTTATGGCTTTGGTACTGGCGCTGGTTGCACGATCGGAAGGGTGTCGCCTTGGTGCCCGATCTGCATGGCTGGCCCTTGGACTTCTCGCATGGATGATTGTTAGGACCCTTTCCCGGCCCGCTCCGGCTACTGAGATCGAGGTGCTGTTCACATGGATGCTTCCACTCCTGATGCTGATTCTGGGGGCAGGTATCGAAAACTCAAAGGGTATGCGCATCTTTGGGGCCCTTCTCGTTTCCGCTGGCATAATTCAAGCTCTTTTGATGGTGCTGCAGCGGTTTGGCCTCGATCCCTTGTTCCGTCAAACTACATCAGCAATGGACTATGCGCCCGGACGCATGATCGGGACCATCGGCTATCATAATCAGGCCGTTGATTTCCTGGCGCTTTCCGCGAGCGGAATATTTCTGCTGAGCAAATCGTCGAGATTGAAGCTGTGTTTCATGCTTTTCATGTTGTTCGTGGCCGGCCTCACAGCCAATCGCGGCGGGATACTGGCGTTTGTCTTTGCACTCGCAGCAGTTCAATCCTTTGCTGTATGGATCAATCCCTTATGGAAATTGCAGAAAAAAGCATTGATCACTGCATCAGTGATTCTGGGTATTTGCAGCGTGCTTGGCGCGATGACTTTGATTCCGGAGACGGGCGATCGCTTCAAGGACGCAGTAAAAGATTTTCGACATTCCCCGGCAGTTCAGTCCCGGGTTCTGATGAACCGCATAGGATGCGATATGTTCACAGAGAAGCCATGGATCGGGTGGGGAGCAGGGGAATATGCGCACCAGTATCTTGATCGGCTAGGGAATGTTTTGCCGGAAGAGAAAACGCATGAAATACTCGGGAATGTCGTTTTCGCCCGCGAAACACACAATGACTATGTTCAGTTCGCTGCCGAGTTCGGCCTTCTGGGATTTGCAATCCTTGCAGCTCTCGTCTGTTCAATCGTGATTTCCTTCATTCGGGCAGGAAATGACCAATCGGATGCGGTCGCAACCGCTATGTTTATTCTTGTATACATGGCGGTGGCGTCATTGTTTTCATTCCCATGGCAAACAGGCATGGGCGGGCCCCTGGCGGGATTTCTGATTGGCTGGCTGCTGCCGCAGAAAGAAACTTCAAAAAACGAAGTTTTGCGAATATGGCCAAAAATATCAAAATCGGCGCTGGTTGCCTTTTCACTGATCCTGGTTGCATGGTCCGCAGTGGATTCATTTTTCAACAGGTCTGTTCCGGATATCCTTGCCGAGGGCCACTCGGAAAGAGCCGCCCGCATGCTGCCCCGTTTTGCTTATCGGTACCGGGCGCTTGTGGGCGCTGCCTATGCTGTGGCGGGAGATTATGAAGCCGCTGAAAAAGAACTGACTGCGGCTCAAAAAGGCTATCGCGACATCCTTCTGTGGAACAATCTTGGAAACGTCTATGGGAAATTAGGGAAATGGGATGAAGCTGTGACCGTCTACGAGAGGTGGGCCAGGTGCGGCATAGACTATGATAGTGCGCTCCGCAATCTTTCCGTTGCGCAGGAACAGGCCGGTACACTTGAAGAGGCCGCGGAGACGCTCGCCCGGCGCATATCCCTGTGGCGGACCACCCCGGATGAAGTCAAGCGGCTTGCGGTGCTGCAGATGCAAGCCGGATATCTTTTGAAAGCCCGGGAAACGCTTTTTCAGTACAGGGGTAAATGGAAGTCTGCGGATCCGAAAACAGTCGCCGAAATAGAGAATCTGTCGGGAGCGATCTCGCTTAATCTTGAAGATTACGGGGAAGCCGAGAGGCTATTCCGCAGCGCCCTGCAGAAATATCCCGGGCTGGAAAGCGCACGACGCAACCTCGATCAGTTGCGGGTCATCACTTCAGCCGCGGATTCAGGTCGGTGAGGTGGTCATAGACCCGCCGGGCCGGGGAGCCGGGGAAGGTCTGGCGGATCATTTTCGGATCGAGTTCTGCGCTGATGATGTCCTCCTGCGCGGCGGCCAGCGCCATGATGTTTCCGGCCGGGCCGACAATCATGCTGTGTCCGTAGTAGTGCCGTCCTGCGGCATCAAATCCGGTCGCGTTCGCCGCCGCCAGAAAGACATGGTTGTCAAATGCGCGCGCGCGGTTGGTGAGCGACCAGATTTCATAGTTCCGCAGCAGAGCCGACGGCCGGACGATGATCTCCGCGCCCTTTTTCGCCAGCAGGCGCGAGGCCTCGGGATAGTCGCCGTCAAAGCAGATGATCATTCCAATCTTTGCAAACGGTGTCTGGAAGACCCGCATCTTGCTGCCGGGCGTGGTCCACCCGCCGCGCTCCGTGCTCTCTTTGTCGAACGGATGCGTCTTGCAGTATTTCCCGATAATCTTTCCGTTTGAACCAATCAGGATGGCGGAGTTGTATATCTTTTGACCAACTTTCTCATACGTCGGCCAGACGATGTGCAGCTTCAGCTTTTTTGCCGCATCGAGAATCGGAGCAATCTGCTTCCCGGGCACCCGGTCTATAACTTTGAGAAATGCCTTTTCGGACATGTTGGGCGTGAAACCTGTCGTCACGGATTCCTGAAACACCACGAGGTCCGACTTATGTTCTCTCTTTGCCTTGTTCAGAAAGTAAAGGGCACGCTCGGTGTTCCCGGTCACATCCAGCGGACGGATAAACATCTGTACACAGGAAATAACGCACTTTTTCATTTCAGTCCCTCCGGAATGTGATAGAGGCCCTTCGAACATTTCACAAGGTCTTCGAGGCTGTGCGCGGCCAGCAGGTCCCTGGTGGCGGAGGCCGGGTCAATGCCCAGGTCCTCGACGGTCTGGAGAATGCCCTTCTTCCGCAGTGCCGCCTTGTCCTCCGGGGTGGATGTTTTACCGACTTCGGTTTCTCCTGCGACGGAAGCAACGGCTTTCATGCGTTCCTTCGGCGAGGCGCATTTCATCAGGTTGGCAATGCCGCACTCGGTGACGATATGGGTGATGCTGTCACCATAGAGCATGACCGGCGGGGTTTCAAACTTTCCGCTGCGGTATAATTTGGCGGCATCCAGTTCCTCCACAAAAACCGGAATGGCCTTTTTCTCGCTGACGGTGGGCGTCATCTGCACGACAATCTTGCGGCCGGATTTGTAGCCGGTGTATTTTTTGAAGGTCTTGTTTTCGCGCGAGCTTTTTTCCCACGTGGGCGAGGAATGCCTGCGTCCGGGAGGAGTGCTTCCGAGATTGGGGGCGCCGCCGAAACCGGCGATCATGCCGTCAATGGCCGTTGAGGAGTTTCCGCAGCGGTCAATTTGAAGCGTGGAGCCTACAAAGCAGTCCACTCCGTACAAACCGAGGAGCTGGGCGTTGAGCCGTCCGCTCCGCATGGAGCCGTCCGGGCCGATCGAGAAAATGTCCGGATGGGCCTTGCAGTATTCCTCCATGCCCGGTTCGCCGCCGAAGGAATAGATGCGTTCCACAAAGCCGCTTTCGATGGCGGGAATCAGCGTGGGGTGGGGGTTCAGCGCCCAGTACTGACAGATCTTGCCCTTGAGGTGCCCGGCAAGTTTCGGAAGCAGCAGTTCAATGGCCGCGGCGTTGTAGCCGACGCCGTGGTTCAGGGAGGTGATTCTGTACTTCTCGTAGATCCCCTTGATGACCATCATCGCCAGCAGAATCTGCATTTCAGAAATCTTCGCGGGATCCTTCGTGAACAGCGGCTGGATGTAGTAGTCCTTCCCGGTGGGCACGATGAAATCCACCCAGTCCCCTGGAATATCCACGCGGGGAAGTTTTTCGCGGATTTCTTTCACCTGCGCGATGACGATCCCGCGGTTGAAGGCCGTGGCCTCGCAGATGAGCGGGGTGTCTTCTGTGTTGTAGCCCGTGTAGAGATTGCCGGCGGCGTCGGCATAGTCGGCCACCACCAGTGAAACCTGCGGATTCAAATCGGAGAAATAGCGCGAATAGAGTTCGAGGTAGGTATGAATCGATCCGATCTTGACCTTGCCGTCGCCCACCATCTGATAGAGCCGTTTGGCCTGCGGACCAGAGTACGCGAAATCGAGTTTCTGTGCGATGCCCTTCTCAAAAACGTCGAGATGCTCGGGAAGCACCAGCGAGGACTGCACCATGTGCAGACGCTTGACTTTCTCGGGGTTCACCTGTGTGAGGGCCTTCGCTAGAAAGTCGGCCTGCTTCTGGTTGTCGCCTTCAAGGCACACTCGGCTTCCGGACTTCAGCACGGCTTCAAGAAACGGGACGATCTTTCCGGGCTGGACGATTTTCCCCCCGTCTGCCAGGCAGGAGGATGCACGGCGCGAAACTTTGCTTTTCATATCTGCAACGCTTTCATTGAATGGAATGCGGCATTATTTCCAGATTTCGCCTCCGAAGGCAAGAAATTGAACAAAGGTGCTTGATTCGCGGTTATAATTCCTTCATTTTCTGCCCGCACAAGAGCAGTTCATGTGAACTGCAAAGGGAAAAACAGAGGGTCAATATGGCATCAAATTATATTGAGAGAATTATCCAGCATGTGAGCCGGCGCAACAAGGAGGAACCGGAATTCTGCCAGGCGGTCGAAGAGGTGGTGCAGGCCATCAAACCGCTGCTGGAGCGCAACAAGATATACGAAGAGAAGTGCATTCTGGAGCACATGGTCGAGCCGGAGCGGACCATCATGTTCCGTGTGCCGTGGTTTGACGACAAGGGCGTGCACCGCGTGAACCGCGGATACCGTGTCCAGTTCAACGGAGCGCTCGGGCCGTACAAGGGCGGTCTTCGCTTCCATTCTTCCGTCAACCTGAGCATTATCATGTTTCTCGGGTTTGAACAGATATTCAAAAACGCGCTGACCGGCCTGCCCATGGGCGGCGGCAAGGGCGGCTCGGATTTCGACCCGAAGGGCAAATCAGACAACGAAGTGATGCGTTTCTGTCAGTCCTTCATGATGGAACTGCAGAAGCACATCGGCGAGCACACGGATGTCCCGGCCGGCGACATCGGCGTGGGCGGACGTGAAATCGGCTATCTCTACGGAATGTACAAGCGGATCACCACGCGCCATGTTGGTGTCCTGACCGGCAAGGGATACGGCTGGGGAGGATCCCTGATCCGTCCCGAGGCGACCGGTTACGGGTGCGTGTACTTCGCGGAGGAAATGCTCCGGGTCCGTGACCGTGATTTCAAAAACATGGTCTGCACCGTGTCGGGTTCCGGGAATGTTTCCCAGTACTGCGTTGAAAAACTGATTCAGCGCGGCGCGAAAGTGGTGACCATGTCCGACTCGAACGGAACGGTTTATGACTCCGCCGGGATTGATGCCGAGAAGCTGGCCTGGATCATGGAGCTGAAGAATGTCCGCCGCGGCCGCATCAGCGAGTATGCAGCAAAGTTCAAGGGTGTTGAGTATCGCGAGAATGCCCGGCCATGGGACGTGAAGTGCGACTGCGCCTTCCCCTGTGCCACGCAGAATGAGATCAATGCCGCGGATGCAAAGAAGCTGGTTGGAAACGGCTGCGTGCTGGTCAGCGAGGGCGCCAATATGCCCACGAACCCCGAGGGCATTGAAGTCTTCCAGGCGAACAAGCTGATGTACGGGCCGGGCAAGGCGGCCAATGCCGGCGGCGTTGCATGTTCGGGACTGGAAATGAGTCAGAATGCGATGATGTATTCCTGGACGGCAGAGGAGGTGGACCGCCGCCTGCATGATATCATGGTCAGCATCCATAAATCATGCTTCGAGACGGCCCGTGAATACGACTGTCCTGAAAACTACGTCGTTGGGGCCAACATTTCGGCATTCCGCAAAGTGGCCGATGCGATGATTTCGCTGGGCCATATCTGATGCCGTGACGCACATCCTGCTCAGCATCGGGGACAGGGTGGGGGAAGGATCCTACACCCTGCATTCCCGTTTCCGGCAGGCTGTGAATTTTGCAAGCGGTAGCCGGCTGGCCGCGCTCGTTGACCCCGCCATCGCGGCCGGACCGGTGAATGTCATCATTGACGGACTGGATTTGCCTTCCGTCTGCACGCTTGAAGTGAAAGGGGTTTCCGTTGTCGTCAACGGAATCCCCTTCGCTGTTGCTCCTGCGCAGAAGTATGACTCCTCGATGAGCTTCTGCGAGGGGCGGAAAATCCCGCGGCAGAATATCCGTCATCTCAGGACCCTGCTGTGCGAACACGCGCCCGAAAAAAGCATGGCTT
>JAKQHR010000187.1 GCA_029557905.1 Verrucomicrobiota bacterium
GATTCGAACCCCCGGAGCCTTGCGGCTCGCCGGTTTTCAAGACCGGTGCTTTAAACCACTCAGCCACCCCTCCATTGTCGAGGCTCTGGCAATATAGGAGACCGGATTCTGATTGTAAAGCGCGCAGGGGGGAACCGGTCCGGTCCGGGTGTTGCCATTGGCACGGGAATGGGTTATTCTGCCTCCGATCAAGCTCATAGCGTGAGAATTTTTTTTATGAAGCTTCTGAAAAGACAGCCCATGATGCGCCGGGTGATTCTCGCCACGCTTCCCTGTGTGGCCGGGTCCGTCTATTATTTCGGCTGGCGCTCCCTCGCCGTGATTGCCGTTTCCTGCCTGGCGGTTTTTCTTACTGAATACGCGTTCTGCCGCCGCCGCAAGGAGCCCGTGACCGAGGCGGTCTTCGTCACGGGAATTCTCTATGCGCTGGTCATGCCGCCCACGGTTCCGTGGCATGTCCTGATCATCGGCGTTGTGTTTGCGATCGCTTTCGTCAAGGAGGCCTTCGGCGGCTTCGGCCGCAATGTGTTCAATCCGGCCGTCGCCGGCCGCTGCTTTGTTTATGTCTGTTTTCCCGTCGCCATGACCAGCACATGGGCTCCGGTCTCGCAGGGGCCGCTCGGGGCGCTGAACCAGTGGACCACAGCCGGGGTTGATGCGATTACCTCCGCCACGCCCATGGCGCTGATGAAGGCCGGCGAGATCAGCCTCTCCTCATCGGATATTTTTCACGGACTGTTTCTGGGCAGAATTGCCGGCACGATGGGGGTGACCAGCGCGCTGCTTATCCTGGTTGGCGGGGGCTATCTGTATTTCACCAAAACCGCGAACAGGACGCTGATCATTACGGTCATTGCGACTTATGCCGTTCTCAATCAGGTCCTGCACTGGCTGGGCGTTGAGCCGGTGCCGGGGGCTCTGCCGGCCGTGCTCGGCGGCGGCTTCCTGTTTGGAGCTTTCTTTATGGTGACCGATCCGATTTCGGCTCCGTCCACGCAGGGCGGTCGGATTGCATATGCCATGCTGATCGCGGTGTGCACGCTGATTATCCGGAATTTCTCAATCTTCAACGGCGGGCTGATGTTTTCCATCCTGATCGGGAACATGTTCGGACCGATTCTTGACCATGCGGCAAAAGCGTTGAAAAATACCGGCAGGGGTGCGGCGGAATGACGGAAAAGCCTGCCATTAAATTCAGAACCCGCCGCTCTTTCCCGGTGCTGTATATGTTTGCGGTGACATTTGTCGCGACCGGAATTCTGATTGGTCTCAGCCGTTCGACGGCCGGCCGGGTCGAGGCCAACAAGCAGATTCTGTTCGAGCGGGCCGTCTTGAGCGCGCTGGGCGTGGATGCGGGGCAGCGGCCTTCGCCCGCGAATATCCATCAGACTTTTCTTGCGCAGGTGAAGTCCCCGACGGAATCAACCGCCGGGGCGTACCGGCTGGTGCGCGACGGCGCCACGGCGGCCTATGCGCTTCCGTTTGCAGGCCGCGGCTTCTGGAATGAAATCAGGGGCGTGATGGGGATCAGTCCCGACGGCTCGGTGCTCACGGGAGTGGCCTTCTACGAGCAGAGCGAGACGCCGGGGCTGGGCGCGGAAATCGTCAAACCGGCTTTCACGGAACAGTTCCGGAATCTGAAGCTGGCAGGCGGGAGTTCGGCTCTCGGCCTGAAGCCTGCCGGAACAAAAACCTCAGCCAGCGAGGTGGATGCGATCACGGGCGCCACGCAAACCTGCACAAGGCTGGAGGATATTCTTAATGACGCGCTGGGGGCGTGGCGCAGAGAAATGGGACTGCATGAATCCGGCGGCGCCGCGGCACCGGACGGAAGCGGGGAGGACGGCTGATGAACGGAGCGGGCGGCGGACAGAAATCCGTTAAGGCGCTGGCGATGGAGGGGCTCTGGACCAACAACCCGATCTTCGGCCAGGTGCTGGGAATCTGCAGCACGCTGGCGGTCACGAACATGGTGATGAACACTCTCGTGATGTGTGCGGCGCTGGTGGTGACGCTTTCAATGAGCAGCCTGAGCATTTCGCTTCTGCGCAGCTGGACACCGCGAAACATCCGCATGATGATCGAGACCCTCATCATCGCGTTTTACGTCATCATGGTGGACATCGCGCTCAAGGCCTACTGGCCGGAAATGAGCCAGAACCTCGGCCCGTATGTCGGCCTGATCATCACGAACTGCATTGTGATGGGGCGCGCGGAGGCCTGCGCAAACACTCAGCCGCCGCTCACGGCGCTGGTGGACGGATTTTTCAACGGCCTCGGCTACAGCTTCATGCTTCTGCTGGTCGCCATCCCGCGTGAACTGCTCGGGATGGGAACCATCATGGGTTTTGCAGCGCCGTATTTTTCCGGGCCCCACTGGGATAAATGGATCATCATGGTGATGCCTCCGGGGGCGTTTTTCATGCTGGCGCTGGCCGTCTGGCTTTTCAGGTCTATTCAGGGACCCCAGCAGAAAGAGGGTGCGAAATGAACACGGATGGCGTGCTTGTGCAGGCTCTTGTCGTGGCGTTCAGCGCCGCGTTCACGGGAAATATTCTGCTGACCAATTTCCTCGGGATGTGTCCGTTTCTGGCGGTGTCCCGGCAGGTCAAGACTTCCATGGGCCTGGGCTGGGCCGTTCTTTTCGTCATGACCGGCACCTGCATTCTCAACTGGGTGGTTTACTGGCATGTGCTCGTGCCGCTGCACCTCGAATTCCTTCGCTTCATCATGTTTATCATCATGATTGCCGCGTTTGTGCAGTTTGTCGAAATGCTCCTCGAACGCTACTCGCCGGTTTTGTATCAGAATCTCGGAATTTTTCTCCCGCTGATCACCGTGAACTGCGCCATTCTGGGCGCGGCGCTCTTCATGGTCATCCGCGAATACACCTTTGTCAACACGGTCGCATTCGGGCTGGGAAGCGGCGCCGGGTGGATGCTGGCCATTCTGGCCATGGCGGGCATCAGGGAGAAAATGAAGCCGGACAGGATTCCGCAGGGGCTGCAGGGCCCGGGAATCACGCTGATCATCGTGGGACTGATGGCGCTGGCGTTCATGGGGTTCACGGGGGTTCTGAGCGGAGGTTGACGGGTATTTGCCTATGGCGGACATGTTTTTATCCATTCTCATAGTAAGCGCCATCGCGGCAGCGCTGGCGGCCCTGCTGGTTGTTGCCCAGCGATATCTGGCCAATTACGGCAAATGCCGGATCAAGATCAATGATTCCAAAACCATAGAGGTTGAGGGCGGCTCGCCGCTGCTTGAAAGCCTCGCCCAAAACAAGATATTCATTCCCAGCGCGTGCGGGGGTCGGGGCACCTGCGCCTACTGCAAGGTGAAGGTGATGGAGGGCGGCGGTCCGGTGGTTCCAACCGAAGAACCGTATCTTGACGAAGGGGAAAGAAAAGACGGGGTCCGGCTGTCCTGTCAGGTCAAGGTCAGGAATGATCTGCGGATTGAAATACCGGAGGAATTGTTTTCGGTCAGGGAGTACCTCTGCACCTGCACAAGAATTCGCGAGCTGACTCATGACATCCGCGAGTTCCGGTTTGAACTGAAGGAACCGGCGGAGATCACCTTTGTTCCGGGCCAGTACGTCCAGTTGTTCAGTCCCGCCTATGACGGAAACGAAGAGGTGTACCGCGCCTATTCCATTGCCTCCGATCCGGCGGAGAAAAACATTGTGGATCTTGTGATCCGGCTGGTGCCGGGCGGCATCTGCACCACATGGTGTTTCGAACATCTGAAGGAGGGCGCAGAGGCGCGGTTCAACGGCCCCTATGGACAATTCCGTCTCAGCGACAGTGACGCCCCGATGATCTTTGTGGCCGGCGGTTCGGGAATGGCGCCGATGAAATGCATGCTTCATCACATGAAGAACACCGGAAACAAAAGAAAGACGACCTACTTCTTCGGCGCGAATCTCGTGAATGAGCTCTTCTACCGCGAGTTGATGCAGGAATTCGAGCAGTCGCTTGGAAGTTTTCGCTTTGTTCCGGTCGTCTCCAGACCCGGGGAAGGCGACCCGTGGGACGGCGAAACCGGGCTGGTGACGGAAGCTCTTCGGCGCAACATCAAGGATGCCGCCGGCTGCGAAGGCTATCTGTGCGGGAGTCCGGGCATGATTGATGCCGCCGTCAAGGTGCTGGTGGAACTTGGCGTGCCCGAGAACAAAATATTTTATGACAAATTCTGAGGAGATTGAATGAAGCGGTCACCTGACATGCAGAGGCTCGAAGAAACGCTCAGATCCTCGAAGATCGCCGGAGGCGGATTTCTGGGAAGCGATCCCCGGCCGCTGGAAGAAATTCTTGATGCCGATGCCGCGGAGCTGGCGCGGCTGGGACATACACAGTATGAACTGGCTGACCGCATGCGCCACATCTCTTCTCGCGCGGAGCAGGGGCTGGGGTCATGGGTGGCGGTGGACGAGATCATCGAGGCCGCGGTCACGGACACCCGGGGCCTGATGCCCTGTCCATGGCCTCATCCGGGAACGTTCTCGAAAACCGTTGTGACCGCGCGAAATCTCCGCACCGGGAAAACCATTCAGTGGTCCGAGCTCAACATCCATTTAATCGAAATGCACGGATTCTTTGAGGGCCGCGGCTCGGCGTTCCGTCTGGAGCCGGCGGAACTTGCGGATATACTTTTCTGATACGGAACTCCGTTGTTCGCCTTGCGGCGGATTTGCAGTCAACCACTTCGTGCGGTATACTGTTGCGCTATACAGATAAGGCAATGCCGCCGGATGGACCGGCATAAGGGAGAACGTCAATGAATAAAGAGCAAAGGAATTGCATATCGCAGTGTGCGGGAATGGCCCTGCTGAGATGGGCGCTGGGGCTCTTGTTCCTTGCGGGAGGCGTGGCGAAGATTCTTAATCTGGAGGGTTTTGTTTCCGGATATCTGGTCCCCGCGTTTGAGAAAACCTTCCTCCCCGGATGGATGATTGCCGCATACGGCTATGCGCTGCCGTTTGTGGAGGCGCTGCTGGGGATCTCGCTGATTCTGGGCGTGTGCCGGACGCCGGCGTTGCTTCTGACCGGGCTCACCCTGATCTCGCTGGCCTTTGGCCAGATGCTGCTTCAAAATCACGCGACGGTCGCCAATATCATGCTGTACATCCTGATGACCGCCGTCGCCCTTTTGTTCCCGCAGTATGACGGCTGGGTGGTTCCCTGCTGCGGGCTGAAATGCGGCCTGAGCCCGTCCGAACAGAAGCCGGATTAAAACATTTCCTTGAGCATGCGGAACTTCCGGCGTAATCCGACGGACTTCGCGGCGCACATGGCGTGGTGCAGAAGACTGGCGGGCAGTCCCCGCAGTTTTTGCCCCAGCACAAGTCCGTATGCTCTGTGATTGGCCATGGGAACAAGATATCCCATGTCCCTTGGCCGATAGGCCCGCATGGGTTTCCCGTTCAGGCTGCGTGCTATGTTCTCTCCTGTCAAATGACCCTCGGCGACTGCGAACTGAACAGCCATGCGCAGCGATTGTCCGCCGGCGACTACGGCCGCGCTGTCCCCGACGGCATATATCCCATCCGCAACCTGCAGGCAGCCGTCGACCGCAAGCCGTTCCTGTTTTTCTGCTGTCGGACCGATCTCCCGGACAAATGAAGGCGTTCGGACTCCTGCCGCCCAAATCAGCATGGCCGACTGGAAGATTTGTCCGTTTGAAAGCTCAACCTGATTGTCCGCGACAGGACTCGCGCGGCAGTTGAGCGCAATCTCCACATTCATGTGAGCCAAATTGTTTTCGGCATAATGGGCCATCCACTCCGGAAGCGCGTTCAGTATTCGGCGGGAGGCTTCGGCTATGATGATCCTGAAATTCAGCTGATGTGTTTGCGCCAGGCGCCGGAGACTGGTGGCCACTTCAATTCCGGTGTAGCCCCCGCCGGCCACAACAACGGTGTCGAATGATGTTTCCCGGATGGCGGCGCCTATCTGTTCGGCATCGCGGACGCTGTCCAGTTTAAATGCCAACCGGGCCGTCGTTTCGTCGCCGTAAAAATTTGTTTGTGTGCCTGCGGCAATGATGAGGCGGTCGTATTCATACAAATTGTCACGCCCGTGAACAAGCCGGCCCGATATATCCACGCGCGCCACTTCGTCTTGAACAAAGCGAAAACCCTCGCGCTTTGCGCGCGCCGCAAGAGGAGCCCGGGCGGTGTCCGGAGAAACCCGGCCGCCGAGGATATCCGGCAGCACAGGGAGGAAATCAGAAGTTTCCTTTTTATCAAGAAGCGTGACTTCTGCGGTTCGGCAGCCGCTCAATGCGCGGGCGCACGCGAGACCGCCAAACCCTCCGCCTATGATCACCACCCGTTTCATGAAGTCGCGCCTGCTCCCGTCCATCCCCGCCTTTGTGTCCGTCGGTGAGCATCTGATATGATCGGGCCGCGGTCAACATATTCCTGTTCATGGCACCGGATCGGCATCGAGGAAAACAAGCAACAGTCTCGCTTTTTGCGCCGGTTGCGGTATATTTGCCATTATTCAGTGCCGGGAAGGGATGATGAAGGACGGACTTGCCAAATCAGGTAATGTGATCGCCAGGGAAGTGGCCGGCGAGAATCTGCTGATTCCCGTTTGCGGGAAACTCGCCGATCTGCAGCGGATCTTTGCCCTGAACCCGGTCGCGAAGTTCGTCTGGGATCATCTGGATGGCCGCCGGGGACCCGAAGCGCTTGCGGCGGCGGTTGCAGAAGAATTTGATGTGGCTCCCGATGCGGCGCTGACGGATGTGCGTGAACTCCTGGGCGCGATGCTGAAAGAGGGGCTGATCTCCAAAGCGGCCGGCGATGACTGAGTTCTGTCCAGAATCATCCGTGTCGGAGGATTTTCTCCGCAGGCTGAACCGGCAGGCGGCTCTTGCCCGGGTGCCGGTGGCCGGCAGCCTCGAGCTGACTTCCAGATGCAACTTCCAGTGTGTTCACTGCTACCTCCAGCACGATGAAAAAGATATGCCGCTGTCCCGGATCCGGTCCTTGCTGGATCAGATTGCCGGCGCGGGCTGTCTCTTTCTGCTGCTGACGGGCGGCGAGCCGCTGCTCCGCGCGGATTTTCCCGAAATTTATGAATATGCGGCGCGCAAGGGCCTCCTGCTGACCGTTTTCACAAACGGCAGCCTGATTGAGGATGCGACGGTTGAACTTTTCAGAAGAATTCCGCCCCAGGCCGTGGACATCACTCTTTACGGGGCCTCGGCCGAAACGTATCGGGTGGTGACTGGGCGGGGCGAAGGCTTTGAAGAGGTGCGGTCAGGCATCGAAAAGCTTCGCGCCGCCGGCGTCCGTGTCAAGCTGAAGGCCGTGATGCTCCGGCAGAACGAGCAGGACCTCCCCGCCATTGAAAAACTGGCGCGCGATTTTGGAACGTCTTTTCGGATGGATCCCGTGATCTTTTCGCGCCTGAACGGCGATCGGGATCCCCTGACGTTCCGCGTGGATCCCGAGAAGGCCGTGCAGCTGGAATTTTCCAGTCCGCGCCGCGCGGCCGACTGGAAGAAACACTTTGAGCGGGCCTCCGGAATGACCCCCTCCGGCCGGCTGTTCTCCTGCGGGGCGGGTGTCACGTCGTTTCATATTGACTCAACCGGAAAGCTTCAGCCCTGCATCATGACGCCGTATATTCAGTACGACCTTAACTCGGGCTCTTTCGCTGCCGGGTGGCGCCGGATTTCGGAGGCCGTCACGGCGAGAGATATCCCCGAGAACTGGGTCTGCGGCAGCTGCCGCTTCCGGCCCCTGTGCGGGATCTGTCCCGGCTATGCCTGGTTCGAGACGGGCGCGGAAGACAAACCAGCAGATTATCTTTGCAAACTGGGCCAAACGCGGTATATGTATCTTTTAGAGGGAGCTGAGGATGCAAACCGGAAAAAAGAGTCCGAAAAAACCGTATCAGAAGCCTGAGCTGAAGACCATTGAGCTGGTGGCCGAGGAGGTTCTGGGCATCGGGTGCAAGAACGACAGTTCTTCGGCGCCCACGGGATTCACCTGCACATCCAACAACTGCCAGATCACCGGATCCTGAACAGCATGCCTGATCTGCATATCGGCGGCTTCCAATTCGTGATTCATTCCGTCGTTCCCTTGTTTTCCTCTCCGCCGGACCGGCCTTCGACAGCATTCTCCTCTCCGCCGGCCGGTGCCGCCGCCGATGAGATGCCGGTCAATGTGCGCCTGCTCCCGCTGCGGGGCGTGACCCCGCCCGCTTCACGAACTCTGTTTGAGAGCCCCGTGTGGTCCATGACGGCCGATGGAGACATGCGGCGCATTGAAATGCGCGGGCGCGGATGTGCAGAGCCCTACTGGGTGGCCCAGTTCCAGC
>JAKQHR010000189.1 GCA_029557905.1 Verrucomicrobiota bacterium
CAGGCCAAAGGTCCCGCAGTGACGCGTGCCCGCGCGGCTTCCAAGCGCTTCCGCAGCATCTTCGACGACCGGAATCCCCCATTCTTTGCCCAGGACGCACAGCTGTTCGATGCGGCAGGGATGCCCGAAGGTATGCATCGGCAGGATGGCCGCGATTCTTTTCCCCGTGCGCCGGTTGAAGACTCCCTTCTCGCGCAGTTCCGCATGGCCAGTCAAAAAGTTGTTCACGGCCAGCGGAGACAGCCCGAGCGTATCCCGGTCCACATCAAGAAAAACCGGATGGGCCCCGTTATAGGCGATGGCGTTTGCGGTGGCCACAAAGGTCAGCGTCTGGGTGATCACCTCATCATCCGGCATCACTCCCGCCAGGCGCAGCGCGACCTGAAGCGCGGCCGTGCCGTTGACGGCGGCGACCGCCCGCGGAACATCCAGCCAGGCGGCCAGTTCGGCCTCAAACCGGTCCACATACGCTCCCACGCTGGAAACGAAGGTTGAGTCGATGGCATCCAGGACATACTCCCGCTCGCGGCCCGAAAACCGCGGTTCATGAAGCGGAATGAAATCCCGCGTCCCAAACCACGACTGAATAAAGGCTGTCAGCTCGTCATACATTGTAGATGCCTGCCTTGTAACGGTTCATGTTTCCGGACGAGGTGAACCATTCGATGGTTTCCTTCAGGCCGTCCCGAAGCGCATATTCCGGCTTGAATCCGGTCAGTTTGCGAATTTTGGTGTTGTCGCAGCACAGCCGGAAAACCTCCGAATCCGGCGGGCGCACGCGCTCCTCATCCGGCACAAGCTCAACAGAAGAGCCCATCAGATCACGGATCAGGCTGAACAGGTCTCCTATGGATATTTCCGTGCCGGATCCGATGTTCACCACGTCGCCGAGAGTTTGCTCCGCCTCCGCAAGGGCCAGAAATCCGCGGCAGACATCCTTGACATAGTTGAAGTCCCGCGTGGGGGTAACGTCTCCAAGCCGGATCTGCTTCATGCCGGAGGCGATCTGCGTGATGATAGTTGGGATCACGGCGCGGGCGCTCTGGCGCGGACCGTAGGTGTTGAACGGCCGGGCTATGGTCAGCGGCAGGCCAAAGGCGTGATGATAGCTCATGGCGATATGATCCGCGCCGATTTTGCTCGCGCTGTAGGGAGACTGCGGCTGCAGGGGATGCTTCTCGTCAATGGGAACATATCTTGCCGTGCCGTACACCTCGGACGTTGAGGTGTGAATGATCCGCGCGCAGCCGCGGTCGCGGGCCGCCTCGCACATGTTCAGGGTTCCGGTCACGTTGGTGTCCACATAGCTCGCAGGCGCGACATAGGAGAACGGAATGGCAATGAGCGCGGCCAGATGAAAAACCACATCAATGCCTTTGGTCAGCGATCTGCAGAAAAAGGGATCCCGGATGTCTCCGCAAACGACCTCCATGTCGTCACGGCACGGCAGCGTATCCAGCCACCCCCAGTTATTGAAGGAGTTGTACTGGGAGAGCGCCCGCACCCGGCAGCCGCGCGCGGCGAGCATTTCCACCAGATGGGAGCCGATGAACCCGTCTGCGCCGGTCACCAATACCGAACTGTCCACCTTAAGTGTCATATTTCATATCTCCTTGTTCCGTTCATTCTTCACATCAGTTTCATCAGAACATCTATGATCCGTTCGGCCGCACAGCCATCCCAGCCCTCGATTTTCGCGGGGCTCGCGTCACCGCGGGCGAAGTATCGGGCCAGCACCGCTTCAACAGGATGCGCTTCGAGATCCAGCAGGCGGTTGGTGCCTTCGCGGATCGTCACGGGCCGCTCCGTGTTGGGGCGGAGCGTGAGGCAGGGGATGCCCAGAAAAGAGGCCTCCTCCTGAATGCCGCCGGAGTCGGTGAGCACAGTCCCTGCGCCGGCCATCAGCGCAAGAAATTCCACATATCCCATCGGATCCAGAAGCGAGACGCCCGCGGGACATTCCAGCCCGTGCTTCTTCAGCATTGCACGCGTGCGCGGATGCACCGGGAAAATCACGGGGCCGGATTCCGCCACGCGGCCCAGCATATCCATGATCCGTTTCAGCGTTGCCGGATCATCCACATTGGAGGGCCGGTGCAGCGTCACCGCGAAATATTCCCGCTGCTTCAAACCAAGCCGGTTGCAGACATCCGATTTCTCTGCGACGGGAAGAATCTGACACAGGCTGTCTATCATAACATTGCCGACAAAGAATATTTTCTTCTGCGGAATGCCTTCGCGATGAAGATTCTCATCGGCATCGCGACAGCTGGTCAGCAGAATATCGGACACAGAATCGGTCACAATGCGGTTGATCTCCTCAGGCATCGTGCGGTCATAACTG
>JAKQHR010000033.1 GCA_029557905.1 Verrucomicrobiota bacterium
AAGCACAAAGGAAATGCGGTCCCGACCGAGAAACTCGCAGATTTTTCCGCCCAGCGGGAACACGGCGAAGTAGTCCTCCCCGGCGGCGGTTCGTCCCTGAAACCAGACCGGCAGGAGCCATGTGCGGTAGCGCTCCGACTGATCGTCCCCGTAGCGCATTCCATAGGCCAGCAGAAACCGCCAGACAAAATCATCGTTCCAGCCGCGCGCGGCGGCCAGCGGCCAGAGCACGTCGAGAGACCAGCGGGCATCGGCCGGATTGCTCACGCGCGAAAACAGCGGACGGATTCCCAGATACCGAAGGCCCTGCTCCCCCGCGGCGGATTCATAAAACGGACCCCCCGCGGTGAAATGCGTTTCGCCGCGAATGTCCGGCAGGCGGGCGGCAGCAAAACCGAAGTCGAAAGTTCTCCCTCCGGGGGTGGCGCATCCCGCGAGAAGCAGGGCGCACAGCAGAATGCCCGACTGGAAGTACCATTTCATTTGCGCCCGACGATAGCGCATTCCTCTTCCGAGCGCAACACCCGGACACTCCGCTAAGGCAGAGCCTGTGCCGGTCCGGGGCCCTTGAGATGGGCATCAAAGAACTTCATGACCTTCGCACGAACCTTCTCCTGCTCAAATCGTTCACCGCCGTGTTCGCCGCCCCGCACAACAGAGAAATACACCGGAACTCCCTGCCGGCTCAGCGCCCATTTCAGCAGGCGGCTCTGCTTCATCGGCACAACATCATCGCGGCTTCCGTGCATGATCAGAAAGGGAGGATCATCGGGCGTTGCATGCGACACCGGGCTGGCGAGCGCCGCCAGTTCGCGGTTTTCCAGAACTTCCCCGCCCAGCAGCTTTTCCGGCCGACGATCTTCCGGCGCCTGATGGGCCGCGCTGTAGAAGTCCACGGGACCGTACCAGTCGCAGACGGCCTGCACACGGCTGGAAAAGTCGGGCCAGCCTTCATCGCCCTCCAGCCCGGTGATGCCGCCGGAGGTGCCCAGCAGGGCCGCCAGATGCCCGCCTGCGGAAGCGCCCCAGACGCCGATCCGGTCCGGGTCAATGCCGTATTGGCCGGCATGCGCCCGAAGATACCGGATCGCCGCCTTGCAGTCGTGGATCTGCGCCGGGAACACGGCTTCATCCGTCAGCCGGTATGAAATCGAGACACAGACATATCCGCGCTCGGCAAAAGGCAGGATGTTGCGTGCGCCGCGACGCTTGTCCCCCGCCCCCCATCCGCCGCCGTGAATCCAGACAATGGCCGGCAGCGGGCCGGAGGTTTCCACCGGGTGCAGAATGTCCATGGTGCGGCCGCTTCTGGAAAAAACGATGTCCTCGTCCAGATAAAACTCCCCGTCCAGCACCACGGTGCGCTCCGCCGCTTGCGCCGCCGGACCGGGCCGGGCCAGCAGCATGGCTGCAGCCAGGATTCCGCAGATCATTTTCATGGCCGGAGTATGCTCCGAACACGAGGCGCACTCAACAAAATATGCAGGCCCGCAAGGGCACGGCAGGCAAATCCGCTGTTGAGTCCTGCGCCCGCTGTGATAGGCTGGAAGCTGAATCAGACAGGAGAACAGCCATGGACATCATCAGTCTGACCGTTGTGAGCGCCGCCTTTGCACTCGGCGACGCCATGCCGGCCCAATACACCTGCG
>JAKQHR010000055.1 GCA_029557905.1 Verrucomicrobiota bacterium
AGGGCCTGCTGCGGTTCATGCTCCCCGCCGAATTTGAACACGAGGCCGACGTGCAGGATGTGATGCGGGAATGCTGCTCGTCCTTTGCGCTGATTGCGATGCGCGAGGCGGTTCAGGGGGACATGATTGAATACTCGTACCATGTCAAGCTGCTCGATCCAACTTATCAGGCCGACCTCGTGGACGGTTTGCATGGGGTTGAGGGCCTGATTGGCGCTAATCTGCTGATGCACAGAACAACGGTTGAGCTGTAACATGAATGACACACAGCAGGCATATCAGAAACCGAAATTGAACCGCCGCGGGCGCATTGTCCGCAACCGCTTTCTGAGGCAGTGGCCCTTGCTGTTCTGGGCGGTGGCCATTGCGGCATCGGTTTTCCTGTACAACCGCACCGCGCGGTTTGGAAATATCCTCGGCGCCGTGGAAACGGTGGTGGAGGAACTGGCGCCCGTCGAAACCGCGCGCCTGCTGTCCATTGAGGTGGTGCGTGGGCAGCATGTCCGCGCGGGGCAGATTATCGCCCGTCTGGACACCACGCTGGTGGATGTGGAGCTGGCGGAGGTGGAAGTCTCCCGTGCCCAGGCCGAAAACGACATGACGCGGGACATGCTCCAGACCGTGCGCCAGATTGAAACTGCGGTGAAGGAGGCCGAGGCCTTCCTGTCCGAAAACCGGCTCCAGCAGCAGTCTGCGCAGGGTGAACTGGATGAGCTCAATCGTGAATACGATCGGCTTGAGAAAATGATGGCGAAGCAGATGGTGACAGAGGAGGTCCTTGCGGATATCCGTCCGCGCATCGCCGCCCTCGAGGTCATGGTGAAGATGTACCCCGATTTGATTACCGTTGCAGAGGAGCGTGAGGCGTCTGCCCTGCGTGACCGCGAACAGCTCATCAAATGGATCCGCCCGCAGGACGGAGAGGATGTCGCCGGCGCGGCTTCGCGGAAGCTGCAGGACATGCAGGCTCTGCTGGATGCAGTGCGCGACCTGCAGCAGCGCAAGCTTCGTTTCTACGAGCTGAAGGCCACGAAGGATTCCGTGGTGTCCGCCATATTCAATGAGCCCGGCGAGGTGATCGCCGCGGGCGCTCCTGTGATCCGGCTGGTTCAGGAAAAACCCTCGCGCGTGATTGGTTTTCTGCCGGAGGCTCATGTGGCAAGCATGCGCGAGGGCCAGGAAGCATGGGTCTGGAGGAAGAGTGTTCGCCGGCATCTGGTTTCGGCCGTGGTGGAGACCGTGTCTCCGGAAGTGGATGCGCTTCCCGGCCGGGTTAGTCCGATTCGGGCGGCGACGGTCCGCGGCCGGCGTGTGGTGCTGCGTCTGACGGGAGAACACGATTTTATCCCGGGTGAATCGGTCCAAATCCGAACGAGCCTCTCGCCGCGATCATGAAGCAGATTCTCCATATACTGCCATCAATGCTTGCTGCGGCGTATCTTGCAGGCGGCTGCACCAGCAGCCGTCCCGCCGGGAGCTTTCCCGTTCCTGATATCCTTGAACGGCTTTCCTCCGGGCAGTCATCTGACGGGAGCGGCCCGCGTGCGGAAATAGACCTCGAACGTCAGGCGCTGGCCCGCGATCCGGAGCTGCGGCCGTTTCGGTCTGCGGTGGAAGAGGCGCGCGCCGAACTGGGCGCGGCCGTCGAATGGCGCGATCCTGAACTGCGTGCATCCTACGGAGAATCCGACAGCACCTACACTAACGCCTTCCGCCCGGATGAAACCGGCGAGCAGG
>JAKQHR010000075.1 GCA_029557905.1 Verrucomicrobiota bacterium
GGATTTCGGCATTGTTCGGATCTCCCACCGGTGAAAACATCCGGCTGATCGCCGTTCTGGCCTGGCGCGACACCGGCTCTATTTCCGTTCTGTCCGCCCCCGTGCAGAAGTCATATCCCGCTCTGACGCCCGACTGCCCGCAGGCGCATCTTTTTGAGCGCGAAATCTTCGAACAGTGGCATGTCATGCCCGAGGGCCACCCGTGGCTCAAGCCCGTGCGTTTTCCGGATCCGGAAAAAACCAATGACATTGGCGTGACGAATTTCTTCCAGATTGAAGGCGAGGAAATTCACGAAGTTGCAGTCGGGCCGGTCCATGCAGGCATCATCGAGCCCGGGCACTTCCGCTTCCAGTGCCACGGCGAAACTGTCCATCATCTGGAAATTTCCCTTGGGTATCAGCATCGCGGCGTTGAGCGGTCGCTGGTGAACGGACCCGATTCAAAGTCTCTTCACTTCATCGAAACGCTTGCGGGAGACACCACCGTCGGGCATGCGACGGCCCACAGCCGCATTGTGGAATCGCTGGCGGGCATTCGCGCCACCGCGCGCGCGCAGGTGATCCGCGGCATCGCCCTCGAACTCGAGCGTATGGCCAACCACATCGGCGATCTTGGCGCCCTGGCCGGCGACATCGGCTATCTGCCCACCATGTCCTACTGCGGACGAATACGCGGCGATATCCTCAATCTCACCGCCATGCTGTGCGGAAACCGCTTCGGGCGGCGGCTCGTTGTTCCGGGCGGAGTCGGCTACGATGTTGATTCCGAAAATGCGGACAAAATCGCCACGCGCCTGAAGTCCGCGTTTCGTGACGCGGAATCGGCCATCGGCCTGCTCTGGGAAACACCGTCCGTGCTGGCGCGATTTGAAAACACGGGCGCGCTGAGCAAAGAAACCGCCAGTGAAATCGGACTGGTCGGCGTGGCTGCCCGCGCCTGCGGCCTTCAGCGAGATGTCCGCAGCGACTTCCCGTACGGCATATTTCTGCTTTCGCACATCCCGGCCGCCACATGGGAATCAGGCGACGTCTTCGCGCGCGCCTTCGTGCGCTGGCAGGAACTTCAGAGGTCATATAAGTTCATCCTCGAGCAGCTGGCATCGCTTCCGGACGGCGCAGTCCGTGCCGGCGAAAATCCCCCCATTGCATCCGGACATCTTGCGGTTGCGCTCGTTGAGGGGTGGCGCGGCGAAATCTGCCACGTCGCGATTACGAACAATGAAGGCCGGTTTCTGACATACAAAGTTGTGGATCCCTCATTCCATAACTGGTTCGGGCTGGCGCTGGCTCTGCGCGGACAGAAGATTTCCGACTTTCCGCTGTGCAACAAGAGTTTCAACCTTTCCTACTGCGGACACGATCTATAAAGGACTCCGATGCTCAAAGTTTCAAAAGTCAGGCTTCAGCAGGGATACCGGACCATGAAATGGCCCGACGGGCCCGCGCCGGAAATGCCGCCGCACTTCACTGGCCGGCCGGTGATCAGCGGGGACCGCTGCAACGGATGCGGAAACTGCGCAAAAGTCTGCCCCACTGGAGCCATTGCTGTCGCAAACGGAAAAATCAGTTTGGATACAGGATTGTGCATCTTCTGCGGCAAGTGCGAAAAGGCGTGTTCAAAAGATGCCATCAAATTCAGCAGCGACTTCCGGCTGGCGGCGGCAAAACGCGGTGATCTGGTGATCCGGCCAGACAGCGGCAAAACACCCGACGCATACCGCGAAGCGGTTCACAAACTTTTTGGCCGGTCCCTGAAATTGCGGCAGGTGAGCGCCGGGGGGTGCAACGCCTGCGAAGCGGACACCAATGTGCTCGGCACTCTCGCGTGGGACCTCGGCCGGTTCGGCATCCAGTTTGTGGCTTC
>JAKQHR010000104.1 GCA_029557905.1 Verrucomicrobiota bacterium
TTACTGGCGGCATCCCGAGCGTTTCGTAAAGGGAGTGCCCAAACCAGGACTGGTTCCAAAAGAAGTCTGGATCAACAAACCTCAAAAACAGGCAGGTTAAAATCAGTCAAAATGTGTCTCACTTTCATTGACAATCAGCGATCTTGTTGATTTGAGGTCGGTTATGCCTCTTTTTTGCGCGAACGTTGGGACAGATGTGCATTTTTTGGCCTTTTTTAAGGCTTTTTTGGCATTTTTTTGGCATTTTTTGGCGCAAAACAGCCAAAATTCGCCATTTTTCGGCCCAATATACCGAAAAGGACAATATAGTACTAAATTAGTACTATATTGATGAATCGGACAAAGAGGCATGAATATTTGCACTCATGGGCTCCCGTTCAGCCCCTCCGGCTTCAGGTGAGCATAAAGGCCCGGATTCTGGTTTGTGAAATCCGGGGGGCTCGGCTAGTATGCGCACATCATGGAACGAATGGACTATTTCATACGGCGGCTTCTGCTGGTGATCCCGACTTTTCTGGGCATTACGATCCTCTGCTTCACCATCACCCAGTTCGTGCCCGGCGGGCCGGTCGAGCAGATGATCATCCGCATGCGCGGCGGTGCCGGCGGCGAGGTCCGCTCCGGACCCGCGCTCACGGCATCGGTTTCCGACAAGTACCGCGCCGAGCTGGAAGCCCATTTCGGATTCGACCAGCCGATCCACAGGCAGTACTGGCGCTGGCTGGCAACAAACCGGCTCGGGATGAAAATGGAATCCTACAAATATCCGAACCGGACCGCATGGCAGATGATCGCCTCCCGCCTGCCGGTATCCCTGACCTTCGGCATCACGGGTTTCCTGCTGAGCTACCTGATCTGCATCCCCCTCGGCATTTCGAAGGCGCTGCGGCACGGCGGACGGTTTGATCTCGTTTCCAGCCTCGTGATTTTCACGGGCTATGCAATCCCCCCGTTTGCGTTCGGCATGGTGCTCAAGATGCTCTTCTGCGGCACGGTGGACGGGCTGTGGGATATCTTTCCGGCAGCGGGATTTCATTCAGACGATTTTGCCGCCCTGTCCTTCGCCGGCAGGGCGGCCGACCTGTTCCGGCACATGTTCCTGCCGGTGCTGTGCTATGTGATCGGCAATTTCGCCGTGCTGACGCTGCTGATGAAGAATTCGCTTCTGGAGCAGATCGGCAGGGACTACATCCGCACGGTTCTGGCGCGCGGCGCGTCCAGCCGCCGCGCGATCTGGCGGCATGCCGTGCGCAACGCGCTGATCCCCATTGCCACGGGCTTCGGCGGCATCCTGACGGTGATGTTCGCGGGGTCGGTGATCATCGAGCAGGTGTTTGAGATTCCCGGCATGGGCCGGCTGAGCCTTGATGCGATAGTCAGCCGCGACTACGCGGTTTTCATGGGCATCCTTTCGCTCACTTCCCTGCTCGGCCTGCTCGGCAATCTGCTTTCTGATTTCTGCTATGTCCTGATTGACCCGAGGATCAATTTCCAGAAATGAAGCGGCCTCTTTTCCAGTTTGATCCGGCCACGCGCAAGCGCCTGAAGCGCTTCCGCGCGAAGAAGCGCGCATGGCGGGCGCTGATCGCACTGCTGGCGCTCTATGCGGTCAGTCTCGGCTCCGAACTGATCTGCAACGACCGGCCGCTTCTGGTGCGATGCGGGGGTCGGTGGTTTTTCCCGTTCCTGCAGTTCTATCCGGAAGACACCTTCCTGAACAACGGGAGTCAGACCCGCCCCGATTATCTGAAGCTGCGCAGGCATCCCCTCTTCGCGGAGAGCAAAGGAAATTTCATGCTCTTCGCTCCCGTTCCCTACGGGCCGTACACAGTCATTGATCCCGCGGATGTCCTCGCGGAAGAGAAAACACGCCTGGTGATTCAGCCCCGCCGCCGCGCCGGCAGTGTCAACGTGGACTCGAGCCGTGTCATCGTGCGCAGCCGCGCCGCGGGCTATTTCATGGGAACTTCG
>JAKQHR010000185.1 GCA_029557905.1 Verrucomicrobiota bacterium
CTGCCGTGCGCGATCCATATGCCGGAACAGGCGCGCATAACCGGCTCCACCGCCGTCACCAGTCCGCTGGCCGGGCGCTGAATCTCCACTTCTTCCTTTCCTCTCATATGAATGTAAGGTTCCCGGTTGGAAACGACGAGAATCTGCTCCCCGGCTAGTTGTTTGAAGAGCAGGCTGCGGAGCGAATCCGGATTCCAGGAAATGGTGAGATCATCGGCCATGCGCTTTTCCGCATCCATCGTGCGCAGAAGGGCGCGCAGATCGCCCACCAGCGGCTGAAGCTCGGAGCTGGAAGATGTGGCAAAAGGTTTGATCAGGACTTCGCCGCGCAGCATGGCGCGAACGCCTGTCATCCAGCCGCGCCAGCTCAAATGGGCGATCAGCACCGTAATGACGGAGGTCACCAGACAAAGGACGGCAAACAGAACAAGCAGGTATTTGCGCGTGTCCTCGCTTCGCTGTCGGACAAAGCTCATGTCGTGAAGCACCACCAGGGAGCCCGTCGCCAGCCCTTCAATCAAAAAGGGATTGACGGCAACATGCACCAAACCCTGCGGCAGTTCCAGCAGCGTGGAAGTTTTCCGGGCAGAAGGATCCGGAACGGAACAGCCGAGGATGTCGGGAAAAGCCCGTGTTTTGAAGATCAGCTTTCCCTGAACATCGCAATAGCCAAGCGCGAAAAGGCGCTCATCCTGCGCGACACGGGCCAGCAGGGACTGAATTTTTCTTTTGTTGCCCTGTTCCAGGAGTTCGCCCAGGGGATCCTGGAGCGCGCTGGTTACCAGCTTTGACCGGATATCCATGTCCCGCACCGACCAGTGTAGCGTCAGCTTGTCCACCAGCGGCAGCACCGCGAAAGCCAGAAGCGCCATGGCCGCAACAAGGGGAATGACAAAGCGCAGCGTCAGGCGTAGCGACCGGGAAGATTTGATGTTCTGAAGGCTCATTGGTCCCTCCCCGCTAAAACGCGGTATCCCACCGCCTGCTGAGGCGAATGGCGGAATTGATCAGACCCACCATGCTGTAGGTCTGAACAAAATTCCCCCAGGGATCTCCCGTTCGCGGATCGATGTGCTCGGCCAGAAGTCCGTGGCGGCTGCGGCGCGACAGGAGGTTTTCAAACAGCGCGCGGGCCTCCTCGCCGCGGTTCAGAGCGGCCAGAGCGTAAATATACCAGAAGGTGCAGACCACAAAAGCGTTTTGAGGAATCCCGAAATCATCCGTCTCCACATAACGGTAAATATAATCGCCGCGCCGAAGCTCCTTTTCAATCGCGCCCACCGTCCGGACAAAACGAGGATCATCGGCGGACAGAAACCCGATGTCGTGGAGCAACAGAAGGCTGGCATCCAGCGAATCTCCGTCAAATGCGCCGACGAAAGACTGCCTTTTTTCATTCCACGCGCGGCGGCAGATGGTTGTGTGAATCCGGTCCGCCCGGCTCTGCCAGTAGGCGGCTCGTTCGGCAAGGCCGATATAAACGGCGATTCGGGCCAGACGCTCGCAGGCCGCCCAGCACATCAGGCTGGAAAACGTGTGAACCCGCATCGTGTTGCGTGTTTCCCAGGGACCCGAATCCGGCTGGTCATGAACGGCAATGGCCGTTTCTCCCAGGGGCTCCAGCCGCGAGAAGAGCGCCGCTCCTCCCCGGTGGGCAAGCCTGCGGTCAAAGAAGGTGTGCGC
>JAKQHR010000186.1 GCA_029557905.1 Verrucomicrobiota bacterium
AATGCCCCGGACGATTCACTGCTGACATTCAAACGGAAGTTCTCCGATGACACAAAGCCCTTCTACATCGCGGGACTTGTACACAATCATGAAAAGTATGCGGAGTACATGCGGCGCTGGGAGGACCGGAACCCCGGCCGCGGAACTGTAAAATATTTTTTGAAGTATCGCCTTCGCGATCAGGAAATGTAAACTTCAGGGAACGGATATCGTATGAGGGCCAATTTAAACTTTGAGGCGGCGTTGCGCGCGCCCGGCCGCTGTTTCATTATTGCCGAGGCCGGAGTGAATCACAACGGCAGCCTGGAACGGGCGCTGGAACTGGTGGACGCGACCGCCGCATCCGGAGCGGACGCCGTTAAATTTCAAACCTTCATCGCTGAAGAGGAAATCAGCCGGTTCGCCCCCAAGGCCGAGTACCAGCTGACGGCGACACCTGCCGCGGAGACCCAGATGGAGATGGTTAAGAAGCTGGAACTCAATCGCGGGCAGCATGAAGCCCTGATTCACCGCTGCCGGCAGAAAAAGATCATGTTTCTGTCATCCCCCTTTGATTTGAAAAGCATTCAGCTGCTGGAGGATCTGGGCGTTGAGGGCATTAAAATTCCTTCGGGGGAGATCACCAACCTCCCGTACCTGCGCGCCATCGGCCGCAGCGGGAAACCCGTCATCCTGTCCACGGGGATGGCGAACATGGCGGAGATCGGCGAAGCCCTGAACGTCCTCGAGAAGGCGGGAACGCCCCGCGAAAATATGGTCGTTCTGCACTGCAACACGGAATATCCGACCCCCGTGGAGGATGTTAATCTCAAAGCCATGCTGACCATCCGCGACACATTCGGTGTACGCGCCGGATATTCGGATCACACGCTGGGTGCCGAGGTGTCCATCGCAGCGGCCGCCCTCGGCGCCGTTGTGATTGAGAAGCACCTTACGCTTGATTGCGGCCTGCCCGGCCCGGACCATAAAGCCAGCATGGAGCCCGGTCCTTTTCAGGAAATGGTGCGGGCCATCCGCAACGTGGAGAAGGCCCTCGGAAGCGCGGAGAAAAATCCATCTCCCAGCGAGAGAAAAAATATTCCCGTGGCCCGGAAGTCCATTGTCGCCTCGAGGGATATTGCCGCGGGGGAGCAGTTCACCGAGAAAAATGTAACCGCGAAACGGCCCGGAACCGGGATCAGCCCCATGAAGTGGGATGATGTCATCGGGCGAACAGCGAAAAGGGCCTATCAAACAGACGAGATGATCGAGCTATGAAAAGAAAAATATGCGCAGTGACGGGAACCCGGGCGGAATATGGGCTGCTGTATTTTCTGCTGAAGGGGATTTGCGAATCATCCGGGCTGGAACTGCAGCTGATCGTGACCGGATCTCATCTTTCGCCTGAATTTGGGCTGACCTGGCGGGAGATAGAAAAAGACGGTTTCCATATAGATAAGAGAGTTGAAATGTTGCTTTCGGCAGACACCCCTTCCTCCATCGCCAAATCCATGGGGCTGGGTCTGATTGGATTTTCCGACGCGCTCAATGATCTCAACCCCGACATGCTTCTCCTGCTTGGAGACCGCTATGAACTGGCCTCCGCCGCGCTGGCTGCCCTCGTGGCCCGCGTTCCCATTGCGCATATCCACGGAGGAGAAACCACCGAGGGCGCCATTGATGAGGCGATCCGGCATTCGATTACAAAAATGTCCTGGCTGCAT
>JAKQHR010000188.1 GCA_029557905.1 Verrucomicrobiota bacterium
CGCTGCGGGGCGTGACCCCGCCCGCTTCACGAACTCTGTTTGAGAGCCCCGTGTGGTCCATGACGGCCGATGGAGACATGCGGCGCATTGAAATGCGCGGGCGCGGATGTGCAGAGCCCTACTGGGTGGCCCAGTTCCAGCTGCCGATCCGCAGGGTGGATGTGTATTTCGGCCCGGGTCAGCTGACGGCGGACGGGGAACTGATGAGTCCGCTGTCTTATCCGCTGGATCAGCTGCTGCTCATATATCTCCTCGCGGAGGCCGGCGGGATGCTGATGCATGCGGCCGGCGGCGTGAAAACCGGCGGCGCGGTTTATGCGGGACCATCCGGCGCGGGGAAAACCACCCTCACGCGCAGGCTCCTCGCAGAAGGCTGCGAGATGTTCAGTGATGACCGCATCATCGTGCGGCCCTGGGCCGGCGGCCTGTGGCTGTTCGGCACACCCTGGCCGGGAGACGCGAATGTGGCGGCCAACCGCTGCGCTCCACTTGCGCGCATTCATGTTCTGCAGAAATCGGGAGAGGACCGGGATGAGCCTCTTGCACCTGCGGAGGCGCTGACAAAAATAATTCCGTGCTGCTCGCTGCCGTGGTTTGATCCGCCCGTGCTGGAACAGTCCCTTCAGGGGCTGAACCGCATTCTGCAGGATGTTCCGCACTCAATTCTTCATTTTACGAAAGAAGCCGCGCAGAACTGAAGTGAATCGGCGGAAAGGCGGACTGAAACTCACTCGCCGCCCCTCACGCTCCACAGAGGTGATGACTCCCAGCACGTTCTGCGGCCGGATGTCCTCGGCGAATTCATTGACGGCGTCGCCCTTTGCCTGGAGCGCGTTCGGTGCGGCGGAAATGACCCGGTGCACGCGCATTTCTTCTTCATGCCGGAAGCAAATCACCTGCCCTCGGCGGATGCGGTCCGCCGGACAGGGGGCGGCTGTGACCACATCGCCGGCCAATATGGAGGGGTGCATGCTGGTTCCGGTTACCCTGAAGCGCACAGCGGTTCCGGAGCGAAGAAACTCCTCCACAAGTTCCGCCGCAGGGACAAAAACCGTCCCGCTGTCTGCCAGAATTCTCTTCATAGTGCTGAAAAGCTGTTTGACAAATCCTCGCTTTGAAACGAAATTGGCGCAAGTTAAATCGGTTGAACATGAGGATACAAGCGGGGAATTTATTGAGAAGGCTCATTCCTGTTGTCCTGCTGCTGGCGGGCGCAGTCATTCTCTGCGGTGAAGAAGCGGAATCTGCCGTCGCGGAATCCTCCGCCATCAGCATTCGCAGCGCCCCGATCGAGGGGAAAATATTTCTTCTGACACAGGAGCGCGGCGAGGAGGAGGTGGCCGGCGCGAATGTCTATGTCCGGATCCGCCGACCGCGCGAACGCGGATTTCTGTATGAAACCAAAACGCGCAAGGACGGTTCCTACGAGATTCCCGGTCTTGAACCGCAGAATTACCACATGCTCGTGGGGGACCTTCGGCTGGACCTGAGGGTCTTCCCGGAAACAGAGGAGCGAACGGACTTCTCAAAGAAGCTGATTATCATGATTCCTCTGGAAATGGCGGGCCCGGGCGCCGGAAAACCGGCGGAAGCGACGGCTCAGAAGCGTCCCTGAATCCCGAACTGGATCGCCATGCCGGAAATATCCAGCTCGTCATCGCTGGCAATCCAGGCGTCCTTGGTCTTCACATCCATCGGATCCGCATACAGGTAATCCACCGAAAGTACAAACAGCACGTCATAGCCGAGGGAGGCCTGCACGCCCAGCAGCAGGGCCGTCGAATCGGATATGTCCATCTCTGCATCGCCGCGCCATTCGGGGTTCGTAAACTGCATCAGCCCCAGGTGCGGGCCCACCGCGAAATTTTTCTCCGGGCGGAATGTGAGCGCCGCGTTGGCGCCGAGCATCAGCGAATTGAAACGCGAGTTGATCAGATATCCCGCGGTTGCGGTCAGGTCGAGATAAAG
>JAKQHR010000190.1 GCA_029557905.1 Verrucomicrobiota bacterium
CGGGCTTCAATTGCGCTCATAGCATATCCGCAAAGTTGCGCTGCATCCTCTGAAATACAAAATACGAAACAATGAGCATCCCCACCGGGATCAGGCCGCCAGCCAGCGCGCACCCGGTCCAGGGGAACTCCACACCGGGGAGCGTTACCGCGCGGTACCCGGTGATGATCACAGCCATCGGGTTGAGCATGTACACATCCAGCGCCCAGGGATGCTTCTCGGCGAATATCTGCACAAAGGAGAGGTCATACATGGCCGGGGTTGCGAAGAACCACGCGCTCAGCAGCACCCCCACCAGATGCTGCGCGTCGCGGAAATAAACATTGATGGCCGACAGGAAATACGCCAGCGACAGATTGAACAGGGTGTGATACACAATCAGAATCGGCAGGGCCAGCACCCAGGGATTCATCGTTTTGTTCTGCAGTCCCAGCAGCACGGCCACCAGCGCGAGCTGCACAACCAGCGAAAGCACATAATTCACAAGGTTGGCGAGCGTGGCGGCGGTCGGGAGGATGATGCGCGGGAAAAAGACCTTCTTCACGAGGTTGGAGTTCCCCGTGATTGCCGAAAGGCCGCTGCTCACGGAAAGCGCCGTGAACTGCCAAGCGAAAACGCCGATGATGATGGTTTCCATCGGAACCCCGCGGGCCAGCAGCCGGAGGAAAAAGACATAGATGCAGGCCATGAAAAGCGGAGTGAGGATGCTCCAGAGAAAACCCAGCGCCGAGTCCTTGTAGCGGCTCTTCAGTTCACGGCCGACCAGATTGGAGAGCATCTCGCGGCGGTTCCAGAGATCGGTCAGGGGGTTCACTGTCCGCCTCCGGTTTTTTCCAGCGCCTCAAGCATCAGCGTCACCGTGCCCGCGGCGGGCGCGCGCGGCGAGGCGGAAAACTGGCATTCCGTCACACGCCATGGGGGACGGCATGCTTCCGCCGCCGCAATAAAGTCTCCAGCCGCATCAAAGGGGGTGTCGTTGAACACGACTTCCGTGCGGTAAAGGGTCCAGCCTCCGGCCAGCTGAACACTTTCGCGCTGACGAATGTCTGCGCGGCGGCCCGCCAGTTCCTTCAGCGAACAGGGGCGTGCGGAAGCATCGTCCTCGAACCTTCTGACGGCGGCCTGTTCGGCAAGGGCAATTTTCTGCAGATCATGCATCTGCAGCAGGACATCCTGCTTCTGCCGGATGCTTCTGATCCGCCGGGGCGTGATGCGGACGGTGTGCGCGGAATAAAGCAATCCTGCCGCCAGCATGGCGGCCGCCAGCCACAAGCCCGCATATTTGAATCTACTTTGCGCCATCTGAAACTCCCGCCGACAGGCTGAAATGCACGCGCTCATCGGCGCCCGCGTCCTCGCGCTGCGGTTCAGAGACCATAAAACCGTATGTGGTGAAAACAGGCGACAGTTTTTCGCAGCCGGCCCAGGTTTCCGACGCGCCGGTCACGGTAGCCGCATCGGGTCGGAGCGACAACTTGGAAATGGTGATGTCTGCCGCGGCGGCGGCATCCAGCAGTTCGCGCAGGAGCATGGCCGGAGACGGCTTGAAGACCCTGGTGAAAGGACTCACGTTCGGTGCGTTGGCCTCACGGGCGCGGCTGACCAGCAGGAATTCCTGCCCCGGATAAATCCGTGTGCCCGGAGCAATCGCTTCCGCCGCACGGCCGATCCGCCGGGAAATCTCCGCCTCTTTCGTGGCCAGCCAGGCGTTCCATCCCGCATTGACTCCCGTCAAAAGCAGGCCGAGCGCAAAATAGAAGACGGCCGCGCCGCGCAGGCGCCGCAGGCGCAGCTTCTCAAGCGCGGGATTCGCGCGGTCTCCCGCGATCAGGTTGACGGCATAATTCCCCTCGCGGATCGCACGACGGCTCAAAGCGCGGGCCAGCATGGTTTCCGGTTCGCGATGAACAAGGCGTATGACCTCGGGACCAAGTTCAAGCAGTGATTCCAGGCGGGAGCGAAGCGCCTCATCGGCCGCGCCGGCTCCGGTCCATGCCCACTGGATTTTCTGGCCGGCCTGCAGAAACTGTCCGGCCTGAAGCACATGACGCATCCTGCGGACGAGATCATCCGCCGCGGCCGTCTCTCCGCTCCGCAGGCGGTCCAGACTCACCGGACAATGGTGCGCCGATTCAAAGGACAGACCCCGTCCGGCCACCAGCACCGTGTTTTCGCATCCGAGCGAGACCACCATGCGGACGGCATCGGGCTCGATGGGATAATCTTCAAGGCTCTCGGTCCAGAGAGCCAGTCCTTCATGATCAAGGGATGTGAGGATCATTCCGGCTTCTTCATGCTGCCGCATCCGCCGACGAACGGCTTCGTCCTGTGCGGCCAGCGCGAGGGCCCGCACATGGTCGCCCGACCGCCGGACATCGAGGAAACGGTAGATGCAGGTTTCCAGCGGAAACGGAAGCTGGATATCCAGCAGCGAGGGCAACACCCTCCCGGCTTTCTTCACCGACGCAAAGGGAGCTTTCAGCACGCGGGTCAAACTCGCGGCAACCGACTGGCATCCGGAAGCCAGCGCGCGGCCTCTTGAGACAGCGGTCGCGGCCGCCGCAACAGCCGGGCCCATTTCACCGACGGGACCGTTATAAACCGTTTCAAAGCGGCGGTTGGAGGCAGACCGAACCACGACCGCCCGGCCGCCGGCCAGATCCACACCATAACCTGTTCTGTTCCGCAGTTTGCTCATTCGATCACATCACCCAGCGGATAATGGATACTTCACCGTCTTCGTTTCGCTTGACCAGCGCCCATATATCGGCCGTATGACTATCATAAAAGGCGCTGGCTTTGACACAGAATACCGAACTTTTCACATCCAGCATGGGCCGAAGAGCATCCGGATCAGGTCCGGCGGCCTCCAGCAAAGGCTCCAGGCTGATGATCGGCGCGGCCTGCCGCATCACAAGAATCCGGCGCGCCCATTCCTCCTGTGCAAGACCTGCGACAGCCGTGAGGACCTCCCGGGGGGCGGTGTTGATGTTCACCGGGACGGGCGAGGCCCGACGGCCCGGAATCACTGTCAGGCAGTCCGGCAAATCGGCCGAGGTCGTGACCTGGGACGGCTGACCGGGCGACAGGAAATACGCATAGGAATAGCCCTGCACGAAGGCGAGTTCATGCCAGCTGTTCAGCCAGCTGTCCGCCGCCTGGAAAGGCGGCTCCCGCCGCTCGTAGTAGGCTGTTTCGAAAAAGCCGTCAGAGTCCGGGTCAATCCAGTCGCGCAGCGCATCGGCACGCTCCACCGGAGCATAATCACCGCAGAGCGTCATGATATTCATCAGCACTTCCGCGGGGCTCTGCGCCGTCAGCGGCGGTTTCTCGCAGTACAGATTGTTAAGGTCAAACCCGCTCTGTGCGTCAGAAACGGCCACCCAGACGGAAATGCCGGACGGATATTCAATCTCGAGGGGCTGGGCCCACGGTTCGGAAAGGTGGTCCACGGACAGCAGGTCATCGTCGGCCAGGCGCTGCAGGGCGTCAAGAACGGTCGTGGTGAGGACTTCGCGCAGGCGGGCCGCCTGCAGTTCGGCATCCCTCATCCGCAGATTCAGCAGCGCCCCCACCTGCGCCTGCACAATGAGAGCGGTGATCAGACCCAGCAGAACGAGGACCAGCACAAGCACCATGCCGTCTTTTCGGGCTGCCGGTTTGCGAAGGTCATTCATTCGTCATCATCTCCCCTGCCCCGGGCATAGCCCTTGAGCTCAATCAGCTTGAGCAGTCCGCAGACTCCCGCAAGAACGGCGGAGGCCGCCAAATAGATCACCGAGAAATCCAGCCAGCGGGCGCGGGAGGGATTTTTCAGGAACAGGGCCACGATCCCGAAGATCAGCGCGAAGCCGAGGCCAAGCCAGACCAGCACCCAGACGGCTTCTCGGATTTTCTTGAGCTGATGGCGCGCGGTCTGACGGCGGTGCCGTTTCGACTGCCGGTACCCTCCTTTGATGAACAATCCCATGGCTGCTCCGCGTTCTATTTCATCAGACGTTCACGATCCGTGAGAAACATCTGGTCCATCTCGGCAATAGGAAATCCGTCCGTCAGCGGGAAATCAGCCGGAATGCGCTGCTCCAGGATCGGGAACCATGTCTTGTCGGCGCCGCTTCGCAGACCGCCAATATAGGGCCGCCCGCGCATGATCGTGGTCAGATACAGGCCGCTGATTTTCTGGTACAGGTCGTTGATCTGGTAAAACTCATCAAGGGTTTGAGGAAGCTGCAGCGATGTGCGCTGGCCGTACCATGCCGTGGCCCAGGGCATGTCGGTGCACATCAGCTCATTAGGCTTCAGGATGGCGCTGACGTGAACAATATAGGGCTGGAAATAGGGTGGATAGGGAATGCCCGGCCGCGGCGGGAGCAGGGCAAAAAGCATGGGAAGCGAGCAGAGCAGCACAAGAAACGCGGTGAGGGCCTTGTTCAGGATGGGCATGGCAAATTCAAAACGGTCCAGCAGAATGAAGAAAAAGGACAGGCCGTAAAGAAGGATCATAGGCCAGAAGATCAGGCTGAGCCGCGAAGTGCTCTCGCCATACAGTCCGGCCAGCATCACCAGCAGCAGAAGGCCCAGCAGCACGCACCAGCGGAGCCGCTGCACCTGCGGCCGGACAAAACCGTAGAAGAAGGTGACCAGGAAAAAGCATCCGAGGAGGCCGGCCCGCTGCAGCTTCAGGTTTTCACTGAAGGCCTCGCCCATGCGCTTGAGCCACTGGTCCGTCAGGGAGGGTTGAACGCGGTCATAGGAGAGATCCGGATTGAGTGTGCGGAAGAAGCTGTCGTCCGGGAAAGCGGAACTCCCGATCAGGGCCGTCTGCGGCGCAAGACCGAGGATTTTTCCGCTGACCCTGTAGTTGCGGACCAGCCACGGGGACACGCATGCGGAGAAGATCAGCAGGAACACCAGCAGCCAGGCCCAGGCCCGGCGGCCGAAGGTCAGATAAACATAAAGGCCAAGCATCGGCACCAGCACGACAGCCCCGTAGCGGGTCAGCGCGGCGGCGGCGCATGTCACGGCGGCCAGCACCAGCGGAACCAGCCAGCTGCGCGCGCGCACGGCGGGCTGCGCGCGCATCCGGGCCGCCTGCACCGTGAGCAGGGTCGCCAGAGCGGCCAGGAATGCGGTCATGGAAAGCGGAAGGCCCGAGCAGCTCTCGCGCCAGACCCAGTCGCTCAAATAAAAGATGATCATCCCGGTCACAGCGACCCGCCGGTCAAACAGGCGGCGGCCGATCATATACACCAGAATGCCGGTCAGGATGCTGAACAAATGGCTCAGCGGAATAATGACCCGCTGTTCGGCCGGGAAAGTCCGCGCGTTGGTCTCCACGGCAAAAGGCACACCGCTGAGCTTGAACGCCGTGCCGAGCAGGACCGGATAAAGCGGGGGATGAAGAATGTCGGGATGCCGCATGATCAGGGGATTCTGCACTTCAGGTCTCTTGAGGAAGAAGCCGGCCGTGACCGGCCGGACGCACTGCGTCACAAACGCCTTCTGCTGCGCCAGGTTGCGCCCGAGCTGCGCATAGTCCATGGCCTCCTCCTCCTTGAGGCCCTTGAACTGCACCACGGTGTAGAAAAGGATGATGAAAAGGAAGAACAGGACGTAAAGTCCGAACCGGATGATCTCGCGTCCGACTCCCACATCCACATTGTAAACCAGGTCCTGAAGCCTGGACTCAAACGGCCGTGCCGCCATAACTGTTACCTGTCCTTTCCGTTTGCAGAAAACATATCAGCTTGCCAAAGGCTCGTACAGAAGCAACGCGTCATTGTTTGCCATCCCCCCGCAGTCCGTACTCGTTCAGTTTCCGGTGGAGCGTCCTTCGGCTGATACCCAACCGTTCGGCCGCCAGCGTCCGGTTGTCTCCGGTTGCCCTGAGCGCCTCCACGATCATCTGCCGTTCGGCATGCTCCAGCGAAAGCGCGGCGGGAGCCCCCCGGCCGGCCCGCGGCGCCGCTGCATCGCGAATCGGCGCCGGGATGTCGCGCAGGGTCAGCTTGTCGCCGCGCGCCATCACCACCATCCGCTCGACCGCGTTGCGGAGTTCGCGGACGTTGCCCGGCCAGTCGTACTGCGTCATGGCCTCCAGCGCGTCCGGCGTAAATCCCGCGAGGGCCGTGCTGTTCTCGCGGTTGAACTGGTCCAGAAAATGCCGGCACAGCAGCGGGATGTCCTCCGGATGCTCCCGCAGGGGCGGCATGCGGATGGACACCACGTGAAGCCGGTAATAGAGATCCTCGCGGAATTTTCCCTCCTCGACCATCTTCTTCAAATCCCGGTTTGTCGCGGCAATCAGGCGGATGTCCACATCAATGGTCTCCTGCCCTCCGACGCGCTCGAAGCACCGCTCCTCCAGCACACGCAGGATTTTCACTTGCACCGCCGGGCTGATTTCGCCGATCTCATCAAGGAAAAGCGTGCCGCCGTCGGCGGCCTCGAAACGGCCGCGGCGCCGTTCCGTGGCCCCCGTGAATGCGCCCTTTTCATGACCGAAAAGCTCGCTCTCCAGCAGCGAATCGGAAAGAGCGGCGCAGTGCAGCGCAATCATCGGGCCCTTCGCGCGCGGACTCAACCTGTGAATGGCATGGGCCGCCATTTCCTTGCCGGTACCGCTTTCGCCTTCGATCAGAACCGTCGCGCGCGCGGCGGCCACCTGGCGGACCGTGTCGAACACCTGCTGCATCGGGGCGGATTCGCCGATCAGATTCTCCATCCCGAACTTGGAGTCGAGCTGCTCGTGAAGCCGGCGGTTTTCGGCCTCGATGCTGCGCGAGTCAAGCGCCCGCTTCAGCAGGATTTCCACCTTGTCAAGATTCACCGGTTTCGTCAGAAAATCGTACGCGCCCCGCTTCATGGCCTCCACTGCCATTTCAATTGAACCATAGGCGGTCAGCAGGATGCATACCGGCTGCGGCTCGCGGGTCAGCGCGCGCTGCACAAGCGTCAGGCCGTCCATGCCGGGCATGCGGATATCGCTCAGCAGCACATCCACCGGCTCGCGGTCCATGATTTCAAGCGCCTGATGTCCATGCTCGGCCAGCAGCACCCGGTAATTCTTCCGCAGCGCCCGGGACAGTCCCTCGCGGGTGTTTTTCTCATCATCCACAATCAGCACAGTGGGCAGATTCATCGGTCCTCCGGTTTTCCGGTTTCGGTGTGGGATTCCAGCAGGCGGAAGCGGGCATCCTCGCGCGGGAAGATCAGCGTGATGGCGGTTCCGCGGCCCGGTTCGCTGTGGACTTCAATCTCACCGCCGTGATCGCGCATGATGCGGTGAATGATCATCATGCCCAGTCCGCTGCCTTCGGCCTTGGTGGTGTAGTACGGCTCGAAGATCCGCCCCATGTCCCCGGCTTCGATTCCGACTCCGGTGTCGGTGAAGGCCGCCTGCACCGCGCGGTCCGTGGCGGACAGGGTCACTTTCAGGATGCCGCCGCCGGGCATGGCCTGAATCGCATTCTTGATGACATTGAAAAAGGCCTGCCGCACCTGGTCGCGGTCCGCCCGCACCGGCGGGAGACTGGACGGAACATCCACCTCGATAATGACCGAGCGGTTTTCGATTTCCTTTTTCATGAACCGCAAAGTGTCTTTCAGGATCAAATCGAGCTGCTGCCGTTCCAGACTCATTTTGACAGGCCGGAGCGCGCCGAGGAACTGATTGATGATCTGGTCAAGGCGGCGGGTTTCGGATGTGGCCACATCCACAAGCTCACGCAGTTCCTTCCGCTGTTCATCGGGCAGCGCGGCCAGTTCGCGGCTCAGCAGCTGCAGATGAATATTGAGCGAGTTGAGCGGATTGCCGATCTCGTGGGCCACGCCGGCCGCCAGCAGGGTGATGGCATTGAGGCGTTCAGACTCGCGCATGTTTTCTTCATCCCGCCGGTCACGTGTAATATCACGGAAGATGAGCACGGCCCCACCCTCTTTCCTGTTTACCATGGACAGGGGCACCACATAAAACTGAAGGACCCGCGGCTCGGGATAGCTGGTGCAGACTTCGCGCACCATCCAGCGGGACGTATCCTCTTCATTGAAGTCGAGCAGGTGATCCCAGTCCACCTCGCGCAGGTAGCGGCGGATCGGTGTGCCTCCGGCTTCATCAAAAGAAAAGCCCATCAGTTTCTCGGAGGCGCGGTTTGCATAGGTAATGTTTCCCTCTCCGTCCAGGGCAACGATGCCTTCCTGAACGGCATGGAAAATGGTTTCCATCAGCCTGCGTTCGCGGGCCAGCGTAAGAAAATGCCCCTGCAGGCTTTCCGCATCCAGAACATCCAGATGATCAATCAGTTTATCTAAAAGTTTCGCCTTCATCGTTCGAAAAGGTGCGCCAATTTGTCTCTCAAGCTATGCTCTTCCTTAACCCCTCGCAAGCCATTTTTTCGCATTTTTCAAGAAAAATCGACGATTTTGGGCCGTTTTTGACCATTTTTCGCCGTTTTTTGCTGATTTTTTGGCTTTTTTGACCATTTTTTGGCATTTTTAAGCTTTTTGACCGGTTTTTTCGCCCGTCGCCGTCGCATGCAATCACCGGGAGCCTGAAGAATCCGCATCCCCTCCCCGTCCGCTGCAGAGCGCAGAATTTCACCCCCGAGTTCCCGTTTTTTTCATCCTCTTTTTTCTGGTCATCAGGTTTTTGTTGGTCTAGGTTAAATTAATAATAAAGCTGGCAGGCATAGCAGTTCTGCACGGAGGTGAATATGTTCACGACAGATGATTCTTTGAACTATGGAATGGCGCAGGGATGTCCCGTGCATGGCGACGACAACATGGTGGAATGCAGCGTGTGCGGCATCGAATACTGTGCGGCCTGTTTCCAGAGTGACGGTCTCTGCAAGGACTGCGCCGCGCAGGCCGAAGATGAGTTGTCCGGCAAGGAGCCGGACTTTGACGATGTCGAAAGTCTTGATGCCATCCTGAGCAAGGAAGAACTCCCCGACGTTCCCGACGAGCGCTGACGCGCTCATGCTCGCGGCTTGCGGTAATGATTGAATCGCGGCGCACCTTGTCCTATTCTGCATCACGGAATTTATGAGCGATACCCTCACACCAATGATGCAGCAGTACCGGCGGATACGCAGCGAACTGCCTCCCGATACCCTCCTGTTTTTCCGGCTGGGCGATTTCTACGAAATGTTTTTTGATGACGCAAAAACCGCCGCCGGCATCCTCGATATCGCGCTCACCAGGCGCCACCACACGCCCATGTGCGGCATCCCCTATCATGCCGCCGACAGTTATCTCGCGAAAATCATCCGCGCAGGCAAAAAGGTTGCCATCTGCGAGCAGATGGAAGACCCCGCGCAGGCCAAAGGCATCGTGCGGCGCGAAGTCACGCGCGTGATCACGCCCGGCACCGTCCTGCAGGATGCCGTGCTCCAGTCCGACCGCAACAACTGGCTGGCGGGGCTCTGCCGGACCGGCGAGTTGTTCGGGCTGGCGCTGCTGGATCTGTCCACCGGAAGCTTCTGGATCGAGGAAAGCTCAAGCCCCGATGCCCTCCGCGAGAACATGCTTCGCTACAGCCCCTCCGAATGCCTGGTGCCCGAAGAGCAGGCCGCGCAGCCCGAAGTCCGCGCCATGCTGGAACGTCAGGCCCAGGCCGTTCTGACCCCCTATGAAGACTGGACCTTCGATGCCGTCACCGCCTCGGATTTTCTGAAGCGCCACTTTCAGGTGCATTCGCTGGAGGGTTTCGGGTGCGAGACCTGCAAAGCCGGCATATCCGCCGCGGGTGCCGTGCTGCACTATGTCACGTCCGAACTCCATGTCCGGGCCGACCACATCCGGCAGGTGCGCCGACGCAACCCGGACGATTTCATGCTTCTCGACGAATCCACCGCAGCCAACCTCGATCTTGTCGAGTGCCGCGGGCGCAGGGTGGCCGGAGCGGCGAACACGCTGCTGGGCGTTCTCGATGCCACCAAAACCGCTATGGGCGGACGACTCCTGCGCGAATGGGTTCTGCGGCCGCTGAACAATCTGGACCGCATCCAGTGCCGGCACGAAGCCGTGCAGACCCTGCATGACAACTGGCCGCTTCTTCAGGACCTGCGCGAAACGCTCGCGCTCGTGCGAGACATGGAACGCATCATCGCGCGGCTCAGCGCGGGCGGCGGAAACGCGCGCGACATCCGCGCGCTGGCCGCCTCGCTCTCCGCCCTGCCCCATATCCGCAGTCTTGCGGCCGGGCAGCCCGTGCCCGCGCTGGCGGAAATCGGGGAGCGCATCCGCCCGCTTCCGGAACTCGTGGATGAAATTGAAAAAGCCATTGTGGACGAACCGCCCATCCCCATCAAGGAGGGCGGCATCATTCGCAGAGGATACCATGACGAACTGGACGAGCTGCGCTCCGCGGCCACGGAAGGCCGCAACTGGCTGGCCGAATTCCAGCAGCGCGAGCAGGACCGCACCGGCATCAAATCGCTCAAAATCCGCCACAACAAGGTCTTCGGCTACTATATCGAAGTCACGAAAAGCAACCTGAACCTCGTGCCGGAAAACTACATTCGCAAACAGACCATGGTGAATGCCGAGCGCTTCATAACGCCTGAGCTCAAGGAATATGAAAATAAAATCCTCGGCGCGCAGGATCGTGCCATGGCGCTGGAATACGAGCTTTTCGTCGAACTGCGCGAGCGCTGCACGCAGCAGACTGCCGTGATTCAGGAAACTGCGGCGGCCGTCGCCGAACTGGATATCCTTGCGGGCTTCGCCGACCGGGCGCACACCCTGCGCTATGTCCGGCCGCAAATGACCGCCGGGGATGCCCTCAGCATCCGCGACGGACGGCATCCCGTCATCGAACAAATGCCCGATGCCGAGCGCTTCGTGCCGAACGACACGATCCTCGACAACGGGACCAGCCAGCTCATCATCATCACGGGCCCGAACATGGCGGGCAAATCCACCTACATCCGGCAGGTGGCGCTCATCGTCATCATGGCGCACATCGGATCGTTCGTGCCTGCGGGATCAGCCGAAATCGGCCTGACCGACCGCGTCTTCACCCGCGTCGGCGCCAGCGACGACCTCACGCGCGGCCGCAGCACCTTCATGGTCGAAATGCAGGAAACCGCCAACATCCTGAACAACGCCACGCCGAAAAGCCTCATCGTGCTCGATGAAATCGGGCGCGGCACCAGCACCTTCGACGGCATCAGCATCGCGTGGGCGGTGGCCGAGCAT